>JANMGB010000365.1:0-1696 GCA_031374415.1 Burkholderiales bacterium
GCGGGACGAACGCGCTCTCGAAGCTGCTCGAGGCGGCGCTCAAGGACGACCCAACTGCGCAGCGGCCGATTACGCGCGAGCTCTTTCTCGTCGGTCCGCAGTACGGCTCGTACAAAGGCCCGTTGCTCCGCGCGGCGCTCGATCAGCGATGCTTCGGCGAGAAGAACGCCAAGTACGTTTTCGAGCACAGCAAACCGGCCAAGGTCTCGTCGGGCGACGCCGACGACGATTGCGGCCTCGGGCACCACGTCGCCGAGCTGCTCAAGCGCAACCCGGTCGACTTCTTGGCGACGTCGCGCGACCTGACGCGCCGCGCGTTCTACGAGCGCGCGCTGCGCGTCGGCGTGCTGCGCGGCGCACGGACGTGGGGCACGCTGAAGCAGCTGCTCGTGACCGTCGTCGAAGGCATCGACACGGGCCAGTCCGACTGGCTTTTCATCGTTGCTGGCCTGTTTAGGGCGAGCGCCGATGATCGCTCTGACGAGGGCGTTGTCGCGCGTGCGCGACAGCTGCTCACGGACCGCGGCTTCGACGTCGGCAAGCTGGCCGACGACACGCCGCTCGCGCCCGCACACGTCGAGCACGTGCTGCAGAAGCTCGAGTTGGCGGTCGTGTCGGTGCGCGTCGCCGGCAAGTCGCAGGACTACGGCAAGCCGAGCGTGTCCGAGGCGGGCGCGAAGGCAGCGCAACAGCGCGCCGACGGCGCCGGGCGCGCCGGCCAGCGCGTCATCGACGCGGCGGCGTTCGTCAAGTACACGCAGCTGCAGCAGGAGACGAGTGCCGCGCTGTTCGCCGACGCGCACCAGCGCACCGTCAACGGCGACGCGCACCGCCACCGAGCGCACCGCCACCACGTCGTGCGCTCGGCGGCCGAGGCGCCGTTTGCCGCGGCGCAGAAGCTGTGCACGGCACTCGGCCTGGCGTGGACGACGCGGCAGATGCGAGAGCGCATCCTGGTGTGCATCGGCAACCCGACGTGGTGCACTGGCCGGCACCACAAGGGCCACAAGGCCGCGCCCGGCAAGGAGCTCGCCAAGCAGATCTCGCTGCGCTTCAAGACGCTCGTGCTGGACGAGTATCTGACGTCGCAGCTGTGTCCGCATTGCGGCACGAAGCTCCAGCGCACGCGCGCCAAGCACGTGCACTACTGGCGCTGCCCCAAGTGCGACGCCGACGACGTCGAGCACAACAAGGACTATCTGGCGGCGCTCAGCCTCATCCAGATTGGCCTCTCGTTGCTGCTGACGGGCGAGCGGCCGCTGGCGTGGCGCCGACCCGACAAGAAGAAGAAGGTGACGTCGACGACTGCGCCGAAGCGCAAGGCAAAGGTCGGCAACGGCGGCGCGAAGCGACGGCGCAAGGCAAAGGTCGGCGGCCTCAAGCGCAAGAACAAGAGCACGCCGATCAACGTCAGCGACGACAACGACGCCGGCACCGGCAACGTCGACGACGACCCCGCCGATTCAAAGCGAGCGCGCATCGCGCCGACTCGCAACGTCGTCAGCTACACGGCACTGAACGGCGGCGTCGACTGCGACGGCGACGACGACGACGACGACAACGACGACGAGTTCGACGTCGTCGACTGCGACGGCGACGACGACGACGACGACGACGACAACGACGAGTTCGACGTCGTCGACGGCGACGGCGACGACGACAACGACAGCGACGTGTTCGACGTCGGCACAGGTCG
>JANMGB010000377.1:0-1041 GCA_031374415.1 Burkholderiales bacterium
GAACTGTGCGGCTGCGGTGTGCGTTACTGCGGCGTCAAGTGCTTGGTCGCTGATGCGCAGGCGCACAAGGCTGTGTGTGAGAGCAACCAGTTGGCGCTGCAAGGTCTCGCGGAGAGTCGGTTTCGCGCGACCAAGAAGACCAATCAGGCGGTGTTGAAGTGGGGCGGCCATGTGCAGATCGAACTGCTTCGCGCCGACATGCTTGTGGTCGCATCGCACGTTGTCGTCGCGTTGTTGCGTGTGGCGGAGAGTTTGTACAGGGCGGAAGCGTTTGAGCTGGCGCAGAAGTTTGCGCAACGTGCTCTGTCTCTGTCTGCCAAGGGCAGCTTGGACGAGGCGATGGCGTTGAACTCGCTTGGCAGCGTAGCAAATATTACGTCCAAGTACGATGCGGCAGTGGCGCACTACGAGGCCGCCTTGAAGATCAAGAAGTCGCTGCTCGGCGACAAGCACACCGACGTGGCGAGCTTGTCCGTCAACTTGTCGGCGGTGTTTCAACATCTGGGACAACTGGATGAGGCGCTGACCATGTGCTCGTGTGCGCTCGAGATTTTCAACAAGGCGCCGGGCGGCAACCAGAAAGACACCGCGGCTTGCCACAACCGCATGGGCATCATTCTGAAACAGCAGGACAAGGAAGACGAGGCGATGGAGCACTACTCGACCGGACTCGAGATTGCTTTGCGAACAAAAGGCGAGACTGCAGACGCTGCCGGGTTTCTCGTCAACATCGGCAACGTCTTGAAGAACCAGAACAAGCTCGACGAAGCGACGGAGAAGCACGTCTCTGCGCTGAGAATCTACGAGAGGGCGAAGTCGGACACCCGCGTCGGGACGTGCCACTACAACATCGGGGAGGTGCTCAAGGCGCAGGGCAAGCTCGACGCGGCACTCGAGCACGCTCGCAAGTCGCTCGCGATCAGGAGGTCAAAGCTGCCGCACGAACATGCCGACTGCGGCGAGAGCCACAATCTCATCGGCGACATCCTCAGGCGCAGCGGAAAGCTTGCCGAAGCGGTCGATGAGTTCGACAACGCGCTG
>JANMGB010000035.1:0-2528 GCA_031374415.1 Burkholderiales bacterium
CCCCGCCAAGGTGTGCGCCGCCACGCGGTACCGGCCGCCTTCTTTCCAACCCTCCAGCTGATCCTTGGCCTCTTGAGTCATCCGGATTCGCGCCTCAGACTCTGGCTCCTGGGACAATCCTTGCAACTGTTGGGTTGCTTGCAGTTGCTGCCAGCCGGCAAACTCGGCCACCGCCTTTGGCGCCGCCGCGCTGAAGGCCTGTGTGACGGCCAACTGTGCGGCCAGTTTCTTCTGTGCTTCTTCCTGATCAAATGAGCTCACTAAACCCGTGGCGGCGTCACCGGTGCGCGCACCTGGATCCCCCGCCATGCCGCTCACGCCTGCCTTGCTGAGGCTGTAGCCATGCTCCTTGATGTGGCCAAATCCCCCTGAGTACGTTACTGCGGCGGTCTTGACCGTTTGGCCCTTGTCGCCTTGAGTCGCCTTGGTGCCCGCGCTGTGCGATACACCCAAGGCGTTGCCTTTGATCTGGCTGTGGTTTTGCAGGTCGACCCTGTCCACCCTGGGCGTGATCAGAGCGTTGCGGTTGGCGTCTACCGCCGCTTGGGTGCTCGTGATCTGCGCCCCGCTCAGTTCGCATGGACTCAAAACCAAAAAACACTTACCGCTCGCTTTCAAGATCGTCGGGTGACCTGGATTTTGAATTGAGAATTGCTGCGATCACCGCACGTTCGGCCATCATCTCCTCGAGATTGCGCAGACTACAACGGGTAGGACGCATATCAGCGCACGCACAAAAGCATGCCCTCCAGCGGGTAGTGCAGGCGCTTGATGACCTTGCGAAGAGTCGACGATGCGAGGTGAATGTGAAGAGTTACCATAGAAACGATTTTCGCCAAACTGGCTTAATGCGATTGAGGTGCCAACCAGCAAATCTCATCAGGGACAGCGACTTAAAGTCGCAATCAAAGTCTGAATGTACGGGTGCAATCTTTACCTTTAAACCATCATGAATTGAAGACTTGGCAAACCGGGGTCGTCCATGTACGACAGAACCTTGCTAGCGTGGCGATGACAATCAGACGAGACGCACGGACAAAGCATGACTTCGCCTGAACTCACCGGCGGTGCCGGATTTACTTACGAGGACGCGGTCGCGGCGCATTACCTCGCGGCTATGGTCTGCGGCACGACAGCGGAGGCCCTCGACAGGAGGGTCGTTCAGCGGGTCGCACAGCAGCAGTCCGACTTTCGCGAACCGCTTGACGATGTCATCATCGATGCCGCCTCCTTGGCGGACGGCACGGTCATGCGGCTATCGCTGCAGGTCAAACGTTCGCTCACGATCTCGGCGGCGAGGAACAACAGCGACTTCCGAGAAGTGATCCAGCATAGTTGGCAGACGTTGCAGAAGCCCGACTTTCGCGAGCACATGGACCGTGTCGGAGCGGTCACGGGGTCGGTGACGCAAGAGAAGTACCGAGCTTTCGCGACCGTGTGCGAATGGGCTCGTGCTTCCGACACAACTGCGGCCTTCATGCAACGGTTTGTCGAAGGCGGGAGCGCCTCGGCAACTCACCGCGCTGTGGTCGAAGCGGTTCGAAAGGTTCCACAGGACATCGGCGCACAGCTATCCGACGACCAGCTATACCGCCTGTTTTCGCACTTGGTGCTGATCCAGTTTGACTTCCTTCACGCCGGCTCGACGCGCGAAGCCGAGGCTATTGTCAGCCTGCAGCGCGCGCTGGCTCCGGGGGAAGCGGAGTGCGCAGGCAATTTGTGGGATTTGCTGCGCCAGTTCGCTCGCGATGGCGCGGGCCGCAGCGCCGTGCACACCCGCGCAACGCTGGTGCGCGCGCTGGCCGGCTGGCGCTTCACGGGGGCGCCCGCGTTCGCCGGCGACGTGCAAACTCTGCGCGACAGCACGCGCCACTGGCTCGACCAGCAGGCCGACGACATCGGGGGCACGCACCTCAAGCGCCAGGAGCTACGCGACCAGCTCGGCGCTCAGATGGCGGCCCACCGTCTGACGCTGATCAAAGGCCTACCCGGCACTGGCAAGACGGTACTACTACGTGGCTTGGTGCAAGAGCTGGCCGCCGGTTGCACCACATTGTTCCTCACCGCCAACCGGCTCTCTGGCCGTAGCTGGTCGGAGCATGCCCGTGCGATGGGCTTGGCGACGACATCGATCGAGCCGCTGCTCGTGGAGGTAGCGGCCACCGGTCATGCCACGATGCTCATCGATGGCCTGGACCGTATCGCGCTGGAACAGCGCGCGATCGTGACCGACTTGCTCGGCCAGCTTCTGACGAACCCGGCACTTTCCGACTGGCGTGTGGTCGCTACCGCGCGCGACATCGAGCCCCTGCGCAACTGGGTGGACTTGCCCCAGTTCCACGGACGGTTTAGGTTTCGGTTTTTCTCAAGTAGCATAGCTCAGGTGCAGGGTTACCCACCGGGTGCTTCGCACCTGTGGACAGCCCGCTCTGTGCACTGGATGGTGCAGCGAGCTGTCCACAGGCAAGCCCCGTGGATAACCCTGCACCTGAGCTATGCTACTTGAGAAAAACCGAAACCTAAACCGT
>JANMGB010000051.1:0-22173 GCA_031374415.1 Burkholderiales bacterium
GTTTTGCCAACTCGCGTCGCGTGAAAGGCGGTCGGAGAATTGCTTGAACGCCTGACTCTCCTCGCTGCTCATGGCGCCCATGACACGCTGCTCTTCTTGCGTCAGCGAGGCCTGATATGTCTTGCCGACGCTCGCGTCGGCGCTGAGACCGCTGCCCGCAAAGGTCCAGCTGCTCTTGCCTGGCTCGCCATCGTCTTCACGCTCATAGTCGTCGGGGTCGTGGTAGCCCTCGCGGGGCGGCTTGGGGTCTTTGACGCGCAGGGTCAGACCCAGCTTGGCCTGTGCGTTGAAGGCAATGCGCGCCGCTTCGCTTCGCGACAGCCCTGTGCGCTCGGAGACGTTTTGTGTGATGGCGTCCAGCTGCGCCACGCGCTCGCCCACTTCGTCCGACTGGCTGCGTGTGGTGCCCTTGGATTCACTCCAGGAGCTCATCTGACTCACGCCACGGGAGTACGCTTCGCTGACGATGGCTGAGCGTTCCTGCGCTGCGGAGAGGGCCTCAGTGCGTGTGGCGTCGACCTGTCGGCTGGCCTCGCTCATGTTTTGCTGTGAGGCCGAGACCGAGACGACTCTTGATGCGAAGCCTTGGTTGCGCAACACGCTGACCGCCGTGGTGCCGTTGAGTTGGTTGGTGCTGAAGGTGTTGCCGCTAACGTCGTTTTGCAAAGACTGCATGAAGGAGGAGGTGCGGTTGGGCGAGAGTTGCTGCTGATCCAGACTCACATTGCCCAGGCTGGTGTTGCCGCTGGCGGCGCTGGATGTGCTGCCGCCGACGCTACTTTGCAGGCCCGAGACCAGGCCGAGGGTGTTGCCAAGCGACTCCAGGCGCTGAACGATGGCCCAGGCGATGAGGGGGATGCTGAGGGTCAGGTAACCCACCACGGCTTCGCCAGCCAGGGCTCTGGCGTAGATGGTGGACGAGGTTTGCAAGGACAGTCCCTTGAGACCGCCCATGTCGGCTGCCGCAGCGAGGTCTTGGGCCGCGTAGATGGTCGCCATATAGTTCAGCACGGCATACAGCGGTGGCCAGAGTTGAATCCAGATCAGCAGGCTCACATAGCCCTTGAGCAGGATCAGCGTCTGGCGGCCACTGGTGAGCATCATCATGAGCACGACCAGCGGAAAGAGCGCAAACACCAAGGCTTCGAGCACATTGCGCAGCACAGGCAGGGCTTGCTCGGCGAGCTTGCCCTGAGTGAGCCAGGCGGCATTTTGCTGAGCGAGTGCCTGTGCGCGTCCCATGCCCAGCACCATGGCTGCGGGGTCGTTGGAGCGCTGTGAGGCCACACCGCCTGCGTCACCAATGGCATTGAGCATGGCATTTTGCAGAATGAGCGAGGAGGCCGTGCTGGCGCCCTGGGCCAGTTGGTTCTTGAGATAGGCCTGTTGAATCTGCGGGGCAATGACGGCGGCAGCCGCTGCAGCGGGAAGGGTGGGGTTTAGCTGGAACGCTAGCTTGCCCTGAATCCGCTCCACTTGGGCTGGAATGCGGGTGTTCAGGTTTCTGTAGACGGCAGGACAGGTTTCGACATCCGTCTGACCGGCTCGCATCACGGTGGTGAAGCGGGCGGGGTTGGGGTCGCCCATGAGGGACCACACATCGTCGCTGCGGGCAAACACGCCAGGGTCGATGTGCCCATCCCCCAGATCGAACAGCGTGCAGTTGAGCAGGTAGTTGACGAGGTCTGTCCGCAAGCTGGGGTCTGGGAACACCACGTTGTGGGTGTGGCGGATGAGGCGGTTGCCAAACAGCAAGCCGTTGCGCTGGTAGCTCAGCTCAGCGGGCAACGATCCCGTCCCCGGTAAAACCTGGAACGTGGTCTCGAACAACTGGGTGAGGGTGTGGCCAATGGTGCTGGTCAGGCTCGCAAACGCGGCCAGACCCAGTGGCACGTTGTCCACCACGCGCACGGATGAGCTGCCGGTTCGGTCGACCACGCCCACGGTGGCGCGGGGCAGGATGAGCAGGCTGTAGACCAGGCACACACTGGCAAGCCACTGCCAGCCTTGTAGCTTCTCCGGCGCGAAGGCGTAAGCAAACAGGGCCGACAGGAAGCCGCAGAAGACGACCGCAGCCAGGGCTGCTGCGTAGTCGCCGGAGGCATGGATGGCGGCAGCCGCGTTGAGCAGCCCGACGAGGGACTCGGTGTTGAAGTAGGCGTAGATTTCCCACATGGCTGGAGGTCCGACAGACGGTGTTCAGAGGGCTGGGTTCAGCGGGCCATGTAGGCGGCCTGCTGGCCCAGCATGTCCATGACGTGTTGCGGTAGGCTGGTGCGCAGTGAGCGCTCGAGTTGCTCCATGTGAGCGGCCACCGCGCGGTAGGAGCCGACCTTCTGATACAGGATCGACTTTTCCTGGGCGATCTGGGTGAGCATGGCTTGGGCGCGCAGCCGGATCAGGTTCAGCTGTTCACGCTGGGCCTGGTTGAGGTTGAAGTCCTTGGCCAAGGCCGCGAGGGCCACTTTCAGGTTGCGCTCCAGGAACACGTGGGCGTAGTCCGCGGCAATCACGTCGCGGTATTGGTTGATGAGGCTCTCGGCTATTCCCGAGTTAGGGATGCTGGTGCCTATCGACAGCATCCGGTAAACGGGCTCCGAGGTCTGGTTGACGAAGCCGACCTCGGCAGAGGAATCCGCAAAGGGTTGTCGCTCACTGATGTGCTGGGCAATGGAGCGCATCAAGGTCTCTACTCGCGTGGTGAAGGGCGTGTGGGTGTAGTTGGGGTCGAGTCGCACGTTCTCACAACGGGTGAATTCATCGCAGCGCAACAGGTGCTGGATCACCGTGCCACCTGCGCCTTGCGCGCCCTGGCCATACAGCAGCTGGCTGATCGAGGTGATGGAAGGCGCCAGGGGGTCGGGGTCGCGTTGTGCTTCCTCCGAATGAAACACGACGGTGCCCACCAGGCTCATGATCAGCTCGCGTTCGGGATCGTCCAGCGTGGAGACACGTTGCAAGGCAGCCCAGGTAAGGTTGCCCACAAAGGGGGCCTTGGCGCGAACCGAGGCATCGGTGGAGTTGCGGGCTTGCGCCAGAATGCCGCCGCGCTCGGTGGCACAGCGCCGCCGTGCGGCGTCACGGTCGGCCTCCATTCCCATCTGCACCGCCAAGTCGGCACAGGCTTCCTGGCTGCTGAACCCGCTCGCCTCCGCCGCATTGCTGACCAGGGCCTTGGCGGTCTCGCAGGAATTGATGCGGGCGTTGTTGATCCAGGTCTCCAGGCCCTTGGCCCATTTGCTCAGGCCCCCCAGCAGGGGTGAGACGGACTCCAACGCCAGCTGAAACGCAATCCCGGGCAGGGCTGCCGTGATGTTGCGCAGCATGCTCATGAACTCCTGGGAGGAGATGTGGGAGAAAGAGCCGCCGAACACATCAATGCCGCCGCAGCCCGCACGGGCTGTGGGGAACTGAATGGCGGCCAGTTGATAGACCTTGTTGGGCGAGCGCATGACGAAGCTGCCGCCGGTATACGTGTTGTAGGTCTGGCCACGGAATGCCCCGGGCTGGGTCAGGTTGCCCACCGCCCCCAGGTTGTTGAACATCTGGTTGACCTCGGCATTGAGGTCGGCCGCATGGGCACAGCTGAGGGTGCCGATGATCAGGCTGGTGCTCAGAAATTTGAGGGTTGGGATGTGCATGGGGGGGCTCCTTCAGGGCAACATGGCAGTGGTGGCGACGCTTTGATGCAACGGGCTTTGAGACAGCGGGGCCGGGGCAGGGTCTTGCTGACTCAGGGCCAGGCGCTCGAGTAACTGGGACTCCGACATGACGCCAAAGCCAACGGGGGTGATCTGCCCACTAAAGGGCTGGGCGAGGAAGAGGGCGGGGACTTGGGCGACCTGCAGATTGCGGGCGATGCCGTTGTCGGGTCGGATGTCGGCAAACCCGTCCAGACGCCCACCGTCCAAGCTGATCGCCAAGACCTTCAAGCCAAAGCGTTGCGCAAAGGCCTGCAGGACCGGGGCGAAGGCATGGCAGTAGGGGCAGTCGCCCCGAAAGAAGAAGATCAGGGCGTGGTCTTTGGCCAGGCCAGAGACCACGCGGGTGCGATCCTGGGACTGAACCTTGTCGAACACTTCCAGGGCCTGGGCGTTGACGGGGCGGCCCTCCAGGCTGGGGTCGAGTTGGGGATGGCGCCAAGCCACACGGCGGGCCATGTCGGCGAAGGCGGAGGCTTGCTGCACGACTTGTGCCTCCAGAGTCATGTAGCGCAGGACGTTGTCGGCAGTGGGCCGCATGATGGCGATCTGGCGCTGGGTCTCCAGCGTCTTTTGCAGGCGCTCGAAGGCTTGGACTTCGGGCGGCTTGCTGTCCTTTGGCGGTGCTCGGCGAGGCGGCAGGCGCTCAGGCGTCGGGGTGGCGGCTGGGGGAGAGAGCACTGGCACAGGATCTTCATAGAAATGCCAACCTCGCCAGCGGTCTGACCAGTAGGGGCTCGCAGTCTCATCCGGCTGGGCGTGTGCGGTGCTGATGCAAAGGGCGCATGCGGCCAGGAGGTGAATGATGTACAGGTGGAGTGCGTTCATGACGTGGCCTGCGGTGCTCGCCCATCCAGGCAGTAGTTCAGGCTGAAGGCCACGGATTGGGTCTTGGGCCCGGGTGCGTCGGGCAGGTGCACCTCGTCCTGGGTGAATGTCACCTCCAGCCGAGCGCACCCAGGTTGGGCGAAGCGCTTGAGGGTGCGAACGTCAATGCGCAGCGCGCTGCTTGCGCCAAACCGCTTCTGCAGCGCCTGCGCCTCTGGGCCACTGAGGACAGCATGGGCTTCGCCCTTGGGGTTGGACAGGGCCTGAATCAGGAGCGAGCGAAGGTTCTGTGGCGTCACTGTGGCTGTGGGCTGGGCGTGACTGGGCAGAACCAAGGTGGTGAGCACCACCATGAGGAGCCCACGTTGGATGGGCGTCATGGGCAACCTCCCTGGGCAACGCAGCGCCTTGCACGCTCCACGCCGGGGGCGTTCACGGCGTCTGTGGTGGGCGGCAAGGCGGCCATGATCGAGGCATAGAACTCGCTCAGGTCCATGGCGGCGAAGTTCAATTGCTGGAGCTGCCCCACGGTGAAGCCCGAGCAGTCGGGGGTCTCCGCGCTGCCCCAGGACTTGCCGATCTGCCCGCGACCCTGCTCGTTGACGATGCGCGAGAGCATGCTGTTGAAGCAGCATTTGCCACTGGTGCGGGTGATGCAGGACACACAGCGACCCAGCACCCGCAGGCAGGTGGAGCAGTAACTGCCAACCGTGTGGCACAGGCGAGCGCCTTCCTTGAGGGCGAGCCGACCTTCCTCCTCATCACACGATGTGGCGGCCATCACGACCAGGAAGATGACCACGATGGCCAGTGTCCAGGGGTCATAGGCGATCCAAACAGTGTCGCCCATGTAGACAATGCTCAAGCCCTCCTGCATCACCGCCCCGTTGAAGGACACGCTCACCCCGTAGGTGGTGAAGGTGCCCTGGAACGCTGAGCCGGTGAGCAAGGCGGAGATGCCTGCATAGACGAAGGCGCGGTTTTGCGCGTTCATGAGGATGTCGAAGACGAGCTTGGATCCCAAGCCAAACACCCGCTGATTGCTCATGTCTGCACCCGCGGAGTCGGTGCTGCAGCAGTTGGTGAGAAGCCGGTTGCGGCAGCGATTTGCCTCGCCCTGAAAGACCTCCATGCGGTCGGTGTCGAGGTACATGCCAGCCTCTCGGGCGGCTTCCATCAGGGACATGGTCCGGGGGAAGTCGGCGTCATTGGCGTACCGCGTGTTGAAGCAGCTCTCCCCCACACAGAACTCGCCCGTGGGGCAGTCGGAGACCTGCGTTTGGGTGGTGCTGGGGGTGGGGCAGGTGTAGCGTGACTCCTGGAGTCGGCAGCGGCCGTCCGGGTAGGTTTGCAGACAGGTCTGGCTGTTGAGGGTGCAGCCATTGCGCTGCAAGGCCAGGCAATCATCTGGCGCAGTGTCCGCGTTGGGTGTGGCGCCAGCGGGGGCAGAGGTGTCACAACGCAGGGGTGTCTCAAACCGCCAGCAACTGCGGGTCAAATTGATGCCGTCGACGCTCCGACCCCCCGGGCCTTCAGCGCAGACCTCGGGCCCAGCTCGTTGGCAGCGCCCTGTCTCCAAGCCCATGCCCGCACACTCGTCTTCCCAGCTGTCGGTGGTGGTGATGTGCTCATGGTGACGGGTGAGCGACAGACTGAGTTGGGGGTAGGTCGCACCCTGGCTGGACAAGCCAAATCCGCTGGCGTTGGCGGTGAAAGGGGAGGGGGCTGCGGTGCACTCGCTGTCCGAATTGATGCGCTCTGAGCAAAGATCGCGTGGCTCGATCAGCATGCGCAGGGTGCAGGCGTCACCGGCACAGCGCTGCTCAAAGAGCCAAAGCTGTTCCCCGGTGGCCAAGCGCACCAGCGCACGGGGGGCCGTCAGGGCTTGATCCAGGTTGAGGTCAAAGAACTGGGGGGCATAGCCCAAGCCACTGAGGCGCAGTCTCTGCGGCAGCGGCTCGGGTCGGCATTGGGCGGCCAGTTCATGGCCACTGCCTTGTGCCTGAGCGCTCCATTGACCGGGTGTGCAGTTGAGCTGGCGCTGGACGCTGACGCGAAGGCGCCTTGAGCAGGACAGGGTGGTGTGGTTTCCTGCGCTGGCAGCGGAGGTGGCGCCATCTGCGAGAAGGACGCGACGACACGCACGCTGCTCCGTGCTCGGTGTCGTGGCCTGTTGCACACGGCAGGAGCTGTAGAGGCGACTCATGTCGCCCAAGCTCATGCGGGGGTTGTCTTGAATCCGTCGCGCAGCGAGCACGGCGGGGTCGTTGGCAGACAGCCCTGGGCGAGGCGTTTGCGCGGAGGTCTGTGCACCCAGCAGCGCGGCGCACACGGGGTCGCGCTGCTGGGGAGGCTGGGTGGCGCAGGCGGCGAGTTGGCCACGGGCGTTGGCCCGCAAATCCCCTTGGCCATAGAGCTGAGTCTGCGGTGCGGGGGTGCCATAGCCCGGCACGACTTGGCTGGCGGCTTGCGTGGTGATGCCGCCCCGGACTGCCGTGTTGTTGGCTTGGCCTGTCGCCAGTCCTTGCGCATGGGCCTGGGCAGCGGGAGACTGGGCTTGAGCCAGGGAGGCATTAAAAACAGTGTTCAGAAGGCTTGCGCACATCAGCGCGATCACGGACTGGCGACGAGGTGTCATGGCGCGCTCCTTGACGCCTCTGGGCGACGGTTTAACGTACTCAATATGGACCGTGCGGCTGGGGCCAAGGCGCGTGAGTGGCTCGCCATATGGGTCAGGGCGTAGTCCAAGCTCACGTCTCCAGTCACTTTGACAAAGGTCGGCGCGGGCAACTGGGCACAGGTCTTGTCATCCGAGCAGGTTTTGGGCAGCTCGCCCTGGGTCACGATGAAGCTGGGCACCTGATGGACGCCAAAGCGCTCAAAACTCTGTGGGTCGATCTGGATGGCTGGCAGTTGGGCGCCGAACACTTCATGAAGCCGGGCCACGGTTCGTGTGAGTGAGCCTTCCACTAAGCCGCGCAGAACCAGAACGCCGCCACTGCGCTGGGCCTGCTCACCCAAGCGCAGCAAAGTGGCCTGAGGCATGGAGAGGCTGATAAGAATCCTCAGCCGTGGCGTGGTGTCGGGCTTGGACTGGGAATGCGCAAAGCGCTCTGCCAGGGCGCCCAGGTCCAGCGGGGCGGATGCCGATGGCGCAGCTTGCGGGAGCGCCTCAATGCGCTGAGCGTTGGCGCACAAGCTCAGCAGCGAGGCCATGAGCATGCCCAGCCCGCGCCATACAGGGTTGAAGTCAGAAGCCAACACAGCAATTCCTTTTGCGAAACAGCAGAAAGCTGAAGTCCTCACCCCTCACGGGGTACTCCTTGCCGGCACCCCATTGAAGGGTGCTGCGCCCCAGGGGCTGGCAGCAGCGGCCACGGTCTTGTTCGGTGGCGGGGATCGGGTAGGTGAGCTCGGCCTTGTAGGCCTGCTTGTCCATGACGGGCAGAAAATACGGGCCGCACAGTCCCGCCTGGCCGTGCCAGCCCCAGGCGATGAGTTCGCGGTGCATCTTGGCCAGCAGGCGCTGCACGATCAGCTCGGCCGTTCGCACGCCGCCCAGGTGGTAGGGCACGCGGCCATTGAGGGGATAGAGCCCCCCTTGGCAGCCCGCGCACCAGAACATCTCCCGAAACCCAAACCCAGCTGTCGCCGCCACGCAGTCCACCGCACAAGCGGCCACGGCAATGGGGTTGGCAAAGAGCAGTGCTTCTGGGCTCAAGATCACCGACAGCTCGTCATCCGCCCACAGAGGATCGAGTTCGGTCATGTAGGCCAGATCCAGTGCCCCGCGCTCCAGACACGGGAAGTCTGTCACCACCCCCAGCCAGTACAGAACGGGGTTGAGAAAGAAGTGGGCTTGGTAGAAGCTGCCGCCGTCGCCATCGCCTTCCGAATGTGTGAAGCGAGCCCCTTCGGGGGCGGGCAGCCCGGCGCTCAGGTCAATGCCCCCCAGGGTGGGGAAGCAATACGGCCGGCGCACGACCTCCACCTGTCGCACCGGCTCCCAAAACCCGATGGACAGGCCCACGATGGGGTTCACCCGACACGTGCAAAGTGGTGCGGCGGGGTTGTCGTTGTCCTCCTGCGGGCCGAAGTTGGCGAGCTGGCCGGCGCCCAGAGAGATCGGCAACATGCAGCTCCAGCAGATGTCGGTCAGCGGGTTCAAGAATCGTCCGGCGCAGCTGCCTTGGCCCGGGGCTTGTGCCTGAGCACCTCCCCAGCCCACCACCAGCACCACCCAAACAGCCAGGATTTGCCGCAGTCTCATGGCTGGACCTCCTCGATGCGCAGCTTGAGCGCATCTTGGCGAACGAGGGCGGGCACCTGGGTGATGCCCAGGCGTTGTGTCAGGCGGCCTTGCTGGTCGAAGTAGACCGTGCGGCCCCAGCGCTTCATCAGCTCGGTGGGAGAGCCTCCCGTGGCCACCGGCAACCAACGCGTCAAGGCATGGGTGTCTTGGCGAATCAAACGCTCCACAAACAGCGTCTGCGAGGGATCGCGTGCATCGAAGAACACCAGGCGCTTGGACAGGCTCACCACAGACAGCGGGTTGATGCGGGTGCCAGCGGGGTGAATGAGTCGTCCTTGCGCATCGACCAAGTTGCGCTCGACGGTGATGCTGGGATCGAAGGTGAAGCTGCGCGGCGTGCGCGTGCGGGCGAGGGCCAGCGCAGGCGGCTGGTGCACCGCCTGGCGCAAGCGGTCCTGGGCCTGCGCTTGCAGGCGGGGCCACTCGCTGGAGCTCATCAGGGACTGCAGGCGCGCTTTGATTTGCCCCAGCAGCTCAGGCTCTGCAATCGTGTAGGTGGGGCCTATTGTTCCGAGGTCTTGGGACCAAGCCGGATGGGCGGAAGCAAGGTAGATCAACGCGAGGGCCAGGTACTGCTTCATGGCCGTCCCCCGCATTGGATTTGTGGCCCCAACTGGGCCAAAGCAGCGCTGTCACGCGCATGGGCGGCGCGCATCATCTGCCACAGCAGCGGGTCGCCTGAGCCTTCAGAGATGGCGCGGCGCAACTGGGTCGAGCTCAAAGGCGCTTTGCACTTGAGCTCATGCGCCCGGCTATAGGCAATGCCCCCATCCTGGGCGGCGGGTGCGATCTGGCCGAGCAGGGCGAGGTACTCTGTCAGGGGCATCTCCCCCGCAATGGGTGCTGCATTGACACCGATCCCGACTCCAACACCGAGGGCGAGTCCAAGGCAGACAATAAGCGTCTTCATAAGTGTTCCTTTCACCAAATCGGATGCGCCAGAGCGAGCACCTGACCGGCACGCACCAGCCCGCTTTGGCGGTAGCGGGAATCAAAGGAGTCGGGGTGCATGCCTTGCACGTAGTAGTGGCCCGCAGGGATCACCCCGGGGGCAATCGCATTCAAGACCACCCCATGGCGGGTGAGCGGCTTGGCGACTCCCACAAGCTCACCGTTGAGCTGAATCTCGGCGCCCTCGATTCCCTCGCGAACACTCACCCTGTCCCCGGGCAGCCCCACCACGCGCTTGAACAGGGGTTGCCCGAGCAGGCCGGGGTAGGCCAGCGTGGCTTCGCCCTCAAACGCGTAGACCACCAGGTCGCCGCGCTGGAGCACGGGCAAGGCCGGGGACAGGACGGCCACGTGGTACGGCAGGCTGGGCGTGACATTGAGGACGATCGGGATGCGCGGCGTGGGGTCGACGAACAAGCGCACCACGGCCAAGCTCCAGATCAGCGCGAGCAGTGACAGCGCCACTCCGTGATCGCGCAGGCGCAGGAAATACTCCCATAGCGGTCTCATGGTGACTCCAGCAGTTGTTGCAGCAAGGGCGTCAGATCCAGGCTGTGAGGTGAGCCCACGACGCCTTGGCGCAGTAACACCAGGCAGCTGCAGTGCTGAGGCAACTCGTTAAGGGCTTGCGGCAGGCGGCTTGCAAAGCGCTGTGCACCGAGCAATGCCGCCTGACGGTCCTCCTCGCCCCGGGCCTGCGTCAGCCGTTGAGTGAACTCCGCCTCCTTCAGGCGATACACCTCGGCCAGATCGACCAAGCCCAGACGCTGTTGCGGTGCGATGACCTGGCGGTGATACAGAGTCAAGCCCACCGCACCAAGGGCCACACTGAGCGTGCAAGACAACAGGGTGAAGAGCAGGGCGCGACGTCGGGTGTGCGGACTCATGTCTGAACCCCCCGCAGCTGCAGCAGCCGCTCAATCGCCTCGTCAATGGACAGGCCCTGGGCCCGCAGCTCATCCAGTGGCGCGTTGTCCTCCAGCTTGTTGGAGAAAAGCAAGTGCGTGGCGGGGTCGAGGATGTTGCGCACGACACCTTCTCCCATAGGCGAGCAGACATACATCTCGGCATACACCTCGGGCTCAATCCGCAGCGAGTTGAGCAGGCGCTTCTTGGCCTCATCAATGCTCAGGCGTCCTTTGCGCTGAAGCATCTCGATGGACTCGGGCTTCTGGCGCAGCAAAAACACCCAGTCCGAACAATTGAAGGCTGCTTCCATCTGGGCCGAGCCGTAGTAGTCGTCGGCACCCTGGGTGGCGGTGACGAGGCTGCCGCCGTACTTGCGGGCCCGACGCGCAGCTTCCTCCACCACGGCGGCCTTGATGGGATCATCGGCGCCAATGTCACCCAGCTGCTGCTTGAGCTCATCAATGAACAGCACCTTGCGCCGGTTGCGCGTGAGGTACATGTCGCCCGTGATCCGGTGCAGCAACAAGATATTGACGACAGCGTGCAGATCGGGGCGGCGTTTGAGCTCCTCGTTCTCGATGACGATGAAGTCGTTGCTGAAGTCGATGTTGCAGCGCCCCTCAAAGAAGCGCTCGTACTGCCCCCCTCGGGCATAGGGGTTGAGCAGCAGGGCAAGATCCTTGATGCGCGAGTCGTCCTTGATTCCCAGCTCCTCTATCGTGCCGGTCTTGAACTCGTCGCGCAGCGCGGTGATCGTCAGGTCGCACCCAAAGCGCTTGAAGAGCTTCAACACCATGACCGAGATGGCTCGGTACTGGACCTCCTCCAAGGGCCGCTGCATGGCGGCCATCTTGGAGATGGCGGGCACGAGCATGTCGATGTCCTCCAAGATGTCGACGATGTGGGTGAAGGGGTTGATGCAGATGTCGACGCTGGGCTTGAACTCGATGTAGGTGCCCTGCGCTTTGCGGCACAGCTTCTCAAAGGATCGCCCAAGGTCCAGCATCCAGACCTTGGCATCAATGGAACGGTAAGACCACGCCATCTCGTTGAGCAGGGAGGACTTGCCCGAGCCAGGTGCACCGATCACGGCGGCGTTGTAGTTGCCCAGGTCGTTGTCGAAGAGGTCGAGCGAAGTGAGCTGCCCGCGCCGCCCGCCAAAGATGAGCACGGGCGTGCGCGTGCCGCGCCACTCCGCCACCAGGGGAGCCAGGTGGATGGCGTTGGCCTGCGCCTTTCGGGACACCCGGCGCATCTTCACCAAGTCCTTGTGAAACGGCTGCGACAAGGTCATCGGCAGGCTGGCCAGCAAGGCTTGCCGGTGCATGTAGATGTCGGCGTTGAGCGTGAAGCCTCGACCGCGCCAGATGGCCTGTGCAGCCTCGAAAGCGGAGGTGGCCTTCTCCGGTGCGGTGAAGAGGGCCAGCTGGTGGTACAGGCTCACGAGATTGCCACCCACGTCCAGGGCTTGGGCCGCAGCATTCCAGTCCTGCAGCTTCTTCTGGGTGTCGGGCATGGCCTCGGCGAGCTTGCTGCGCGCGTTCTGGCTAGCGCGCAAGTGGTTGGCCACCACGACAGAGCGGGTCTGGTTGGGATCCAGCACCATCACGCCCAGGGTCAGCAAAAACGGGGCGCTGTACTGCAGTGCGGGCTGCATCAAGTCCCCAATGAGCGAGCCCATCTGCCACAGGGCAAAGCGCTCAGGAAACGATTTGATCGAGTAAAACCGGGCCTCCAGCTCCTGAGCCATCCCGTGTTTTTTGAGCCGGATGCCAGCGGGGTGAGCTTCTTGCAGGGTGTCAAAGTCGATGATCTGATCGCGAATCTCGCGGCCATCGTCATAGTGCACGTCCTCGGTCTGAGTTTGCGCCATGCGGTCCGCATTGCAAAAGAGCGCGCACCAGTTGATGAGGTCAGCGGCGTTGCAGACCTGGTTGGGCAGCGAGGCGGCGCGCAGGGTCGAGGCGGTGGACTCGCGCAGATTGAGCAGGTCATCGCGCTGGGTGAGGTCGGAGGCGTCACCGGGCACACTCACACTCACCATCAGGCGAAAGTCACGCACGGTGTAGTGAAACCCACTGGTCATGGGGTGGTGGGCACCGCGCAGCAGGTAGCCTACGCGTTGACGGGCGAGCTTGCGAAACAGGTTCTGATTGCGGGCTGGCCGGCCCCAATGCCTGGCGGCCTGGACTTGGTCGGCATCCTCAATGCGCAGGTTGGCGTAGCGGCGCAGTTGAGCGCCCACATGGGGCGAGGCGAACAAATGAAACTGGATGCCTGTGCCTGGGCGGCAGTTGGCGTAGAGCGAGAGCAGCACCTCGACCATGCGGTCATCGGCGCCGCACTGCGGCATCACCTCCAGCATGAAGCCCAAGCCGTGCCGGTTGACGAAGAGTTGCTCGTCGCGCAGGTAGGCGAGGTAGGGGAGCCAGGAGGCGAACTGGGGGAGTGTGGCGGTCGGGGATGATGACTCGGGGGACAGAAGATCCAACATGGAAGACTCCGATCAGGGACGCTGCGGGGTGGTGTGGGTCAAAGGTGCTGCCTGCGTGGCGGGCACCATCCCCTGTGCGGGGCTCGGCTCCGCGGGCAATGCGGCTTCACTGGCCCCTAGGACCGGACGTGGCGCGCGAAGCGGCCGGTAGGGCTCGCGCACCTGACGCTGCCAGGACTCCAACTGCCAGCCCCCGGGGTCGACCTGCACGTACACATAGCCCTGGTCGACCAGATCGCGGTCCGCGTCCTCCCACGGTTTGAACCAAAGCCGCAGGATGCGTGGCGGGGTTCGCAGCGGGGCGGCAGTGCCTGCGGAGGGCGCGCGTTGAACTGTCTTGAAGTCTGTGGGCACTGCGGCGCCTGAGGCCGGGGCGGCGGCACCTTCCTTGGCACCGCGTGGGCCCTGGGCGTAGGTGGCCGAGACCGATTGGCAACTGACGCCCTCGGGTGCGCCGCAGGCGTACTGGGAGTTGCCACCCAGTCCGGACAGGCTCGTGCAGCCGCTCAGTAGACCCAGTGCGACGAGCCCCGCACACCCCACGAGGCGATGGGATCTGCGGGCAGTCACGAGCGGCTCCCTGCAGCGACCATCGCGGCGGCCGCCTTTTGCAGGCGCTCCTCGATCACTTGCCGACTCACGGCGCCCTCAATCCGCGTGCCGTCGAGAAAGAACATCGTCGGGGTGCCCTGAACACCCAAGCGCTGCGCGAGTGCCATGTTGCGCTCCAGCGGCGCATCGCACGGGCCCTCAGGAACGGCAGGGGGCGGCATGGCACTGCGCATCCACTGCTGCCAGGCCTGAGCTCGCTCAGGGCTGCACCATATCCGTCGGGGAAACTCCGCGCCTTGAAACGGCAGCAAGAACACGTAGACGCTGAGATCCTGGAGCTGCTCAATCTCACTCTCCAGCGCCCGGCAGTGGCCACACTGTGGGTCACTGAACACGGCCATGGCACGCTGGGGGACGGCCGTGCCACGGCGTATCTCGATGGCATCGATCAGTGGCAGGGTGGACCATCCTCCGATGCCTGCTGAAGCGCCCACGTTGGTGCGCTGCGCAGGTGCGGCGGCAGGGGTGAGGTCCAGGGCCTTTTGCGTATCGAAGAGCCGTCCGAACACGAAGTAGCGCGGGTGACGCTCCTGCACGTAGGCCACATTGCGGCCCATCCAGACCTCGAACCAGCCGGCAATGGGAGTCGGGTGCACGGCGGTGAACTCGGTCCCCGGGTGGAGTTGGCGCAGTTGGCTGAGCAGGCGTTGTGCGGCGTCACCCTTGCGCGGCGCGCTGAAGGCACTCAAAGGGGTGAAGAGGTACGCGGCGGACACCAGCAGCAATCGCCTGCGTGCGTGCAGAACATCAAAAGCCTTCATCGAGAGCCTCCTGGCCTGAGTTGAGTGAGGGGTTGGGGCGCGATGCTGTTCGGGCGGCTGGACTCGCGCTGTATGCGTTGTCTGCGGTTGACGCGCTGGGGATGCGCACGCCTTTGGTGATGACGACATCCACCTCACGGGCCGCGTCGATCTCGATCACTGGGAAGGTGTTCTCGGCCAACTTGATGTAGTACTGAGCGAGGCGGTCCAAAGCACGGCCTACTCCTGTGCCCGTGCCTGCACGCAGGGCCTGCGAGCCGTCGACGCTTGCCACTGTGCCCAGGGGACTTTGGCTGTAGGTGCCTGATGAGGTGCTCACACCTTGGCCGATGCCAGCGACCACCCCGGAGAGCAGCGCGTTGGCCAACATCTGACCTTGCTTGGTGACCAGCCGCCCGCGCAGCCCGACCTTGCCGTCTTCGCCATAGACGGTGCCTTGAAGCCGCACCTCCATGGGGGTGCCGTCTGAGCGCACGCACGACAGGCTCTCGGTGCGCAGGTAGGCCCGCTCCGAGCTGATGTCCCCAAAGCCTGCGGCGATCACGAAGCACTCCTGGTACTCGCCGCGGAAGCGGTTGGGCAGCACAGCGTTGTCAGACAGCCGAATCAGGATCGGGTGTGGGTTGGACTGGGCCTGGCCACCTGTTGGCGCATCGAGTCCTCCCAGCAAGGTGCCACGCACAAAACCCACCGGCAAAAAACTCGCCTCTGCAAGATCGGCGTCCGCTGCGTCAGTGGGCAGGGTGGAGCCCGAGCGGGTGCCCTTTTCGCTCACGCGCACATGGGCAATGCGGGGCGGCTCAGGCGCAGTGAACGTCGGCAGCGGGAGCATGGGAGGAGATGATCCTGAGCCAAAGCCTGACAGCGGTGTGCCGAGCTGCGGCAGGGGCGGTGGAATTTGTGGCGCAGGCACCGGTACTGCGCTCGGTGCCGTGAGAGTTGCGGGCGCAGATGCCGAGGCAGTCGCTGCTGCTGCGGCGGCCACGCGTTGCTCCAACTCCGCAAAGCGCTGCGTGATGCGGCCCTCAAAGCCTTGGCGATCCCGGTTGAGCCGCTGCTGCTCATCACGGTCAGACTCGTATTGCGCGAGCTTTCGGCCCGCGGTGCCCACCCATTGGTCCAGGGGATGCACCTGCTGGCCCGCGGGCATGACACCCAAGTGCGTGATTCGCGATGGGGCGCTGCCCGGCTTGATCGGGGCGTCCGACTTCGTCGAGAGTGACATCGTCAGCCACATCATCACAACGCCACCCGCGACGATGGCGCCCAGGGTCATGTACTGCCGGTGTTTGGCGGGCAAGTTGCTCGACGCTTGACGCCAGCGCTCAGCACTCCACTGCAGGGGGCGGCGCAGCTTGTCGACGAGCTTCGGCGTCTCGGAGAACGGTGAGTTCATGGCGCATTCCCCCGTCGAATCACATACACCGTGGTGCTCTGCGCAGGGGTGAGCTGGTGGTGCTCTATGGCCACGCCGAGCACGCGAGCCGAGTCGCGGTCGAACTCCTGCTCGGTGAGCACGAGCGTGTTGGCGCTGGTGTTGCGAAGCAGGTATTGCTCGCCGAGCAAGTCGCGGCCCTCGAATCGGCGCAGCAGCACCAAATCTGCTTCCTTCCACCAGGCCACCTGCCGGTTCACCTCGGCCACGCGGAAGTCCGTGGCAGCAAGGGGGGAGGCCATGGCGAGCAGGAGTGCTTTCATGGCGCGGATGGGGGCGCTGCGTCCCTTGCCAGAGGGGCGAGCGCTGGTGGCCACTTGCTGCTGGCTTTGGACTTGCCGGTCGCGAATCACAATCGTGTCGGCTGGCATGTCCGCACGGCGCAGCATCAGCGTATAAGTGGCGTGGGCTGAAGCGACAAACAGCGCCAGCGCCTTGCGGTTCTCACCCAGCCTGCCATCAAGCGGTCGCACGTAGATCTCCCCCTTGTCGCGATCACATTCGAGGATCAATTCGCCCGAACTCTGGGTCGGGCTGGGTGAGCTGGGTGCGGGAGGAAGGCCAGGCGAGGGGGCTGCAGCGGCATCGCCGCAGCTGCTGGACACATTGCCGAACACATCCGTGATGGGAGCGCCCTCAATGCGGATGCGCGTAGGCTCTTTGCTGGAGATGCGCACGTCAACGGTCATGCCGTCCTGGGTTTCGATGAGCTGCAGGGCCTGGGCGGCTGCGCTCATCTGCAAGAGCAGCATCGGCACCAGGCTCGCGAGACATCGAGAAATTCGGTGGGGATATTTTGACAAGGCAGACACGAGGGGCTCCTTACGGCGAGGGCAACTGCTGCAGCGGCAGGGCTGAGGCGGCTTGGGACGCCGCTTGGGCTGCAGCCTGCGCAGCCAGGCCGTCGGAGGCGTGGGCGCTGTTGGCCACAGGGGCGGCGTAGGCAACTTCCTTGAAGGTTTTAAGGTGGATGCGTCCTGCCCGGTGGCTGAACTCCAACCGGTAGGCTCGGGGCTCGGTGCTGGTGATCACGCCATTGATGCGCAGCGACAGCCGGCCGCGCAGAACCAGGCTTTGCTCATCCTCATTGCCGACCATCTCCAGCACCTCCAGGCTGGTGCTGGCGTTCAGGCGCTTGAGCCGGTCGGCCTGCAGGTCTTGCTGGGTGCGCAGGGCCTCGAACTGATCTGGCTCCACATAGCTCAGCAAGACCTCCTTCTTCCAGTCCACCGAGCCCGGTGAGATGTCCAGCACCAGCCAGGCCAGAAAGCCGCCCATCTGCTCCAGGAAGGCGCTGCTGACGCGCTCCCCTTCCACCCAGAAGGTCTTGTTGAGCGTGGGTGGCACCACCAGCACGCGCTCGCGGCCCACCTGGCTGAGCATCACGATGCAAGACAGCACTTGGGCGGCGGCCATGGCGCCCAGAGCCAGGCCCAGGGTGTTGTTGCGCTGGCGCAGTTCGCGCAGGTCGCCGCTCAGTCGGTCAAAATCCATGGGGGCCTCCGACTCAACCCACCAGCCGTCGCTGGTGCGACGGCGGTGTACAGCGCAATGCTGTGAGCGGGCTGGCTGGCAGGTGCCAGTGCAACCAGTGCAGGGCAAAGGCGGGGTGCTTGTCTGCCTTGATGCGCGAGAGCCAGCGCGAGGTCAGCAAACCCGCCACCACGCACAGTGCAAACGACAGCTTGCGCCCCGAGAGGTAGCCCAGCAGGAAGCTGAAGAGCACGGGGGCTGCGACATCAAAGTCCCAGAACCCGATCTTCCAGGCGTCGTCCAGGCGGCGGGGGATGTAGGTATCGGTCTTCATGGTGGGTGCTCAGAAGACGCTCAAACCACCGCGCCCATGATCGCCCCGGTGATCACCAGGCCCACTGAGCCAAAGATCGCCAGCCCCACGTAAAAGAGCACCGGGCCGAAGTTGCGCAGCGCGGCCAGCGAGATCAAGGCCACCACAAAGCCAACAAACCCGACCAGGGCCTTGATGCCGGGCCCCAGGGTGGCGATCTGGGTGAGCGCGGCGGTCAGGGGCCCCGCCACGCCGGCAAAGGTGACGAGGTCCAGCGCCTGGGCTGTGGCCAGCAGCCCCAGGCTCAAGAGCGCAAGCAAGCCCAGCGCCGCCCAGCGCACGCGCCGGGGTGAATGAAACAGGACAAGGCTGGGACTGGATTGAAAGAATGATTTCATTGAGATCTCCATAAGGGACGAAGGAATGAATGAGCTGAAGCTGAAAAGTCAAAGGATTGAGGTGACACCCAAGACCGCTCAAGGCGGTGCCCGGGCGCCGGGCCGGACATGCGAGTCCAGCAACAAGCCTGGTTCGACGACATCCGTCTTCGGTGTTCGCGCAGGGCACTGCGGCTCCAAGCAGCGAGCGAAGTGAGGTCGACTCGGGTCTGCACCGGGAACTTGAATCCAGCGCGAGAAGGGCGGTGGGCTGGGCGGTGGTGGTGACGTGGGGGCGGCGCAGCTGGCCAGCCCCATTGATGACAAAACAAGCAGGTTCAAGCGCGTGGACAACCTCATGGCCGTGCTCCTGCAGACTCTGATGCCAAGGCCCTGGCCACTTTGCTGGCGTAGCGTGCGCGAGCCGCCTCACACGCCGGCCCACGCAGTTGGGTGCATGCGGCGTTGTAGGCGCCCACCGCCTGCCAGTTCAGCCCATGCCGAGCGATGGACTGCGCCAGGATCCAGGCCCCCACATGGATGTTGGTGCAGGGCTCCATCAACTGCGCCTCACCGATGCCCCAGCGCTTGAGCTGAGGCAGATGCGCGCTGTTGATCTGCATCAGGCCGATGTCGTAGCTACCGGTGCGTGCTTGGTGAGAGCGGTTGACAGCCTGGGGGTTGAGGCTGGACTCCACTCGGGCGATGGCCACCAGCAAGTCCACCGGCACCCGGTAGCGTGTGGCAGCCTCTTGCCAGCAGGCGGATGAGGCGCAGGGCAGGGCCAGCAGCCCGCCGATCAACGCTGGATACAAAAATGCTTTGTGCGCACGCATGCCACGCTCTCCTTGACACAGCCGCCTTGGCGGGCAGCTGATGCCTTGAAAGTGAGCCGGAGAAAGTGACCCCCGAGAGAGGGCCGCGGTGAGCCTGCGAGGCAGGCGAGGTGAGGGCGCTGAGAGTGCGCAGTCAGAGATGAGGGTGGTCTGACGCTCTCAGTGCCACATTGGCGCGGGCTCTGCGCAATATGAGCTGGCCGGTTTCATCGTCAACACGTGCTAACGCGACACAGGCGGTGGTGATTTGATCCAGCTGAAACCGGGGATGGGGATACTGATTGGCGGCACTGCGCTGCAGTCCGATGAGCTGGTCGTAGTGGGCACGCCAGAGGTCCGTTTGTCGGCGCGGCGTGTCAACGGCCCGATGCGTCATGACCGCATGCAGATACTGAAAAATCCGGGCATCCGCATCTCTGGTCTGAAACACCTGCGACACACAAGCCGACACCAGGTCGGGAAAGCGAAATGCTGGTGACTGGTTGAGCACAGACTGGGTCAGCGCATGCAGCCAACTGTGCTCATCAAGATAAAGCCGGGTGGGCCGCAACTCGGCGCACACAAGCCTTGAAGGGCGTGTTGAGACGCGTGCTTGGGGTGACTGGGGTGTAGCGATGAGCATTTCGATTCTCCTGCTTGGTGCGCTCGGATTGCGGCAGCGCATGGATGCAAGAGTAGGGACCGAAGCCCTCAAAATCACTCCATAAACGGGGGCGTTTGCGGGGGGTTTTTAGCGTGAAGTTGGATCCTTCACCTTGAGGTGGCGTCCACCCACGTGCCTGGGCCTCGTGCAAGCCCAAGCTGTTGATCTAAGCAATTGAGCACCAGGCGGGTCATGCGAGCTCACGCAGGATCGCGCAAAATTCTCGAACGCTCAGGCTGGCGGCTCACTGGCTCGCTTGCTAACGAGGTACTTCGCCCACGCTTTGGAGTTCGGCTTGTGGATCTGCGCCATGAAAGCACACTGCGGGCACCAGTGACCTCGGCGAATGTTGCTCAGCCGAGCCTTCCAGACATGACCCCGATCACACATCCATTCCAGCTTGATGCTGGATGAAACATAGTTCTCGGACAAGCACCGCCCGCCACGATTCGATGCTGCTGTGCGTGCCGCCTCAATGCCCAAGCGCAGGCGCTCATGCGAACACTTCCTGCACCAGTATCCGTGGACAATGCTCGCACCCGGGCATTCCCACTGGTGCCCTTTGCCACATACAAATGCGTACTTTGCCGCCGTGCCGGTGTAGCTCGTCGACAGGCACTGCCCTCCTTTTTCTCGGGCCAGGTCGTGCAGTCTTTGAAGGCCATCACTCAAGAGATAGCTCTCGGATCGCTCCCGGACAATGCACTGAGGGCACCATGAGCCCTGCAACACAACAGCGCCTCTGGACTTCCACTGATGCCCTACTCGGCAGCGGAAGTCGTACTTGACGTGGCCTCCCTCATAGGACTTGCTCAGACACTGCCCACCCTGGCTTTGAGCCGCCTGCAGCAAGCGCTCCAGGCCGTCACGCAACCAGACTTTCTCGCCGTGCTGCTGTTTCACACAATGGGGGCATCGCATGTGACGCGCCCGGTCTGGCGAGCGTGTCCACACGTGTCCTTGCGGGCATTCAAACCGGTAGTGCTCGGTCGAACCGCGCCAATCCAAATCGAGACATTTGACGCCCTCACGGGATGCCAATTCGTGGAAGCGCTGCATACACTCCACCCCTCGACATACCGGGCAAACTTTGGGGCCGCCGTACCTAAAACCCGCACCATGGCGCTCAAAAATGTGTCCCTGCTGGCAACGGAACTCGTACAGATGAGTCGTGCCCATCCACTGCGGCGTTAAGCACTGCAGCCCAACCAATTTAAGAGCCTTCTTGGCGTCCTCAAATACTTGAAGATGCCTGGGCAAAGGGGCAAGCTGATCCTTCATGTCCACGTGTAAGGTTGCCATCACAGGTGCGCACTTTACTAGCCCGCAATGCGGCTTTGGCATCGGCAGGTGTTGTGGCGGAGTAAGCTGTGCAACGGCCTACCGTACCCAATCACGGGCGTTCGGTTCCTCAATGTGCATCTCAAAAGCTGCGGAAGCTTCTACCGGATAGACTTGGAGTTGAAGCACCGGACACGCGGCACTGTTCGCCCGCAGCGCCCCCCAAAAATTGAAACAATGGTGACAATTTTCGCGAATGAGTGCCCTCGTCCTGGATAATACTGTTCAGCCTAAAAAACAACGTCGTAGTGGAGGAAGTACCGGTGAGCAGTAGGCCGTGTTGCGAGCAGCCGCCAAGGGCTGACTTGTGAAGTCCCAAAAAATCATCCAAAGCCACAACGCGTGGCGGCGCAAGCAGGGTGGTGCACCTGCCGGCTTGGCGGGTGAGGTGGACGTCTTCTCTTATTCGGGCCTGGATCTGAACCTGGCGCAGTTTGCGACCACGGTTTTTACCGGCAGCAGCTTCAGCCAAACGTCTTTTCAAGACGCCTCCTGGACGGGATGCATTTTCACCGGCGCGTCCTTCGAGAATTGCGACCTCACAGGCATCAAAATCAGCGACTGCCGCTTCACCAACTGCACGTTTCAAAAGTGTCAGTTCCCTCGCAGCGGCGTCACCGACACCTTGTTCAGAGCCTGCACCTGGGAGCACCTCAACTTCGACAACGCCCAGTGGAGTGGTGTCGATGTGCTCGACTGCCGCGGTAGCCACATAGACGGTGAGCGACTGCGCGGGGAACAAGTTGACTTCTCGGGAAGCTACTTCGAACACTTGGAATTTCGTGGCGCTCAGATCAACTGAGCCGCCCATTCAGACGCCTTGAGACACTGACCATGCCCCTCGCAGACCTTCGCCAAAACGCCCGCCTCATTCGCCTGTCATTCCCCAAGAAAGACGGCCCGGACAGTGAGCTGCTGGTCAATCGCTTTGAAGGCTTTGAGTCCATTTCGCGCGATTTTCGCTTCACGCTGGAGCTGCTGAGTGATGACGCGCGGATTGACCTGGTGGCCCTGCAAGGCAAGCAGATGTGCGTCTCACTGGTGCTGCCCAACGGCAATCTTCGGCCCTTCACGGGGTATGTGCGCACCATCAAGCTCGTGCGCACCGATGGCGGTGTGGCGTTCTATGAGGCGGTCCTCGTGCCCTGGTTTGAGTTCAGCACCCTGCGCCACGATAACCGCGTCTT
>JANMGB010000064.1:0-20824 GCA_031374415.1 Burkholderiales bacterium
AACATAAAAACGCGCCTTTGGGGCCATGGCGGCGTTGCAAATCCTCGCGATACCTACAGGTATCGCTGTGGTTTGCGCCTTGCCCTGACCCCAAACGCATCGTTTTTATTTGTTCCATCAAGCGTGCAACACTACACTAGCCCAAGACCGAGTCTGATGCCAATTGTTCGCCGCCATGGGCTTTGCCATGTGTAGTCGCATACTGCTTCAAAGCCAATTTCAGTTGGTTCGGATCTGCCCAACCCGATCGGCTGTCGTCCTCTGAAGTGAGAGGCCCTGGGTACTCAAGGTCAAGCGCAATCGGTTGGCTCGCATGGCGCGGATATCGCGGCGACTCCGGGCTGAAAAAACGAAAGTGACTCAGCACAGCGCTCCCATCGCAGTCGGTTTTCTGTTCGGTGGTTCCCCGTCCAATGAGCCAATGCTCAGCGTTGGACAGCGCCTGCTTGAGCAGCGAGAATGAACCCTCTCCTGCTCACCCTGCCCGCTCATGACGAATCCGCTTCTAGCCTCCACACAAGCCACAGACCTGCCCCTTTTCGCTGACATCCGCCCTGAGCATGTGCGCCCTGCCGTTGATGCCCTGCTGGCCCAAGCGCAGACGGCCTTGGATCAAGTCACCGCCAGCGATTTCCCTGCGGACTACGACCGGCTGAGCGCTGTACTGGACGTTGCCACCGAGCGCCTGGGACGTGCCTGGGGCGCTGTGGCCCACCTCAACGCAGTCGCCGACACCCCCGAACTGCGCGCCGCCTACAACGACTGCCTGCCGCCGATCACCGAGTTTCATACTCGCATGGGGTCTGATGAGCGGCTGTATGCCAAATACAAAGCCGTCATGGCGGCGCAAGGTCCCCAGCTCAGCTCGTCCCGTCAGCAAGCCCTGTCCAAAGCATTGCGTGACTTCGTCCTGTCCGGGGCTGAGCTGCACGGCGAACCCAAGGCCCGCTTCGCCGTGCTGCAAGAAAAGCAAGCTGAGCTGGCCCAGAAATTCTCTGAACACGTGCTCGACGCCACCGACTTCTACGCCTACTACGCCAGCGACGAGGAAATGAACGGCGTGCCCGAGGACGTCAAGGCCAGCGCCCGAGCTGCGGCGCAGGCCGAGGGCAAAGAGGGGCACAAAATCACCCTCCACTTCCCCAGCTACTTCCCGGTCATTCAATACAGCCATCATCGTGGTCTGCGGGAGCGGCTCTATACCGCCAACGTGACCCGGGCCAGCGAGCTTGGCGACCCCGCGCGCGACAACACCCCGGTGATGAGCGAGCTGCTTCAGCTGCGCCAAGAAGAAGCCCAGATTTTGGGTTACGCCAACTACGCCGAGGTGTCCCTGGTCCCCAAGATGGCCGACTCGCCGGCCCAAGTCATCGACTTCCTGCGTGACCTGGCCCGCCGTGGCCGCCCGTTTGCTGAGCACGATCTGGCGGAATTGCGCGCGTTTGCCCTGGAGGAACTCGGGCTGGCCGACCTGCAAGCATGGGACATCGCCTACGCCAGTGAGAAACTCAAAGAAGCACGCTACGCCTTCAGTGAACAAACTGTCAAACAATACTTCACCGAACCCAAGGTTCTGGACGGCCTATTCCGCATCATCGAGACGCTGTTCGAGGTCAGCGTTCACCCAGACCAAGCGCAGGTGTGGCACCCCAGCGTGCGTTTTTTCCGCATCGAACGCCGCGATGCGGCCGGCCACAGCCAAACCATCGGACAGTTCTACCTGGATCCTTACGCGCGGCCGGGCAAACGGCCGGGGGCCTGGATGGACGATGTCAGAGGTCGCTGGATCAGACCCGAGGGCGGACTGCAAACCCCTGTGGCCCACCTGGTGTGCAACTTTGCCCCGCCGGCCGCAGACAAGCCCGCCCTGCTCACCCACGACGACGTCACCACCTTGTTCCATGAGTTCGGCCATGGCCTGCACCACATGTTGACCCAGGTCAGTGACCTGGGCGTGGCCGGGATCTCAGGGGTGGAGTGGGATGCCGTGGAGCTGCCCAGCCAGTTCATGGAAAACTTCTGCTGGGAGTGGGAGGTGGTGCGCCGCCTCACAGCCCACGTCGACAGCGGCGAGCCGCTGCCCCGAGCGCTGTTTGACAAAATGCTGGCGGCGAAAAACTTTCAAAGCGGCCTGCAAACCCTGCGTCAAGTCGAGTTTTCTTTGTTCGACATGCAGCTGCACGCCCAACCCGACAGTGCAACGCGGATCAACGACTTGTTGCAAGAGGTTCGCCAGGAAGTCTCCGTCATCCATCCCCCGGCGTTCAACCGCTTCCAACACAGTTTTTCGCACATTTTTGCGGGCGGCTACTCAGCGGGGTACTACAGCTACAAGTGGGCTGAGGTGTTGAGTGCCGACGCCTGGAGCGCTTTTGAAGAAGCCGCTGACCCCGCCCAGCCTCTGGACGTCGTCACTGGGCGGCGTTACCGCCAAGCCATTTTGGAGGTCGGTGGCAGCCGACCTGCCTTGGAGAGCTTCAAAGCCTTCCGCGGGCGAGCGCCCCAGATCGATGCCCTTCTGCGACACCAAGGGATGGCAGCGTGACATTCAGCCGCGATTGAAGGCGCCATCATCACGTCAACCGGAGTAAATTCCAAACCACGACAACGGCTCACACCTGCCATGAACCGACAGATGAGTTTCGCAGTGCCCCACATTGTCCACCGCACGTGGCAGTACCCCCTGGGCGTGCTGCTGGGTGCCTTGCTGCTCAGCTTCAACGCACACGCCTTCTACAAAGTGGTGGGGCCGGACGGTAAAGTCAGCTACACCGACCGCCCCCCGGTTGAAGCCCAAGGCAAAGTCGTGCCGATGACCCCGCAAACGGAGGGTGGCACGGGAACCCCTTTGGCCAACCTGCCCATCGAGGTGCGCGAGGCAGCCACCCGCTACCCGGTGATGCTCTACACCACGGCCAACTGTGCGCCCTGTGACGAAGGTCGCCGCATGCTCAAGCAGCGCGGCATTCCCTTCACCGAGCGTCAAGTCCTCACGGGGGAGGACACCGAGTCACTGCAAAAACTAACCGGTGGCCGCGAGACCCCCGTGATGGTGGTCGGCACGCAAGTCAATCGGGGATTCAACTCCGACGTCTGGGGCCAGTACCTGGACGCCGCCGGCTATCCGAGCACCTCACGCCTGCCGAGCAGCTTCGTTTACAGCGAAGCTAAGCCTCTGACCGAGCCCAAAGCCGCACCGCCCGCCAAGCCTGCCGTGCGCCCAGCCCCCGCCAGCCAACCCGCCCCTCCGCCTCAGGCGCCTAAGGGGGGGCTTCAGTTCTAGGGCGTGTCAAGCGTGGCATTGTTCACACGATCTACCCGGAATTGACCGCTTTTATTGAGCGTTCGGCACGGGCCATGGGCTGAATAATCTCTTTGAACGCCGCCGCGGGCGGTGCAGGAGGGGCCATCATGAAATGGAACCAATTGCTGCGACTCGTTTTAGGCCCGGGGGCACTGGCCAACCACGGTGGGAGCGCGGAGCCCCAAGCGAGCGAGATGGGGCGCGTGGGATGGTTTTGGCGCCGGCGCGTTAACGATTATCCCGCCCTTGATGAGGCCCGCAGCGACTTCCTTGAAGCTCTCCAAGACATTGACTGTCGCGAGGCCGCCTGTCTGAGCATGCGCATTCGCTACGCCCCCTCTATGCGGGCCCTGTGGCACTTTCGATCAGACGTTTTTTTGCTGGTCTCACTGCATCGCAACCAAAGCGAAGCCCACACCCGCCTGGAAACCCTCAACCAACATTTCCCCACCCGCTCACCCCGCTCGGGATTTGGCACTTTGTTGGACTAAGGTCTCAGCTCAAGCTCAAAAAATCCGCCTTCCCTAGCTCAAGGCCGTTGTGACGCAAGATCGCATAAGCAGTGGTGATGTGGAAGAAAAAATTGGGCAACACAAAATGCTGCAAGTAAGCCTCACCTTTGAGCTGCAAGGCCTCCCGACCCCGCATCGGAACTTGAACATCGCGCTGCTCCGAGCCCACGACTTTGGCTGCAGGCACCGACTGGATGTAGTCCAGAGTGCGTTGAATACGAGCCTTCAATTCGGCCACGGTGGCTTCCGAGTCATCCATCTTCGGCGCCTCTTCAGCTGCCAAGCGCGCCACGCCAAACTTGGCCGAGTCACAGGCAATCTGCACCTGGCGGGTCAAAGGCAACATGTCTGGGGCCAGGCGCGCTGCAAGCAACACGCTGACATCGAATTTTTTGCTGGCGGCAAAAGCATCGGCCTTGTCCAACCAAAGCGACAAATTGTTCAACATCTTCACAAACAACGGCAGACTCGCCGAGTGCATAGAGATTGTCATGGGGGCTCCCTAGTGACGAAAGCAGCCATACTACCTGTCATCGCTGACGCCACACTCCAAGGGGAGCGTACATCGTGAACATCATCATCCTCGACGACTACCAAGATGCTGTGCGCAAGCTTCGCTGCGCCAACAAGCTCGCTGGCTTCAACGCCAAAGTGTTCACCAACACGGTCAAAGGCAATGGTCAACTCTCGATCCGGCTGCGTGATGCCGATGTGCTGGTTCTGATCCGTGAGCGCACCCATTTCCCACGACAACTGCTTGAAAAGTTGCCCAAACTCAAACTCATCGTGCAAACAGGTCGCATCGGCCCGCATGTCGATGTCGAGGCCTGCACCCGCTTGGGGATCGCCGTGGCCGAGGGCTCGGCATCGGCGGTGGCACCCGCTGAGCTGACCTGGGCCCTGATCATGGCTGCCATGCGCCGCCTACCCCAATACATCGGCAACCTCAAGCACGGCGCGTGGCAGCAGTCTGGCCTGAAGGCCGCATCGATGCCAACCAATTTTTCACTGGGCTCCGTGCTCAACGGCAAAACCTTGGGTATCTGGGGCTACGGCAGCATTGGCCAGTTGGTGGCCAGCTACGGCAAGGCGTTTGGCATGCAAGTCACCGTATGGGGGGGGGCGTCAGCACTGGAGCGCGCCCGCCAAGACGGCTTGATCGCCGCCCCCAGCTGTGAAACCTTCTTTGAAGTGTGTGATGTGTTGTCGATGCATTTGCGGCTGTCTCCCACCACCCACGGTATCGTCAAGCACGAGCACTTGGCGCGCATGAAGCCCACCGCTTTGTTGGTGAACACCTCGCGCGCAGAGTTGATCGCAGAAGGGGCGCTGGTCTCCGCACTGAACCGCGGCCGACCCGGGATGGCCGCCGTCGATGTCTTCGAGAGCGAGCCCATTTTGCAAGGCCACCCTCTGCTGCGACTCGAAAATGCCGTGTGCACGCCGCATCTAGGCTACGTTGAGCAAGACAGTTACGAGCGCTACTTTGGTGAAGCGTTTGACAACATCATCAGCTTTTCAGAGGGCATGCCCAGCAATATCGTCAACCCAGACGCCCTGCGCGTGGCCTGAGGCCCACAGCGGCGGCATCAACCTGAGGGTCTGCGACGCACCGCGCGGGAACAGGCATCAGCTCAGGGCAGCCTCAACCAACTGAGGCAACGACGCGATATCGCGAACCACGCTGTCGGGCAAGTCGGACCAACTGGTGTCGGTATCCGTGGAGGGACAAACCATGAGCACATCCGAGCCGCCAAAGAAGCTGGCTTTGACTTGAAGCGACAGGGGCATGTCAGGGTGCAGATCCCCGTCACTCATCAGCAAGGGGGTTCCTCCCACCGACGAAGCCAGGACAATCACGGGGCGATGCTCCTCGCCCAACCGAGCCATCACGGAAAGCCCATGCTCTTGCACGGCCAACTCAATACGGCGCAGGGTTTCATCAACGCCATACGGGCTGTGCCGCATGACTCTGACAGGGGCAGGCCGATGGCCCTGCAAGCCAGGGCGCGCAGAAAACACCGACAACATCACCACAGCCAAGCTGCTGGTCATACGCAAACGAAACGACGTCGCCCCAGGGGCTGCATCAGCCGAGAAATACTCAGGTGATGCAGCCCCTGGGGCACCCCGCCCTACTTTGGCCACCAGGTTGGAGACAAGTTCGCGCATAGAGTCGGAGCGTAAAACCTGAATGTTTCAAAGACAAGACATTTCGCTTGTAAACCCATCAAAATCAGGTTAGGACAAACCCTTGTTTGCACCCAAGTTGGCGAATCCTAAACCACTCACTCAACGCGGATTTTCAAAGAACACATACGTCGAGAAGTCGGACACCTCAAAGTACACCCGCTTTTCACCAGCGTCGACGGTGAGATTGAGGTTTTCATCGAGCACCCCGTAACCGAAACGGTAAGCGCGCGGTTGGCCGTCTGTGGTTCCCAGCGCCGTGGAAAGCTTGTCGACTTTCAAAAACCGCTTCGCGACTTTGTCACCGGCATAAATCTCCAGCACGCCATTGGTGCCGGTCCAGTTTTGGATGTCACGCTTGACTTGGTTTTGCTGCTCTTGGGTGCAACCCGCAAACAGCCCGCACGCCAACAGGGCGCTGAGCATCGTGGTATTTGGTTTGAACATGGCTAAGACTTTCATCAAAAAACTGAAATAGGTTTGAAACCCCGGCCTTCAGGCCGGAGAGCCCCGAAGGGGCGATTCGAAGGTAGGGGATGCAAACCCCTTCCAACAGCTTACCCACCGACCTTTAGGTCGGTCGAATTTTTGCTGAATGTTGTTGTTTCAGGTGGGAGGCCGCACGTCGCTGCCTCAGGGTTTCATACAAGCAAACTGCACTGGCCACTGAGACGTTCAAACTTTCAACCGTCCCGCACATAGGCAGGTGGACCAGGCGGTCACAGGTCTTGCGGGTGAGCTGGCGCATGCCCTTGCCCTCAGCCCCCAAAACCCAAGCTACCGGCCCAGTCAAGTCGATATCGTAAATCGCGTCGGGGGCATCGTCCGCAGTACCGATGATATGGATGTCGCGCTCTTTAAGCTCATTGAGGGTTCGTGCCAAGTTGGTGACCATGAAGTAGGGCACCGTCTCAGCCGCACCGCTGGCCACCTTAGAGACCGTGGCGTTGAGCCCCACAGCGTGGTCTTTGGGGGCAATCACGGCTTGCGCCCCCGCACCATCGGCCACACGCAAACAAGCACCCAGATTGTGCGGGTCGGTCACACCGTCCAAGACCAGCAACATCATCTCGTTAGCCACAAAGGTGTCCAGGGTGTCATCGAGCGAATGACTGAGTTGCAGCGCTTGAACGCGGGCCACCACGCCCTGATGGCGGGCGCTACCGCACAAGCGCTGTAGGCGCTCATCATCGCTGTCAATGACGCGAACGGGCGCCGCCTCAGCGCGCGCTAGCAAGTCGCGCATGCGCTGATCGCGTCGCCCGCGGTCGACATGAATCTCAAGTACCGACCCCGGCGCAGACTTCAAGCGCACCGTGATCGCATGGAAACCAAACAAAATTTGGCCTTTGGAGGAGGTCGTGTTCATCCTCGAATGGTAAGGCTCAACGGACCAGGGCCACGAAGGTCATCAGTGCACCCATCAGCACCACCTGGTGCAGCATGTAAAAACTCAGACTCCAGCGGCCGAGCAAAGCCACCGCTCGCCAGAGCGGGCGCCCCAGCACGGGCAGCGGCCCGTACAACGCCTGGGTTTGATGTTGCAAGAGGTATTGCCCGGCAGCCACCCCCCACAGCATCACCCCAAACCAAGGGAACAAAGGCACATAGTCTTCTGTGGGGGGGCGAAAGGTCACGAAGCCCAGCCAGTTGGTCAGCCGCGAGTCAAAGAAGGGATGCGCCAGCGCATTGCCCAAGACCACCACGGCCACCCCGCAGGCCAACACCACGGCGGCAGGCGCCTGAAAGCGACACAAGACCCGCGCGGCAAGCAGCATCAGGGCCATGGCATGCAACACCCCGAAGCTGATGTAGCTGTTCGGAAACTGAACCCTTGACGCCACAGTGACGACCAGTGCGCACGCTGCAATTTGCCCCCAACGGCGCCAAAACCTGGGGCCGGTCTGACCTTGCTGAGCGGCCAACACCTGCCCCACACCGGCACAAAAGAGGAACAAGCTGACGATCACCACACGCTGACGCGTCCAAAGGGGATCGGTGTAAAAGTTGGCCTGCAAAAAGCCAAAGACCTTCAGGTCAAAGCAAAAATGAAACGCCGCCATCCACACGAGCGCCAGCCCCCGAAGGGCATCCAGGCGGTCGGCGCGCGGCGAAGGGGACAAGAGGTGTTTTGCCACCCGCGGGAAGATACCCCATCTTGCGAGAATGCTGCGCCCCCTGCGGCGCAGCACGCGACAAGCCGCGGAGGTCCGCAGGCTGATCGAAGTGGCATTTTGACGTCCTCCGATAGTGATTTCATCGCCACTGTCAATACCTGCGCATTCAAAACACACCTCACGCTTCCCCCAGGTCAGCGGCATCAAAAGGGCGCCTATTCTCTTGCTCCTGTTTTCCCAACAACCACGAGATCCAAGCACACGCTCATTTTGACCATGCCCGCCTCTGTCCAATTGGCTGTCCAACCTCGCCGCGTCGAGCTCTCACGAAGCGACCCGACACATGTTCCGAAAGTCAATGTCCCCGCGACTCAACTCGGCACCCTAGACAAGACGCTCCCCAAAGAAGACAAGCTTGTCCGGCCGGAGCCCCACAAGCTCAGGCTGCGGCAAGAATGGAAACTGGCCAAGGGCCCGACCGCACCACCGCGGCAAGCACCTGCGACAGAAGGCTTTGAGGCAGCACGTGATCAGTTGCAGCGCGCACTGGCAACGCTCAAAGACCGCCCCCACGACGGCAAGCGTCAAGAGGCTGCCCATGACGCCCAAGCGGCCCTTGCCCAGCAACCGATACCGCGAGGACATCGCGCCTTGCCCGCGCTCCACAAGGCGCTGCAGATCGGTTTGGCAGGCTCTGTCCCGACCTTTGGCGTGGGGCGCACGCTGGGTGTCCAATACGGAACAGATGCCGTACCGGTGGGCCCCACACCGGGCGTCAAGAACATCCAACGCGCTGCAGCGCAATTGGCGCTCGGCGCAGTCGGCGGCGCCATCGGCAACTTGGCCGGCAAAACGCTGGTGGCACCCTTGGTGGACAGGCTGCCGAGACAGTTTCGACCCATTGACCCTGCGGCGACTCTCCCCGACCGCATGGTCTCTAAGATGAACCGGATCCGCAGTGGATGGGGCGACGCGACGCGCGCCACGATCATTGAGCAGCAAAAAGAGATTGTCCAGATCAACTCAGACACGAACATCCACTGCGCTGAGAAAGCTTTCAGCTTGGCAACGGCTGCACGTGTGCTTATCCAGCCGCGAGGCTTCAAGCCGACTCTGCCGCTGTCCATTGCCAGCTCCAGCGCGGCTTCAGGCTTGGCGGGTGCCGCAGTGGGCGCGAACATGGCAGGGAACATGGCCCGCGCCGAGGTTCGTGTTCCTCGTCAGGAAACCTTGGATCGCGTGCTGGCGAGCAACGCGAACGAATGGCACGAAGATGCCGTCATGGCGGACGCACAGCGCTTGCCACTCTTTTATTCACACCATTTGCCCGCCCGAGAACGCCGGGAGCCCGCGAAGGCCATCATGCACAAGGGGCACCAGGTCAACATGCGCGATCCTGCGCCCAAGTCGCACGGCCCAACCGACCCGAAACCCTGTCCAGACTGGCGCGTGCGGGCGCACGGCTTCGGCGCCGACGTGAGGAGCACTGCGCTGAGCGCAGTGTCCCGCAGCGAGTACATGATGCAGGCCACGGCAGGACCCGTCGCGATCGGTGCGGCACAACCCTACGTGGCAGCCAGCATGCCCAACGCCATTTCGGCCCGGATGTCCGGGGTTCTACTTCCGGTGATCGCTGTCAAGTTGGTGATCCGCCCGTGGTTCAACGCCTTGTTCGGTGGCATCCCGGCGCGCGACGCCGAGTTGCGTGCGCAACGTCAGCAAGCTGCAATCCAGGCCGAGACTGGGAAGCCGAGGGGGAAATGAAATAGCAAACACTCGACCGACCTAAGGGTCGGTGTGTAGGCTGTTGGAAGGGGTTTGCATCCCCTACCTTCGAATCGCCCCTTCGGGGCTCTCCGGCCTGAAGGCCGGGGTTTCAGACCTATTTCAGTTTTTTGATGAAGGCCTTGGCGCTGCTGCGACCAACGCCGTGCAGTGGCATCAGTGCGACACTTTGGTGCCGCGCAGCGGCGCCTCAAGCGGCCGCGAGCGCAGCCCCGGGTGGGAACTGCTGAGCGCGCGGCGTACACCTTTTTCGAGCTGCGCCTCGCTCAACGGTTTGATCCAGTACTCGTGGGCCCCCAGGCTCATCGCTTTGAGGATGTCCATCGACAGCTGGTCGGCAGTGAGCAAAGCTATTTTGAGACCTTCAGAGATCTCTAGCGTCAGCTCGCGCACGACATCCAGACCCCCCAGGTCCGGCAGATGCATGTCAAGCAAGACCAGATCGGGGCGGGCAGACCGAACCAAGCGCACGCCTTCAGCGCCCGTGCTCGCCTTGATGAGCTTGACCCGCGGCAAAGTCGCCGCCAACTGCGCCTCAACGATCAATGAGGCGAGCTCTTGATCTTCAATGTAGAGCACCGTCCCGTGGAGTTCTTCGACGGACATCGTCACATCAGCCATGGTGCCTCCCTTTTGTTGCACTGCATCAAGCATAGAGCCCAGCCTTGGCATTGCAAGAGAAGTTGACCGCTAAAGTAAGGGCTTTGCCACAACGCCGGTTCTGTGGCGGCGGAAAACGAGCGGAGGGTCGCCAGCCCCGCAGCGACACTCCCCTCACGCCTCGCGGGTTAGCGCTGCGCGATGGGTTTGACCACGCGCGGGCCTGCACCTGTGAACAACTGACGAGGACGCCCGATTTTGTACTCAGGGTCGCCGATCATTTCGTTCAGTTGGGCGATCCAGCCCACCGTGCGTGCCAGCGCAAAGATGGCGGTGAACAGGCTGACCGGAATGCCAAGGGCACGCTGAACAATACCTGAGTAAAAATCAACGTTGGGATAGAGCTTGCGAGAAACGAAGTAGTCGTCTTCAAGTGCGATTTTCTCAAGCGCCATGGCCAGCTTGAAGATCGGGTCATCATGCAAGCCCAGGACATTGAGGACTTCATGGCATGTCTCGCGCATGAGCTTGGCACGGGGGTCGTAGTTTTTATACACGCGGTGACCAAAACCCATCAGGCGAACGTTGGAGTCTTTGTCTTTGACCTGTGCAATAAACTCGCCAATGCGCTCAACGCCGCCCATGCGCTGGACGTCTTCGAGCATGTTCAGGGCGGCCTCGTTCGCACCCCCGTGAGCAGGCCCCCACAAGCAGGCCACGCCGGCCGCAATGGCGGCAAACGGGTTGGTGCCGGATGAGCCGCACAAGCGCACCGTCGAGGTGGAAGCGTTTTGTTCGTGGTCGGCGTGCAAGATGAAAATGCGGTCGATGGCGCGCACCAACACGTCGTTCGCTACGTACTCTTCGCAGGGCGTCGCAAACATCATGCGCATGAAATTGCTGGAGTAAGACAGGTCGTTCTTGGGGTAGATGAAAGGCTGACCAATCGAGTACTTGTAGGCCATGGCCACCAGCGTGGGCAGCTTGGCAATCAGGCGGATGGCGGAGATCTCGCGGTGGGCCGGGTTATGAACGTCGGTGCTGTCGTGATAGAACGCCGACAAGGCTCCCACCAAGCCCGTCAAAATCGCCATGGGGTGGGCATCACGCCGGAACCCACGCAAGAAGAATTGCATCTGCTCGTTGACCATGGTGTGGTTGGTGACCAGCTTGGTGAACGAGGTGCGCTCTTGGGGATTGGGCAACTCGCCCTTGAGCAGCAAATAGCAAACTTCGAGGAAGTCGCAATTCAAAGCCAATTGCTCGATCGGATACCCACGATAAAGCAACTCGCCTTTGTCACCATCGATGTAGGTGATCTTTGAGCTGCACGATGCGGTCGACAGGAAACCGGGGTCGTAGGTGAACTTGCCCGTTTGTGCGTAGAGCTTGCGGATATCAATGACATCCGGGCCCACTGTGCCCTTATAAAGAGGCAGCTCCATGCTGGGGCTGCCATCAGAAAACGACAGGGTGGCTTTCACGTCAGATGGCGTCATGGACATTCCTTGTAGTGATTAATTTTGAAGCGCTTAACGGATGGGTCAAGGATGAGCTGGCGGCTGCACGAAGGGTTGGCGCAGGCATTGCAACACATGGCGGACCTCTTGAGTGCACAAATCGCCCTCGGGCTCTTTGCGAGCCAAGAGCAAATCCAGCAAATCGTTGTCTGCCAGATCCATCAGGGCATACAGGCCCTTTGCCTGGGCTTGTGTCAGCTGCCCAGCGAATTGCTTGAAAAACCGCTCGATGAAAAGATCGTTTTCCAGCAAGCCCCGACGGCAACGCCAGCGCAGCTTGCTGAGGTCAGCCGCACTGAGCAAAGGATCCACGTGGGGTGGGCTGGATCCCATCAGACCGCGCGCCGAACCAACAATTCTTTGATCTTGCCGATGGCTTTGGTGGGGTTCAAACCTTTGGGACACACATCCACACAGTTCATGATGGTGTGACAGCGGAACAAACGGTAGGGATCTTCGAGGTTGTCCAGACGTGCCCCCGTGTCTTGGTCGCGGCTGTCAGCAATGAAGCGATACGCCTGCAACAAGCCTGCCGGGCCGACGAACTTGTCCGGGTTCCACCAGAAGCTGGGGCAAGCGGTGGAGCAGCTTGCGCACAAAATGCACTCATACAGACCGTTGAGCTCATCGCGCTCTTCGGGCGACTGCAGACGCTCTTTTTCAGGCGGCATGGTCTCATTGACCAGGTAGGGCTTGATCGAGTTGTACTGCTTGAAAAATTGGGTCATGTCGACGATCAAATCGCGAATCACGGGCAGCCCGGGCAGCGGTTTGAGGACGATGGGGTCTTTCAAGGCCAGCATGTTGGTCAGGCAAGCCAGACCGTTTTTGCCGTTGATGTTCATGGCGTCAGATCCACACACACCTTCACGGCAAGAGCGCCGGAAGGTCAAGGTGGGATCCAGGGCTTTGAGTTTCATCAAGGCGTCCAGCAACATGCGGTCCCCGCTGTCAAGCTCGACCTCGAGGGTCTGCATGCGTGGCTTGGCATCGGTATCGGGGTCGTAGCGGTAGATATGGAAGACGCGCTGTGTCATGACTTCTCCTGATTCAGGCGTGGGTTAGAAGTAGCGAGCTGCGGGGGGAATCGAAGCCGTGCCTGTAGGCTGCAGATTCACTGGCTTGTAGTCAAGTTGGCTACCGTTGCTGTACCAGAGGGTGTGTTTCATCCAGTCGCTGTCGTTGCGGCCATTGGGGAACTCGGGGGAGTTGCCGTAGTCGTCGACGGAGTGTGCGCCGCGGCTCTCGTGGCGTGCGGCAGCAGAGACCATGGTGGCCAACGCGGCCTCGATGAGGTTGTCGACCTCCAGGGCTTCGATGCGGGCCGTGTTGAAGACCTTGGACTTGTCGGCCAGGTGAATCCGGCTGACACGTTGGGCGAGGGCTTTGATCTCGGCCACCCCTTTGTCCATCAGGGCTTGGGTGCGGAACACCCCCGCATGCAACTGCATGCTGGCGCGGATGGCATCGGCGACGTCTTGGGCATACTCACCAGATTGGGAGGTATTCAGGCGATTGAGACGGGACAAGGTGTAGTCGGCGGCGTCAGCGGGCAAAGGCTTGTGGGCTCGGGTCTTGAGGCTTGAGTCGACAATGTGGTTGCCTGCGGCGCGACCAAACACGAGCAAATCAAGCAAGGAGTTGGTGCCCAGGCGGTTGGCACCGTGCACGCTGACGCAGGCACACTCGCCCACCGCGTACAGCCCCCCCAGAATATCGTTGTGTTTGCCGTTGCGTGGGATCACGACCTGGCCGTAGACGTTGGTGGGAATGCCCCCCATCTGGTAGTGGATGGTGGGCACCACAGGAATCGGCGCCACAGTGATGTCGACGTTGGCAAAGTTATGGCCAATTTCAAGCACCGAGGGCAGGCGCTTCATGATGGTTTCTGCGCCGAGGTGGGTCATGTCGAGCACGACGTGGTCTTTTTTGGGACCACAACCGCGACCCTCTTTGATTTCCTGATCCATGCAGCGCGAAACGAAGTCGCGTGGCGCCAGGTCTTTGAGCGTGGGGGAATAGCGCTCCATGAAGCGCTCACCGTTGCAGTTGCGCAAAATCGCGCCCTCACCGCGACAGCCTTCGGTGAGCAAGACGCCTGCGCCGGCCACGCCGGTGGGGTGGAATTGCCAAAACTCCATGTCTTGCAGCGGAATGCCCGCGCGCGCGGCCATGCCCAGCCCATCGCCTGTGTTGATGAAGGCGTTGGTGGACGCCGCAAAAATGCGCCCGGCACCGCCCGTGGCCAACAACACGGTCTTGGCTTCGAGGATGTAGACCTCACCGGTTTCCATCTCGAGCGCGGTGACACCGACCACATCACCTTCGGCGTCACGGATCAGGTCGAGTGCCATCCACTCGACGAAGAAGTTGGTGCGTTCTTTGACGTTTTGTTGGTAGAGCGTGTGCAACATCGCATGGCCGGTGCGGTCGGCCGCGGCACAGGCACGCGGGACGGGCTTTTCACCGTAGTTGGCGGTGTGGCCGCCGAAGGGGCGTTGGTAGATGGTGCCGTCGGGGTTGCGGTCGAAGGGCATGCCCATGTGCTCGAGCTCGTAGACCACCTTGGGGGCCTCACGGCACATGAACTCAATGGCGTCTTGGTCACCCAGCCAGTCGGATCCCTTGACGGTGTCAAAGAAATGGTAGTGCCAGTTGTCTTCGCTCATGTTGCCCAGGGAGGCGCCGATACCGCCCTGCGCAGCCACCGTGTGCGAGCGGGTGGGGAACACTTTGGACAACACGGCCACGTTCAAACCTGCCCGTGACAATTGCAACGAGGCGCGCATGCCTGAGCCGCCCGCCCCCACGATCACCACATCGAATTTTCGCTTGTTCACTGCCATCAAAGTCTCCAGAGTGCTTGAATCGCCCAGCCAGCACAGCCCACCAGCCACACAATGGCGGCCACCTGCAATAACAGGCGCAGCATCATGGGCTTGATGTAGTCCATGAGGATGTCGCGCACCCCAACCCAGGCGTGAATCAAGAGGCAGACGATGGCCACAAAGGTGAGCAGTTTCATCCACTGCGCTGCAAAAATCCCTGCCCAGCGGTCATAGCCGGTGGCACTGCTTGGCAACAGCACCTGGACCACCAAGGCCAGTGTGAACACGGCCATGATCAAAGCTGTCACGCGCTGGCTGAGCCAATCACGCAGGCCGTAATGTGCGCCCACGACCACACGCTTAGAACCAAAATTAGGAGTCGTCATTGCCGGAACCTCAGAAGAAAACGCGGTAGCCAAGAACAAAGGTCAAGGTGATGCTCAACACCATGGTCACGACGGCCGATTGGTGGCCGAATGATTTGGTCACCGAATGCGTGGCGTCCATCCAGAGGTGACGCAGGCCAGCGATGAAATGGTGCAGGTAGGCCCACACCAAGGCAAGAACGATCAACTTGAGAAACCAGCCCGGAAAAATACCGATACCGTCCTTGAAAACGCGACTCAATCGGCTGTACGAGGCCTCTGAGCTGATGCTGTTGTCAAAGATCCAAATGAAGAAGGGCAGCAAAATAAACATCATCGCGCCGCTCGCCCGGTGCAGGATAGACACCACACCGGCAATGGGCAACCGGTACTGCAAGGCGTCGATGAGACGCATGGTGCCGGGTCTTTGCTTCGTGATTTCGGACATTCGCAACAACCTCATGTGTAGGGTGATAAACCCCTATAGTTTATTGCAATCTGGGTCTCTACGCGGCCGAGCGTCGCTTGGTAAAGCAGCGAAATCAGTTCAAAGCGTTGCGATAGTGGTGATTGGCTGTGTGATAAAGGCCGCGACGCAGCTCGACCGGTTGGTCGGCGTAGGTCATGGACAGACGCTCGACGCTCAGCAAAGGGGCATGCTCGGCCACGGCCAGCAGGGCCGCCGCATCGGCCTGGGCAGGAATGGCCCGAATTTTTTCTTCGGCTCGGATCATGCGAACCCCGAACTCTTCTTCAAAAAATGCGTACATCGGTCCTTCGCATTGCCGCAACCGTTCGGTTGTCAGGCCCTTGAACTGCGCGCCAGGCAGCCAGATGTCGTCCAAGACCACGGGCCTTCCGTCAAAGGACAAGACGCGGCGCACCAACAACACGGGGGCGCCGGTGCGCAGCAAAAGCTGGCTCGCAACATCGGCGGGCGCGCGCAAGCGGCGGCAGTCGATCACATGCCGCGCCGCACGCAATGGCTGGCTGTCGTCGGCACTCAAGCGCAAAAAGCGGTATTGCACTTTCTCTTCAGCATGGGTGCCGACGAAGGTGCCTTTGCCTTGTCGGCGAACCAGGAGATTGTCAGCCGCCAGCTCGTCAACGGCTTTTCTGACCGTGCCTTGACTGACCTTGAAGCGGGCAGCCAGCTCGACCTCACTGGGGATGGCCTCGCCCGGGCGCCACTCGCCCGATTGCAGGCTGCGTGTGATCAGGCCCTTGATTTGCTGATACAGCGGGCTGAATGATGGGGCCTCAAACGTTGAACGCGGGACAGACTTCAAAGTTGAACTCCGGGTGGAAACAGGTTGCTTTCAGCGCAGCACCAATGCGGCGCCCAACGGGAGAAGATCCTATCTCATGACTGTTGTCATTTATAAGACCTGGCCACTGGTTGGCGCCGTGAGCAAGTCACGAACGTGGCCTGCCCTACACTCGCGGGCATTCCAATTTTCCTAACCCCTGTTCTGGAGAACTTCCATGAGTAAAAAACCTGTTCGTGTGGCTGTCACTGGTGCAGCCGGTCAAATTGGCTACGCCCTGCTGTTTCGCATTGCCTCGGGTGAGATGCTGGGCAAAGACCAGCCGGTGATTTTGCAGTTGCTTGAGATCCCAGATGAAAAAGCACAGAAGGCGCTCAAGGGCGTGATGATGGAGCTGGAGGACTGTGCCTTTCCTCTGTTGGCGGGCATGGAGGCCCATGGTGATGCCAACACCGCATTCAAAGACACCGACTACGCTTTGCTGGTCGGCGCTCGCCCCCGCGGCCCCGGCATGGAGCGCAAAGATCTGTTGGCCGCCAATGCCCAGATTTTCACCGCCCAAGGCAAGGCACTGAACGCAGCTGCCAGCCGCAATGTCCGCGTTTTGGTGGTGGGCAACCCCGCAAACACCAATGCCTATATCGCCATGAAGAGCGCCCCTGATTTGCCGCGCAAGAACTTCACGGCCATGCTCCGCCTGGACCACAACCGCGCCGCATCGCAAATCGCAGCCAAGACCGGTAAGGCGGTTTCTAGCCTGGAGAAGTTGGCGGTGTGGGGCAATCACTCCCCCACCATGTACGCCGACTACCGTTTCGCCTCCATTGGCGGCCTCGCCGTCAAGCCGCTCATCAATGACGACGCATGGAACAAGGACGTCTTCCTGCCCACAGTGGGCAAGCGTGGTGCGGCCATCATTGAAGCGCGTGGCTTGAGCTCTGCCGCCTCAGCAGCCAACGCGGCCATCGACCACATGCGGGATTGGGCTCTGGGCACGCACGGTCAATGGGTCACCATGGGGGTGCCCTCGAACGGCGAATACGGCATTCCGAAGGACGTGATGTTCGGCTTCCCAGTGACAACTGCCGCGGGCGAGTACAAGATCGTCGAGGGCCTGGAGATCGATGCGTTCAGCCAAGAGCGCATCAACCTGACCTTGAAAGAGCTGCAAGAAGAGCAAGACGGCGTCAAGCACCTGCTCTGAATCCAAACTTTGGCTGGATGAGGGTGGGCGCATTGATCGCTCATCCTCGCTTTGATTGGAGATCCCGATGCACCCTCGCTTGGCTCTGTTTGAGGCCACCGACTTACCCAAACGCTTGCCGGTTTGCGACCACTATGCTGGCGTGCCCAAGTTGATGGAAAAAAGCTTGGCGCTGCAAGCCGCCAAGGGCCCGGTTTTTGATGTCACGCTGGACTGTGAAGACGGTGCGCCCATTGGCGGCGAAGCCGAGCACGCTGCACTCGTGGCGGAACTGGTGATGTCCAAGGCCAATGCGCATGGGCGCGTGGGTGTGCGCGTTCATGGCTTTGATCACCCGGCTTTTGCCGATGATGTACACACCCTTTTGAAGCGGGCCGGATCGAGCTTGGCGTACGTGATGCTGCCTAAACCACGGCATGCGGCTGACGTGGAAGCCGCTTGCGAAAGCATTCAACAAACCGCCCTGAGCCTGGGCGTGGCGATGCCGCCAGTCCACGCCCTGATTGAAACGCATGGGGCCTTGGCCCAGGTGCAGCGGATTGCAGCCTGCCCTGCGATTGAGTCGCTGTCGTTCGGGTTGATGGATTTTGTGTCGGCTCACCGGGGGGCGATTGGGGCCTCCGCGATGGGTGCTGTGGGCCAGTTTGCACACCCGCTGGTGTGGCGGGCCAAGTTGGAAATTTCGGCCGCCTGTCATGCCCAGGGCATCACCCCCTCGCATGGCGTGGTCACGGAGTTCAAGGATCGGCATGCGCTGGCCCGCGCAGCTGAGCGTGCAAGTGATGAGCTGGGCTACACACGGATGTGGAGCATTCACCCCGATCAAATTGACACCATCGTTGAGGCGTTCTCACCCAGCGCCGCGGAGCTGGACCTGGCCATCGAGGTCATTCAGGCAGCGCAAGCCCAAGACTGGGGACCGATTCAGCACCGTCATGTGCTTCATGACCGGGCGAGCTACCGCTATTTTTGGCACCTCATTGAGCGGGCCGCGCTGACCCAGCAATTGCCGGGTGAAGTCCAACAGCTTTGGTTTTCTTGACCGGAATACCCCTCGGATCTGAAGCCGCTGGATTGATGCATGGATTATGGATCGGTATGCTCGGCGTGGGTCGAGGGCGGGCGCTGCCGAAGACGCAACGCAGCGAAGGCCAGCAATGCGCCGAAGGTAGGTGCCTTCAGCCCAGCAGCCCCGGAGCGCTTCCGGCTGAGGGCGGTTCCGTGAGGCCCAGCTCCTGGAGCATGGCGTCGCGCATCACAAACTTTTGCGGCTTGCCAGTCACCGTCACCGGCAGTTCCTGCACGAAGCGGATGTAGCGCGGCTGCTTGTAATGCGCGATTTGGTCGCGGCAAAAATCGCGAATCTCGCCCTCGGTGCAACTGTGCCCGGGCTTGGTGATGATCCAGGCGCACAGCTCTTCGCCATACTTCTTGTCGGGTACGCCAAAGACCTGCACGGTGGCCACCTTGGGGTGGCGAAACAGGAATTCTTCCACCTCGCGCGGGTAGACGTTCTCTCCACCGCGGATCACCATGTCTTTCACCCGGCCCACGATGTTGCAGTAGCCCTGCTCATCCAAGGTGGCGAGGTCCCCGGTATACATCCAGCCATCGCGAATGGCCTCAGCCGTGCGCTCAGGGTCGGCCCAGTAGCCCTGCATCACCGAATAACCCTTGGTGCACAGCTCGCCCTTGGCGCCGACGGGCACGATGCGGTCGGCCTCGTCGACAATCTTGATTTCCAGGTGCGGCAGCACACGGCCGACGGTGGACACGCGCTTGTCCAGCGGGTCGTCGGTGGCGCTCTGGAACGACACCGGGCTGGTTTCGGTCATGCCGTAGGCGATGGTGATTTCGTGCATGTGCATGTCCTTCTGGACGCGGCGCATGACTTCGATGGGGCAAGGTGCGCCGGCCATGATGCCAGTGCGCAGGCGGCTCAGGTCGAAGGTATGGAACTCGGGGTGGTCGAGTTCGGCGATGAACATGGTGGGCACGCCGTGGAGCGCCGTGCAAGCTTCAGCTTCCACCGCCGCCAGGGTGGCGCGCGGCTCGAAGCCTTCACCGGGAAACACCATCTTGCTGCCGCGCGCGACACAGGCCAGCACCGCCAGCACCATGCCAAAGCAGTGGTACAGCGGCACGGGAATGCACAGCGCGTCGTGCTCGTTCAGGCGCATGCAGTCAGCCACCGCATGGCCGTTGTTGACGATGTTGTGGTGCGTCAGCGTGGCGCCCTTGGGCGCACCGGTGGTGCCACTGGTGAACTGGATGTTGATGGCATCCTTGCATTGCAAAGCCGGCGTGGGCAGTGACACGCCATCGCCGCCCACCAGCATGGCCTGCCAGTTGAGCATGCCGGGGGTGGCGTCGTCGCCCATGCGCACGACATAGCGCAGTTGGGGCAGGCGTTCACTGTGCCCGTGAGCACCCAAGCCCAGGTTTTGCAACATGCCCAGGTAGTTGCTCGTCTTGAACGCCGGCGCGGTGACCAGCACGCTGACACCCGCCTTGTTCAGCGCGTACGCCACCTCCGACAGTCGGTACGCTGGGTTGATGTTGACCAGGATAGCGCCGATGCGCGCCGTAGCGAATTGCGTCACCAGCCATTCAGAGCGGTTGGGCGACCAGATGCCCACGCGGTCGCCATGGGTCACGCCCAGCGCGGCCAAGCCGGCTGCCGCCCTGGCCACCTGGGCCAGCAACTGCGCCCACGTCCAGCGCACGCCCTGCTCCACGAACACGGCGGCATCGCGCCCAGGCCAGCGCGATGCCGCGTGGGCCAGCATGTCGTGCACCGTGTCGTCGCACAGTGGCGAATCGGTCACACCGCGCACCAGGGACTGGCCGCCGACCGGCAGCCGAACAAGGTCGTTCATCTCAGGACTCCATCCAGGCCAGCGCCCATTCTGACACCCGCAGGCCGCGAAAGCCTCACCCCTCGCGATGACATTTGGCTGCAATCAAGGAAGGGCTGTGCCACCCCCTGAGCAAACATTCGACCGACCTAAAGGTCGGTGTGTAGGCTGTTGGAAGGGGTTTGCATCCCCTACCAAAGAGTCGCCCCTTCGGGGCTCTCCGGCCTGAAGGCCGGGGTTTCAGACCTATTTCAGTTTTTTGATGAGATTGCC
>JANMGB010000103.1:0-1764 GCA_031374415.1 Burkholderiales bacterium
CAACTGGCGACCGGCCGTCGATACCGCCCCGCCGAACGCCGCCCCCGCCGCCCCTGCCACCGCCGCCGCGTAGATCCGCCTTCAACCTTCAACACGCCTCCATCTTCGGCGCAAGGATGTCGTTCGCCGAACGCTTACGCAGATTGCGCAAAGTTGGCGGCAATGCGCTCGGCCAAGCGACACTCATGGGCCAAATCCAACTCACGGCGCAAAGACTGCCCCAACTCACGCACCAGCGACACCGGCCGATAGGGCTTCAGTTCCGGCCATTGGCGCTCCGCCATGCCAGCCAAGCGCTCCAGCAAACGAAGATCCGATTCAATCACACGATGGATACCTGGGCGCCGCACCTTCACCACCACCTCGCTCCCATCCAACAAGCGCGCGCGGTGCACCTGCGCAATCGATGCAGCCGCCATCGGCTCCACGTCAAACCAAGCGAAAACCTCCATGGGGTCTGCCCCCAAATCGGCACACAGCTGCGCCCGCAAGGCCTCATAAGAAACCGCGGGCACATGGCTATGGAGCCGCGCAAACTCAGCCGTCCACTGCGGGCCCAACAAATCCGCCCGCCCAGCCAAAATTTGGCCCACTTTCACAAACGTGGGGCCCAACTCTTCCATGGCCAGGCGCACTTGGACCGGTGGCTCCAGGCGCGCCAGGTCAGCTGCATGATCCCAATGCACAGCATGGCCTGCCTTCGCCAACAGCTCGACCCAACCCAATCGGCGCACGGCGTCACCCAAGCCATGGCGAATCAGCACCCCAACAATGTGCTGAAGGCGCCCCCAGTCTCGCGCAGCATCAAAAATCATGGAACCTCACTCCTGCGTGTGCAAAACCAAGCAACTCCATAGCGACGGCCTGTCGGTCAATCCCACAAAAACACCAAGGCCCTCGCCTCACCCTCACGGCTTGCGTGTGGGCGCGCTAACAGCTGGCAGGGTGTCCTGCCAAATCGGTGGTGAAGCGGATTCACACTCGACATCGAGGCGCGACACAGTAGAGCCTTTGGCGCAAGGCGACGGCGCAGGGGGCAATGAGCGCTGATTGTGAGCGACGGCCTGCGACAGGGGCATGAACACCGACACCGGGTCTTCAGAAACACAACTGGCTTGCATGCGCTCAAGGGTACCGCGTGCACGGCGGTCCCAGCTCCTGAACAACCAGGGCGCGACCGTGCGTGAAATCAAATCACGGTGCTTTGACAGCAAAGCGTAAGTCGCATTCAGGACATGCCGCAAAAAAGGCCACTGGACCGGCGCAAACATCCAACCACGTCCAACCGCGGCATAAGCGACGTGCAAAACGCTGACGCCTTTCAGGACGCGACCATCGGGGCGAACGGCATGGATTTGGGCCCGCAACTCAGACAGTTTGGCGCCATAACGATGGGGATCAAAGCGAGGTTGGGTGATGTCCACGAAAATCAGGCGCTGATCCCGATCACGCGCTTGCAGGTCGCTCATCTCCGTGGCGCAAACCTCGCAGTCGCCGTCGTACAGCAAGGTCAACGGAAACACAGAATGGCTGGTGATGGACTTGTGCGATAGCGCCATGGAATCAATGAAGCCCGCCTTGGTGCGGGATGAACGATGGTTGGAGCGAAAAACCCAACGCCGATACTAGGGGCTGTTCGGAAAAGAAGTCGGGGAGAATGGCGGCCTTTTGAGGCAGATGACCGAAGAACGCCACGCGTTGGATGACGAGCAGTGGGAGAGGTTGGGGAAGGTGTTGCCACGTAGTCAAGGAGGTCAAGGAAGG
>JANMGB010000104.1:0-12480 GCA_031374415.1 Burkholderiales bacterium
TCCCAGCAATGCGCCAGGATCGGGCAAACTGTGCTCAATGTTCATCGTGTCCTTGGCTTGATCTTTGATCTTCATACCTACCTCGTTGCTCGCTAATCTCTCGGGGGTAGGTGGCGCAGGTCATATTGGCACGGGGGGCAGACCGACAACGGCGGCGCTGGTTGAGTGCTTCATCAACATGGGCGGCGCCGTTGTCGGCCGCTCAGCTATTCGTTGGGCGGACGGTCTACCGCCTCAAGATTTCACACCAAGTTTGTTGGAGTTATTGACAACACTCTAATTTGTTGTTATTTTCTCCAACATGAAGGCTATCCCAATAGTTCGACGGCGCGTTGTCCTTGCAGTCAACGCCTTTGCTGAGGTTGCAGTTTGGCGCGTGCCTGCGCCAGTGCCTCCCTCTGAACATCCGTTCAAGTACCGCTTGGCGTATGTCGTCAAAGGAAGGTGCGTACTTCGGTATGACAACGAAAGAGGCAAGGGTGACCATTGCCACTGGGAGGCAGAGGAAAGGGACTATGTCTTCACGACGCCAGATCAGTTGATGCTGGATTTCAATGCTGATATTGCGAGGTGGAATCATGAACACGGTCGTTCTTGAAGTGCGTAGCTTGGTTGACACATTGGCTGATGCAGCGCGGGCGATGGAGTCCGGTCGAGGAGACTCGGCGGCGAGAATCGTTTTTGCTTCGCCTGAATTGCTTTGGGAGGTTTTGACCGCTAAGCGCTGGGAATTACTTAAAGCGATGTGTGGTGCAGGGCCTATTTCCATACGAGAGGCTGCCAGACGCGTAGGCCGTGATGTCAAAGCGGTGCATGGAGATGTTGTTTCATTACTTGACGCTGGGGTTTTGATGCGTTCGCCAGAAGGTCAAGTTGAGTTTCCATTTGATTCAGTCAAGGTCGAATTTTTTCTACAAGCTGCATAACAGAAGCCCAACCCCCCGCTCGAGCAGACCAACAACGGCGGCGCTGATTGAGTGCTTCATCAACAAAGGCGGCGCCGTTGTCGGCCGCTCGGCTATTCGTTGGGCTTTTACCTGGCGCGTTTGTTTATGGTGAACGGATTGAGTGCCTGCATCCCTAAGGCGGCGAAATCCGAAGTGTTCCGAGTGACCACAGTCAGGCCGTGTGCCCGCGCAGTAGCTGCAATCATTGCGTCCTCAAAGAGAGTATTCGACTTCCGATGCATCAGGCGCGCCCATTCCCTGAAGGTCTCGGCGTCCATCGGCAGCACGTTGTAAGACGATGCAGCGAGTTCTCGCCAAGCCTCAAGTTCAGCCGCCTTTGCAGAGTCTTGCTCGCGTGTGATTTCAATGCCGGCCTGGATCTCACCCAAGGTCACAGCCGAAAGGTATAGATCCGCATCACTCACCGATTTGAACCAATCAAGAACACCGCCGTGGGGCTTTGGCTTCCTCAATTCCGAAACGACATTGGTGTCGAGCAGGTACATTGCAGTCACCGAATTACACCAACGGGGCGGCGCTTCGCTTGCCCACGAACAGGGAGAATAAAATCACCTCTGGCGTCATTGGAAAGTAGTAGCTCCTTGAGCGAGGGCTTTGCAGCGGCCTGCAACCTTCGCCACTCTTGCACGGGTACCAGCACTGCCGCTTCTGTGCCACGCTTTGTGACCATTTGCGGCCCCTCCGCAAGGCAGGCGTCGAGAAACTCGCTGAAGCGGGCCTTGGCGTCTTGTACGGGCCAGATATGCATATATGAATCTCCAGTGACTAGTCAGGTGACTAGTCTAATTTGGTGTTTGCGTTGAGTCAAGTACGCATGCTGTGGTTGTTTTGCTGTGCCAGGTGTGGCGAGGTTCGGGTTTGTGTTTGGGGGCAGCGTGATTTGCCCGTAGCCCAACCCCAGTGCTCAAGCGGACCGACAACAGCGGCGCTGATTGAGTGCTTTATCAACATAGGCGGCGCTGTTGTCGGCCGCTCAGCTATTCGTTGGGCTCTTTTTCTCAAGCGTGTCAAACGCTCAGGCGTCACGCCATGAGGTGCAGAGTACTTGGCCGGTGTCACCGCTAAATGCTGAGGTGGCCTTCAAAGGCAACCAGTGCAAAAGCTCAAGTGTGCTGCCTGTCCGTTGGCAGTCAGCGCACGGTGGGTGGCAGCTCAGGCAGGTGGTTGGCGAAGGTCCGTTTGTGTTGGCGGCCTTGGTGAGTTGGCCGCGTTGAAACCGCGTCGTGTGGGTGACCGGTGGTCATCGTCAAAAATGAGTGGGCAGTGCAAGGTCAGCTATCCTTTTGCGTTATTCGCCTGTCACTCAGATGAAGCACTTACCACCGAAGTTGCAGCCATGGTTAGACGCACGGCAGCGCTACAAGCTAACCCATGCCGAAGTACAGATGGCTCGGGAACTTGGCATGAATCCAAAAAAGTTCGGCTCCCTCGCCAACGAGCGTCAAGAACCCTGGAAGGCTCCGCTACGAGAGTTCATCAGAAACTGTTATCGCAAGAGCTTTGGTCGAGATGCACCGCAGCAAGTAGTCTCGCTTGAAGAGATTGTTGCCGCCGAGCAAGAACGTCGAGCACGAAAGCGGGAGAAGAAACAGAGCGCAGTTATCCTGCCGCCACAGTGAGGTGGAGGCGTTCAAGGCGTCGGCAGGCCACCGCCGTTGCGTCGTTTTCCATACAGCGTTGTTTATTACTTGCATGATTCGGAGATTCGAATTCTTGCCATAGCTCATCAGCGTAGGAAGCCTGGATTTTGGCAGGGGCGCATCTAATCAGGCGTGGGGTCGTATGGTGAGTCGCTTGACTCCACGGGAAGTCCCTGTAGGTGGGTTGTGTTTTTGGGCTGAACTCGGCTCTTACTAGCCCCCCGTTCGAGCGGACCGACAACGGCGGCGCTGATTGAGTACTTGATCAACATGAGCAGCGCCGCTGTCGGCCGCTTAGTTCGTTGGGCTTCACGAGACGAGCGCCATCCTGTCCCTTTCTGAGAATTAAATCTCTCCTTGTCGCCCGCTGTTTTCAGACCTACATTGCACGATTCACTTCAAGGGAATCCCAATGCTTCGCATAGCACTCCTGTCCTCGTTCTTCATGCTTCCAGTTTTCGCTGTTGCCCAGGACGCGGTACAAACGGATGGGGACAAGTACAAAGTCATTTTCGAGAATGAATGTGTGCGGGTCCTCGACTACAAGGACAAGCCCGGCGAAGTGACACACCAGCACAAGCACCCAGCTTTCGTTCTGTACTCACTTTCATCGTTCAGACGTTCCATTGCCCTTCCTGACGGAAAAACACTGCAGCGTCAGTTCAAGGAAGGGGATGTCATGTGGTCCAACAGCCAGACCCACATCGGCACCAACAATGGCGAAACCCCTACCCACGTCATCCTTGTCGAGATGAAGAGTGCAATCGGGGCCTGCGCGAGCAAGTGACGCCCAACCCCCTCAAACTGACCCGCTAAGCTGGCTGCATCGGCAGGCAGCTTAGCTCGTTGGGCGGTACAGCCCACCACCGCTCTACTCCCCCGACCTAGCAAACATTCGACCGACCTAAAGGTCGGTGTGTAGGCTGTTGGACGGGGTTTGCATCCCCTACCTTCGAATCGCCCCTTCGGGGCTCCCCGGCCTGAAGGCCGGGGTTTCAAACCTATGTCAGGTTTTTGATGAATACACACAAGACCCTTCTGCTTTTCGCGTCCCACCTTGCGGTGGCTGCTGCAGGTTTTGCAGGAGGCATTTACGCTCTTCCGATCCTGATCGCGCCGGCCGCGCCCACACTGGAAGAGATCAGGTCCGCAACAACTCACGTTCAGTTCACTGGTCAGTTCAAACGCGACTTGAAGGGCAGCGACTCGCTTCATTGGGGCGAGGGTGTCGTCTCCATTGCGCCCCACGCCATCTCACTAGCAGGAAGGCTTGCGCCAGGGCCCGACTACAAGCTCTACCTGTCTCCAGAATTTGTCGAAACCGAAGCAGATTTCAATCGCCTCAAGAACAGCATGGTCCGGGTTGGTGACGTGAAGACTTTCGAGAACTTTGTGGTTGCGCTCCCACCCGGCATTGAGCCTTCCAAGTACTCCGCGGTGGTGGTGTGGTGCGAGACCTTCGGTCAGTTCATCACGGCTGCAAAGTACAGGTAGTGCCGAGTGCCGCCGAACGCCTCGCTCAGCTACAACCTTGACCATCCCTATGTCAGTCAATTCAACCTCAGTCGCCCGTCTGTTCAGCTCTATTGGAGGTGGCGCCGGCCCGTGGCGGGTCGACAGCATGCAATGCGTGATTGGAGAGCCCATGCTGACCATTCCGAGGCTTTCAATCGTTGTCGGTGCGATGGAGAAATCGCATCAAGCGGCATCATGGATTCTTCGTGGAATTACAAGCAACGAACGCTATGTCGTACGTGGAGAGAAGATCGCTCTTGTCAGAATGCAGGAGGGGCTCGGTCGAGAAGAATCGACCCGCGCGGCGCTCATGCCCATCCGCAAGAATGCCGACTGGTGGGCCCTTACCCAAGACGAACGCCGAGACGGGCGTGGGCAGTTAGAATCCTGACCAAGCGCGTCCGTAGCTCAATGGATAGAGTACTGCCCTCCGAAGGCAGGGGTTGCTGGTTCGATCCCAGCCGGGCGCACCATCAAGTTGACATCCTCCCCGGCAAACTGATTTTTCCGAACAGAGCGTCAGTGCCAAGCTCATAAGGGCAAGGTTTGCGATCCATCTGTGCCGAGGCTGCGGCATAGATCCAGTGTCGTCCCCAAGCCGGTTCGGTCCTGGGATCTATAATTTGCGGTTTTCGCGCACGCTGGTCTTGTGCTGCAAGACCGAGCCCCCGAGCACTTTTCGCACCGCGATGTTGAGGATCCCATGAGCGACGCCCACAGCCATCAAGACGATTCATCTGAGGCCCATGAAGGCCCCATCAAGACACCCAAGCAATTGATCACTGCAGTGATCTTTGCGTTCATCGTGCCCATCATCGTGATTGTGCTGCTGGTGAAATTTGTGGTGACAGATCAGAGCGAAGCCGCAGGCAGCAAGGGCCTGGAGCCGGAGGCGGTGGCTACACGCATTCAACGTGTGGGGCGTGTTGACATCAAAGACCCCTCGGCACCCAAGGTGCTCAAAACGGGTGAGCAGGCTTATGCCGCACAGTGCGGCACTTGCCATGCAGCCGGCCTGGCAAACGCCCCCAAGTTGGGCGACACGGTCGCTTGGGCGCCCCGCATCAAGACAGGTTACGAGGCACTGTTGCAGTCCGCCCTGAAAGGCAAGGGGGCGATGGCGGCCCAAGGCGGGGGTGAGCTCAGTGACGTGGAAGTTGCCCGTGCCGTCGTGCACATGAGTAACGCGGCCGGCGCCAAGTTTGATGAGCCCAAAGCCCCCGCAGCAAGGCCTGCCGCAGCCGCGCCCAGCGCCGCACCGATCATGCCCGCCGTGGTGATCCCGGCCCCAACCAAGGCGGCCGCACCTGCTGCCACGACAGCAGCCTCACCGCCCGCCTTGTACGCCACTTGTGGCGCATGCCACGCGGCCGGTGTGGCCGGCGCCCCGAAACTGGGGGATAAAGAGGCCTGGGCCCCGCGCCTGGCACTCGGCCTTGACGGTCTGACAGCCAGCGTGGTCAAGGGCAAAGGTGCTATGCCCCCCAAGGGCGGCACCCAAGCCAGCGAGGCTGACATCAAGGAAGCCGTGGCTTACATGATCAAATCAGTGAAGTAAGTAAGGCCCCGCCCTTCACGTCCCCCTCCAAAGACGACAGCCGACCCTCTGGTCGGCTGTCGTCTTTGGAGGGGGAACGGCGCCGCTTGAAAAGGCGTACCAAGCGTCTGTTCGACTTGGACGCGTTTTGCTCAGCCGTCCAGCTTTTGTTGGAACACCAAGCCCGCATGCTCACGCAGTGCATGGAACTTGATGTGGGGCCAATTGGCCTCAATGGCGCGCAGCTCAGGCGCGTATTCAACGAGTACCGTGGGTGCGTTAACAGCATCAACGGCCACACGGTGCGCATTGCCGTCCATGAAGCGCTTGAGCTCTTGCGGATCATCGGCAGTCACCCAGCGCGCCACCTGGAACCGGCTGGGCAGGATGCGGGCCTTGACACCGTATTCGTGTTCTAGCCGGTGGGCAACCACCTCAAACTGAAGTTGACCCACAGCGCCCAGCAGCAACATGGATCCGGCCACCGGCCGAAACACTTGGATCGCGCCCTCTTCGCCCAGCTGGGTCAACCCGGCGCGCAACTGTTTGGATCGCAGCGGGTCGGCCACTTCGACGGTGCGAAACATCTCAGGGGCGAAGAAGGGCAAGCCGGTAAATTGCAGCGCTTCGCCCTCGGTCAGGGTGTCACCCAGCTGCAAAACGCCGTGGTTGGGGATGCCGATGATGTCCCCAGCGTAGGCCTCTTCGAGTAACTCACGACGTTGCGACAGAAACGACACCACGGTGTTGGGCCGCAGCTCTTTGCCCGAGCGAACCACCTTCAAGCGCATGCCGCGCTCAAAATGGCCTGATGCCACGCGCAAGAAGGCAATGCGGTCGCGGTGGGCTGGATTCATGTTGGCCTGGATTTTGAAGACAACGCCACTGAACTTCGGCTCTTCGGGTCGCACCTCGCGCTGGATGGCCTGCCGCGAACCCGGCGCCGGTGCCAAATCGACCAGCGCATCAAGCACCTCGCGCACTCCGAAGTTGTTGACGGCTGAACCGAAGAACATGGGGGTTTGGCGCCCCGCCAAAAACTCGGCCTTGTCAAACGCTGGCGCAGCATCCCGCACCAGCTCAATCTCGCCCTCGGCTTGCTCGTATTGCATGCCAAAGCGTTGGGCGTAGGCGGGGTTGTTGAGGCCCAGGAGAATTTCGTCGTCTTGGCCCGCGCGGTCAGCGCCGGGGCTGAACACCCGCATTTGCTGAGCGCGCAGATCCATCACGCCATGAAAGGCCTTGCCCATACCGACCGGCCAGGTGAAGGGCACCACCGTCATGCCGAGCTCGCGCTCAATTTCGTCCATCAGGATCAGGGGGTCTTGAACCTCGCGGTCCATTTTGTTGACGAAGGTCAGAATGGGGGTGTTGCGGGCCCGGCAGACCTGCAGGAGGCGGCGGGTCTGGGGCTCAACACCGTTGGCCGCATCAATGACCATCAGGGCCGCGTCAACCGCCGTCAGCACGCGGTAGGTGTCTTCTGAGAAATCCTGGTGGCCTGGGGTGTCCAGGAGGTTGATCACGCAGTCGCGGTATTCCATCTGCATGACCGAGCTGGCCACGGAGATGCCGCGCTGCTTTTCAATCTCCATCCAGTCCGAGGTGGCATGGCGAGAAGCTTTGCGGGCTTTGACCGACCCGGCGATTTGAATCGCCCCCGAGAACAACAGCAGCTTCTCAGTCAGGGTCGTCTTGCCCGCGTCAGGGTGGGAAATGATGGCGAAGGTGCGACGGCGTTGGACCTCTCTGCGCAGAGGATGGGCAGGAACTTGAGATAAATCGAGAGACATGGCGCTGGAGGGCCCGCACCGAAGCGTCGGGGCCGGCAAGCAAAGTAGTTAGCCGGTGATTATCGGGCTTGCGGGCCCTGTCGCTCGACAGCCACGAAAGGACGCACGACCTGCAGCAGCCGTTGTGCGTGGCCGGCTTGCTCACCCACCGGGGCCGTCATTTGGAGGGCCTGCAAGGCGTGGTCCTCACCCAGACAACGCAACATCAACCATGCGGCCAAATACGGGGCTGCCAAGCCGCCACCGACGGTGGCCACGGGCCCACGGGCATAAAAGGGCTCATCCAGCACCCGCACACCGGCTTCGATCAACCAAGGGCGTATGGGCGCATCAGCACACACGGGAAGCCCCCCCAACAAGCCCAAGCGACTGAGCATCAAGGCCCCGGAGCCCTGCGCGGCCAGCCACTGGCGGATCGGGTCGAGCTGCAAACGGTCCAGCAAAGCACTGTTTTGCGCTATGGCACGTGCATACAGGTTGCTGTTGAAAATGACCGCATCGGCCTCGTTGGCGAACTCCAGCGGCTGGGTTGCCTGGAGCGTGACCCCGTGCATCGAGGTGATTTGCGCGGCTGTGCTGGTGACCTCGGCCCGCCAACCTCGCGCACTGAGGCGGTTGAGCATGCCGGACAGCACACCGACTTCAAGTTCGTCAAAACCGTCAAAAGCAAGTAAGGCAATCCGCATGACAGATCCTCGGCTAATGGGGGGGGCTCGCAACAAGCTACGAGGGAGCAAGGGTATCGGTCTGTGGTCTTGATTTCAAGCCAGTACCCCGTCTCAGTGAATTTGAAAGGTTGAATTGTTGCGAGGTCAATCGTGAAGTACACAGGCTGCTGGTTTCCCGCCTGCGCGGGAATGACATGGGGAGATGCCGACCCCTGCGCCCGTCGTCCCCGCCTGCGCCCGTCATCCCCGCGCAGGCGGGGATCCAGGATGGTGCCTCAGGAGCGATATGCCCGCGCGCTGCATTCCTACAAGCTCAGCTTGCCCATGCGCCACCTGTTCGCTTTGGCGAAATCGACCTTTCAAATCCACTGAGACGGGATACTGGACGGGGCAGTTGACCGATCCCGCGTTCGTTGCTCAGGTGGACAGCATGCTGTCCGAACGCCCTGCTACACCCTTGCCAGCCACATGCAACGCAGCACCGTGTTGAGTGCCTTTGGGAAAGCGTGAATACGCCCAGTCCAAGACTCGAAAAGTGCCCCCACGAGAGGGCATTTCAAGCGACCATTCGGCATCCATTGATCACACACTGAATTGACCTTCAAATTCTCGGGCGAGGGCAGGCAAAGTGCAGGTGGATGTAAAGTCTTTCAGGGGTTGAAAATGGCAAACTTATTGGGCTGGTTGGTGGGCTGGATGCCGCGTCGAACGCAATCGCCTCCCGGCCGAGATCCTGAAGACCTGGGCACCGCGTTTGGCATGGAAGCTGCGTTCGCGCCCACCCGACCCGTGATGTCTGGTGAGCAAAGCGCCCCCGCGCCGCTCGACACTGACTGGGCTATCCACCGATTGAACAGCCGCTCGAACCGTTGAATTTTGGTGCATCGAGTTGCACGGTGCAGGCCGTTGCCAAAGGATGATGCTCAAGTGGCCGGGGTGGCGGCTGGTGCGGGTACCTCGATGTCCGTCACCACCACCGATTGCGAAATCGCACCGAAGACGCTTTGTCCGTCACGCCCCATCATCTCGATGCGCAGGCTGTCGCCATGCTTCATGAACTCGGTCTGGGGGGCGCCGTGCTCTATTGTTTCGAGGGCTCGTTTCTCAGCGATGCAGCAGTAGCCGCGTGCCGGGTCGGCGTTACTGACCGTGCCGCTGCCGACGATGGTGCCGGCGCGCACGTTGCGGGTTTTGCCAACGTGCGCGATCAGTTGCCCGAAGTCAAAGTGCATTTCGGGGCCGGCGGCACACAGGCCCACGCGCTTGCCGTTCCATTCGCAAACCAGGTCGAGGTGCACCCGCCCGTTCATCCAGCCCGCGCTGAGCTCATCCGGGGTGACCGCCACTGGGCTGAAGGCCGTGGCCGGCTTGCTTTGTACGAAGCCAAAGCCCTTGGCCAGCTCCGCAGGCATCAAATGGCGCAAGCTCACATCGTTGGCCAACATCACCAGCCGAATGCCCTCCAAGGCTTGTTCGGCGCTCACACCCATGGGCAAGTCCCCCGTGACTACGGCGATCTCGGCCTCGAAGTCGATGCCCATTTTTTCGCTTGGCACGAGGATGTCGTCCGCGGGGCCTAAAAAGTCATCGCTGCCCCCTTGGTACATGAGGGGGTCGGTTTGCAGATTTGGTGGCAGCTCGGCCCCCCGAGCCCGGCGTGCCAAGGCGACATGATTGAGATATGCCGAGCCGTCCACCCATTGAAAAGCCCGCGGCAGCGGGGCCATGCACTGACTGGGGGCAAAGGCAAAGGCATGCCCCGCGCGGTTTTGGTTGAGCGCTTGGGACAGGGCTTCCAGTTGCGGCGCGATGAAGTTCCAGTCGTCCAGGGCTTGCTGCAGGCGGGTGGCGATGCCCGTCGCATAATGCGCCACGCTTAAGTCGCGAGACACCACAACGAGTTGTCCGTCGCGTGAACCGTCTTTGTAGCTGGCCAGTTTCATGGGTGAGCGTTCCTTGACAAAGGGGGGGAAGGTGAGGATCTCAGTGGGTGATTGTCCAATGCTTGTGAGGCTGCCTTTGAATTTTGAAAATTTCTCGCGCGTTCATCTGGTCGGGCTGGGCCTGCTGGTGGCATCTCAGGGCGCTTGGTGCGAGACCGTGCCCGAGGCGGCAGCCTCGGGTGTGGTGGTGGGTGAGCGCGCGACCGTTACCTTGTACCGCGCCAAGGTACCAGCGCCCAGCACCTTGCACTATCAGTTGCGCAAGGGTGGAATCACTGGTGAAGCCGAGTTGCGCTGGGCGCCTGAGGGCGGGCGGTATGAGCTCTCACTCCAGGGCACAGTGTTGGGTTTGAAGTTGTTGCAGCAAGCCAGCAGTGGCACGCTCGATGCTCATGGCCTGGCGCCGCAGCGCTTTTCCGACCAACGTGCGCGTGGCCCGGCACACACTGCCACGTTTCAACGCGACAAGGGGACAATTCGCTACTCAGGCCAGACTGACGAGACGCGATGGCTCGTTGGCGCACAAGACCGCTTGAGTTGGATGCTGCAGTTGCCTGCGGTGCTGCGAGCCGCGCCCCAGCGTCAGGCCCCTGGTCAGGTGGTGGAGTTCTACGTCAGCGGGGCACGTGGGGATGCTGACGTCTGGGCCTTCCGGTTCGTCGGTATGGAAGATGTCCGAACGCAGGCCGGCGTGGTGCCTGCGGCCAAATGGATGCGCGAGCCCCGCAAGCCGCGCGACAGCGTTGTCGAGGTCTGGCTGGATCCCGCTCGCCAACTGCTGCCCGTGCGTGCCAGCCTGGGCAGCAGCGGTGAGGCCGAGCCACTCGAGCTCACCCTGCAACACCTCGCACCCTGACCCCATGTGAGCGCGCGCACCCCCCCGACTTGAGGGGAAATTCAGCTCGCCGGGGCTGGATATGCGGCTTTTTGACACGGCGTGCCCACACGGCCTCTTGAAAAGGGCGACACTGGATTCACCTAGCCACCAAGGAGAAGTCACATGCAGATGGTCTACAACTCTGACAGTTATTCCGTGGTGGAAATCGATGTGCCAGCCGAGGCTGCGCCGTTGGGTGTCCCCGAGGGAGCTGCTTTGCGCCGTGGTGGTTTCGAGATCGTTGACAAATTTGCGCGCAAAGAAATTTTCATCGAAGGCGCGTTGGCGCAAACTTTCAAAGAAGACGTTGAGGCCCTGATTGAAAAGCAGCCCTCCATCGAAGAGTTCGATGATTACTTGGCGCGCTTTTCGCCCCTGATGCAACACCCCCTCGTGCTGCACTGACCCGTCCTGCAAAGCCGCTGCGGCCTTGTTGGTCGACACCCCCAACAGCCGCACTTTCGCACTGAATTCACGCTCAATCGAGGCCCCCAAAATGCCGATAAGCGGTGAATGGACATATGGATCATTCCAACGACCGATGTTTGGCCACTGGTCGGCTCGGCGTTTCTAATTGCCTGCCTGGGGGGTTGGGTCTCCCAGGAGGCCGCCAAGCGCGTGTTCGCCACGGGCGGACTCGAGTCCTGCGGTTGGCGTTTGGTTTTGGCCATGGCCTTGGGCTCGGGAGTGTGGTCCGCGCACATGGTGATGGTGTCTGCTCGAAGCCCCAACTTTCCTGTGGGCTACAGCATGACCGGGGCCTTCGGAATCTGGGGGTTAGCCTTGCTGTTCAGTGCGTTAACGGCCTGGGCCATGGGCTTGCATCGCATGACGCTGCCCCGAGTCGGGTTGGCCAGCATGCCATTGGCAACCGGTATCTTGGCGACCTCCTGCTTGGGGGTGGAGTCCATGGGCCTCCAACCCGGAGTGAGCTGGCAGCTGACCAGCGTAGCGCTGGGGGCTGCCGTGGCATGGGTGGGGGCGGCAGCGAGCCTGCTGCGCGTCTACGTCACCCAGCGGCGCAAACAACGTGGTTGGTGGCCCCAGGCCCAGGCGTCGTGCATTCTGGGCGCGACGGTGGTGCTGTCCCAGCACCTCATGATTTCAGCGGTGAACTGGAGCGATCAAGTCGCCTCTACCTTTCACAGTCAACTCAGCGCTGCAACCCTCACCGCGCTCGCCTCGGTGGGGTCTTTGGTGCTGCTCATCACGCTGTGGCTGGGCCTGTTGATAGAGGCTCACCTGCGGGCCTCGTTGCGCAAGGCCAATGGTAAGCTGGAGCGCAACGCCCACACTGATTTGCTCACGGGCTTGCCCAATCGTTTGGCCTTTGAAGATGACATGGCGAGTGCTGCGCAACGGGCCGATGAGGCGCGCAGCAAACTGGCGCTGTTATTCATCGTAAGCGTTCGGCGAACGACATCCTTGCGCCGAAGATGGAGGCGTGTTGAAGGTTGAAGGCGGATCTACGCGGCGGCGGTGGCAGGGGCGGCGGGGGCGGCGTTCGGCGGGGCGGTATCGACGGCCGGTCGCCAGTTG
>JANMGB010000105.1:0-2622 GCA_031374415.1 Burkholderiales bacterium
CCTGATAGGCCTTCACCTGTTCCAGGCAACTCTCAATCCGCTCTCGATCCATGCTCACCTCGCTTCGTCTGTTGTCATCACAGACGCAAGGTTCTCAGCTTCTCTGGTGTTGCGAAAGATGGGTTGCCGGAACGCTTACCCGAAGCCGATCAAGCACACGGTGTTTGGTTGGGATGGTGACACCTTGGCGTTTGAAAGCACCACGTTCGAAGGCCCAGGCAGCGCCAACCAGCAAGCTGACACGGTGCACTACATCCATGAAGCGGGTAGCTTCGTGCCGCTGATGCAGGCCAGGCGAAAAGGACAAATCAAACTCAAGCCCACGACCGATGTCAAAGCGCTGATGGCGGCCAACGAAGGTCGCTACGACATTGAGCTTGATCCGCTGTGGAACGATGAGGCCGACAACGAGCCCGAGGCGTTTGACGCACAGGAACTCATCTACTATCAGTGCGACCATCTCGGCACCCCGAGGGAGATGACGGACTGTGAAGGTACAGTCGCGTGGGAAGCCAACTACAAAGCCTGGGGTCTGGCGAAGATATACATCAGCGACGCCGCACGCAAGGCTGGGATCAAGAACCACATCCGGTTCCAGGGCCAGTACTATGACGAGGAAACTGGACTTTGCCAGAATCGCTACAGATACTACGATCCGCACTCCGGGAGGTTCGTCTCCAAAGATCCGATTGGGCTGTATGGCGGAGAGAATTTATATTCTTATGCTCCCAACTCAACAGGCTGGGTAGATGCTCTAGGCTTAAAAAAGCACTGCGGCAAGGTATATAGGGCTGTTACTCAAGCTCAGGAAGAACAAGTTGCTTCTAACAAGGCTTTGCTTCCTAAAAATGTCAATAATCCCCACACGACTCAAGAGCACGTCGAGAATGGTAGAAATAGAACGCAATTCATTTCGACAAGCAGGTCAATGTCCAGGGCGCAATTTTACGCGAAGAAGAATAATGCGACGATTGTTGAAATCGACCTTTGCAAAATACCCGACAATAAAATTGTAGATTTGTCAAATGGGGATGGTCTGGTTGACAATCCACAGAAGAGGCAATTTGCAAAATCTTGGGCCATTAAGGATAAGGAAGTTCTCATCCGTGGGCCTATACCTCCAAGTGCCTATAGGGCTTTATAAATGGATTTGTTTATGAATTTCATGGATCTTGAAAAATTGATTATTGATCTCTGTGCGGCAGGAAATTTCGATCAAGCTGAAGTTGAAAAGAAGAATGCGATTCCTTTCCTAAAGTGCTGCCTCCAAAGCGGCGAAAATGATGGTGAGAAGACACTGGAGTTATTTGCTCAGTTGGCTGGCGAAGCAGAGTCTTTCGAAAATTTCTCCAATCTCTTGGACGAATTGGTTGCTGAGGGTTTCATATCGAAATCGCGTGCTGAGGATTTTTTAAAGTTATGTCCTGCAAATCGATGGCTTTAGTCAAAGTATAACCGCTACAGGTGGTACGACTCGGACTCGGGGAGGTTTGTTTCTAAGGATCCGATTGGGCTCGCGGGTGGGCGAAACCAGAATCGCTACAGATACTACGATCCGTACTCGGGGAGGTTCGTTTCTAAGGATCCGATTAGATTGCTGGGTGGCTTTAATTTGCATAGGTTTGCGCCCAACCCTACTGGGTGGATTGATCCCATGGGGTTGGTTATCAAGCCTGTAGGGACAGCTGCCGAAGTTCAGTCTATTAATGACTCCCTGGGAAAGTTGAGTACTACTTCACCAACAGCACAAGGATTGATTCAAAACCTTCAAAGTAGCCCGCATGTTGTAACGATTCAAACAACGACTGGCGGCAATACATATACACCCTCGAACCGAACTGTGGCATTTAATCCAAATACGACACAAATTGGCAATGGAAGTGAGGCGTGGATGAGGCGACCTCCCGAAATTGGCCTGGCTCATGAACTTGTTCACGCTGTTGTGGTGCACTATTGATGCTAATAGGAGCGTTAATCTTGCTAATGTGGATTTTTTGGAGTGACCGTGTGTACCGCCAGCTGTTTAGAACGGTTTGCATGCGTGGATCAACCCCATAAAGCCCACATGGTTGAATGTCCATTTGCAGAGGGAAGTTCGGCCATTTCGCCCTGAATTCGGATGACTGTTAGTCCTGACCAATGCTGCAAGAGTTGGAATGTGCATTAGCGTTAATAATGAGCACCGAGCCCACACTAGCAAGATATGTGAGCAAGACGAGGCCCGGTTGTTGCTAAAGTGCGACGTCCAGGAATTCAAGTCAATCGGCCTGCAGCCCCTTATCCATGCGGGTTCCGCCTGGATTTTCACTAGCATGATTAGTGAGCATCATTAGCGCTAATTGCGCACCACAACAACAGGCAAGCGCAACAAGACCCGCGAGGTGCCGTTGACTGATGACGTGGTGGTGCTGCTCGAGGGTAAGCGTTCGGCGAACGACATCCTTGCGCCGAAGATGGAGGCGTGTTGAAGGTTGAAGGCGGATCGTAAGCGTTCGGCGAACGACATCCTTGCGCCGAAGATGGAGGCGTGTTGAAGGTTGAAGGCGGATCTACGCGGCGGCGGTGGCAGGGGCGGCGGGGGCGGCGTTCGGCGGGGCGGTATCGACGGCCGGTCGCCAGTTG
>JANMGB010000106.1:0-1057 GCA_031374415.1 Burkholderiales bacterium
CAACTGGCGACCGGCCGTCGATACCGCCCCGCCGAACGCCGCCCCCGCCGCCCCTGCCACCGCCGCCGCGTAGATCCGCCTTCAACCTTCAACACGCCTCCATCTTCGGCGCAAGGATGTCGTTCGCCGAACGCTTACCGTCGAGCCGCATGGGCGGTTTTTTAGGATGTCGCGCTCCATCTTCACCCTGGCCAGCTCCGCTCGCAGCCGTGCCAGCTCCATTTGCTCTGCGCTCACCGGCTTGTCGCCAGCGCCCTGGAGTTCACCCCTCGCCGCCAGGCTCACCGAGTCATTCAAAGAGGAAACGTTCGGCCTGCAGACATCCCAACCATCAGGCCAATATGGTCATCTGGACAAGCTCATGCCCTTATGCAGGCTGAGGATCGCTTGCTCGCCACCACTGAGGTCAAGGACTTGCCCCTCGGCTGTATCTGCCTTCGCGCCCTAATTTTGTCCTAAAAATCTTGAGCTTCGCTGAAACGGCATGAAACACGAAGAACGGAAAAACCCATATAACCATTTGATTTTATTCACTTTATTTCAGTTCCAGACATCTCAGCCGGTCTCATCCAGGATCAAAAAAATGGACTGTTAATCCGCAGGTCCCTGGTTCGAGTCCAGGTCGGGGAGCCAAAGAAATCAAAGGGTTAGTGGCTTGCGTCACTAACCCTTTCTGCTTTTTGGCCCGCCGCGTCCGACTTGTGTCCGAAAAAGCGCTGACTACCCCTCGGAGTTCGCTGCGGCATCCACAAAGTCAGCCACGGTTTGCCAGCCGCCTCGCAATTGCTCCTCACCCTTCCCCACGTAGTGGCCCAATGTCACACGTCCTGTTTTCAAGTTGATATCGCCGACCTTGGGAGGCTGGTAGACATAACGTTTGCTGCCAAGAATTTCCACACTTCGACACCCCGTCAGCAACAGGCCCTAGTACCCCGTCGCAATGAATTTGACAGGTTGATTCGCCAAGGCGAACAGGGGGCGCATTGGCAGGCGGAGCGTGCAGGAATGGAGAGCGCGCGAGCCTGTTGCGCCTCAGGCACGCTCCTGATAGGGGTAG
>JANMGB010000107.1:0-3095 GCA_031374415.1 Burkholderiales bacterium
CCGCCATGGGGCAAAATGTGCGTCTAGGCGAAATTTTTAGAAAGTGGGGTCAAAGACCGCCTGCGCGTGCTCGTAAGCTGTTGATGCATATAGGGAAAAATGCATCCGGTACGACAAGTGTGCGTCGGGCGATTTGTATCAGAATCGCTACAGATACTATGATCCTCACAGCGGGAGGTTCGTATCAAAAGATCCGATTGGACTTACTGGTGGAAATAATTTACACCAGTATGCACCGAATCCGAATGAATGGATCGATCCATATGGTCTGGCTCCAGGGTATGCTATTGTTCGACACTATGGAGACATGAATGTTAATACTGGACACTACTCTGTAGAGGTGGTCCAACCACGAACCGGAAATAGAGTGCATACCCATCAGTGGTATAACGATGACGAAAGTGCTATGACTATTAGAGATGAGCGAAAAGAAAAAATGTTGCGAAGTCAGCCGCTTCTTCATACTGAGCATATCCCTCTTCAAGATGCTGATGCCGCACAGGCGTATCAGCGATCCGTCATAGGGAAGCCAGACGGAGCTTATGATGTTAAGACAAATAGCTGTCAAACCCACGTTGCAAATGTTCTAAGGGCCGGGGGTGAATCGGTGCCGCCAGGGGCCGGGCCACAACAAAAATACCTTTTAAGAAAGGGATTTCCGGTGAGGGATCCAAATTATAAAACGCGTAAATAATAATTAAGTTATTTGGAGAAAGCATGCCTGGGCCTTTTTGCAAAATCCATCCAAGACAGTCGACAGGGGCAGTGACGGTTGCTCATGCCTCAAGTGATCTTATCGAAGAAATAAGAAAAAATGAGCTGCCATTGAAAACAAGATACATATCTGTTGAAGTGGATGGGTACGAAATTTGCTCATATATATTGGAGTCGGAAGTTGAGGACTTAGAGATGCTTCTTGGTGGAAAATTTGATTCGAATAATCGGATTATCCTTCCTCTCGATGAGGAATGGCGGCAAGATAATTTTTCTAAACGAATAGGCCTTGAATGTTGGATGTGCCTCAAAGAATATTGCGATTCCATGGCGCGTTGAATCCGTTCCCTCAGGACTAACAAAGTGCTATGTTCGATATGAGTATGGTAAAAATAATTATTCCAACGTCAGATTATGAAAAAACTTGGCATTATTATAGCCAGGTTTTAGGATTCACGCATGTGGATGGTTTTTTAAAACTGCCTGAATCTTCTTCCGATGTGGTTCTAAAACTCATGATTGTAGACAGAGAGTCCAGCGAGAAGTTCCCGCCAAGAAGGGGCTTTCCATTGTTCAATTTTGAAATTGCAGACGAGTTCCTATCGTACTGCAACGATCTTTTCTTACGAGGCGCTCTGATTCAAGAGGTATTGGAGACTCCTGGGGGTTATTACGCTCTAATTTCAGATCTTGACGGAAATCAGTTTGAGGTTGAATGCAGTAATTTTGGAGAGCATGACAACCGCTTTGATAAGTCTAGCTGGAGCTTTTACCGAAGGCTTTGAATCTAGATCCAGGCTCTTGCGCGATTTACTGCCGTCATAGTCCCACTTCAATGCTGTTCGTTTAGAGGACTAAGCGTTTCATCTCCCCGGAAGCTCTGTTCACGGTATCCATGAAGGTGGAGCGCCGCGACCGCGATGGTTTACAAGCGAAATCGATCAAAACGAACAGTATTGAGGTCTGATCCCCATCAATGTTGTGGGTATGCACATCAAATCCCATTCAGACCGCGTCTTTTCGGTACCGCAATTGCTCAGCGTGATTGAGTGCGAGCAACTGATTGAGTTGGCAGAGGTCAGTGGTTTTGAACCAGCGGGTGTTCGCACCAACCATGGGCAAAAGGCTATGCCACTAGTGCGCAACAACGAACGTGTGCTGGTCGAATCTGCGGTATGGGTCGATTTGCTATGGCGGCGCACTTCTACACTGAACCTGCCGCAACTCGAAGGACAGGGAGCTTCCTGCCTGCCCAAAGATCTGCGTTTCTACCGCTACCGCCCGGGTCAGCGCTTCAGGATGCATAAGGACGGCCCGTGGATCGAGGGTGGGTTAACCAGCCGCCTGACTCTGCTGGTGTATTTGAATGATCAATTCGTGGGCGGTGAAACGGATTTCCGGGATTTCGTCGTGCACCCGACGCAGGGTGACGCCTTGTTTTTCATTCACGACACCTGGCATGAGGGCCGAGCGGTGGTGTCTGGCACGAAATACGTCTTGCGTTCCGACGTGTTGTACAGCGCTGCCGGACCGTCCTGAGAAATCGCCTCAATGTCCTGTCCATGGCCTGTACACCCTCTGCTGATGCTCCCACGTGTTGTTGGCGCGCGCCTGACTGCCGTCGTAGTCTCACCAATTTATTCGTCGTCCAATTTCGGCAAGGTGGAGGCCGTTTTTCCACATTGGCGTCATAGGATTTTTCGACCGAGCCGCACTGGCGTCCTAGGCCGAGCAAATTCTCGTCATAGCCAATGCTGAAAAAAACTGGGAGTCACATGACATGACTGCCATGGGTATGACGTCTCTAGATCGTCGTCGCTTAAAGCGGTCCCTCCTGCCACCCATCCCGTGACTCCTTGTCAGCTCTGCTGCAATGTCGTGGAGAAGCGCCAGACATGGGGAACAAGCAGGGGAACAAATTCCCCCCGGTTTCCACAGCGCAAGCATTCATCGGCATTTCGGGCTACCTTTCGATTCCTGTCGGGATTTCGTTTCGCTGCACACCATGTGATTTCATGCTGTCTCATGAAATGGCTGGAAACCCAGGACGACGACTGGACGCACTGGCTGGCGGGTTGAGCAAGGCGGTGGGCAGGCTGCAAAGGCGGCGCTCGGACGAGCGCACTGTGTCACGGTGGCCACGCGGGCCCCAGTAGACGCTCCGGCCGGTTGTCGTGTTCACGCAAGAACTGATGCACGAAGCCTTGTTGAGCCTGAAACGTCAGTTGATCGGTGACGGTACGGTAAGCGTTCGGCGAACGACATCCTTGCGCCGAAGATGGAGGCGTGTTGAAGGTTGAAGGCGGATCTACGCGGCGGCGGTGGCAGGGGCGGCGGGGGCGGCGTTCGGCGGGGCGGTATCGACGGCCGGTCGCCAGTTG
>JANMGB010000149.1:0-22811 GCA_031374415.1 Burkholderiales bacterium
CTGGTGCCGATGCCGCCAAACATAATCAAACCTGTGGTCGTTGCTGCATCGAGACCGAGCTTTTGTCTTTCTTCGGCCACATTGATTTTTTTGTGGTTATATAAAGCCGGATGCACTACCAATCCATGGGTTTTTAATATCCGCTCGCGAGGGATTCCACTGTCAACACAATGGTTGAACACTTCATCGGACGGACATACTGCATATTGATTGGCTTCGGTAAACGCGGCGCTATAGCCTTTGCTCAATAAGTTATAGTCAGTTGCCACCTGGATGTACGGGATTTTTGGATCATACTTGAGCAGTGCTCGGCTCATGGTGCGGTTGTAACCTGGTATAACCGAGATCACGATGTCGGGTTTATGCGCGGTAAATTGCATCGCAAAATGTTGCTCCCAAATCGGGTGCATAACATCTTCGTCTAACTGAATCAGTTCTCGATGTGGTTCCATCGATTCATGTAGAAGGTTGTGTTTAAACAGTTGGTTGTACATGACGTCTGCTGTTGTACCCATGGCTTTCTCGTAGAGTGAAGCCCCTTTTATCCCGGTGTACACATCTGTCAAAATTACCTTAGTTTCTGGATAAGCATGGTTAAACGCTGCTTTCAAGGCTTTCGCGGTAGAAACATGGCCGTTGCCCGCTTTAAAATAAATTACCTCAATGGTTTTTGGGGCGTGCTTGGGCTGTGATAATTGCTGTAAATCAATAGCGGTTAATGATCCCGATTGAAGTAAAGGTAGTTGGTCGTTGTTCCCGGCCCTGGCAGCCCGTATTAGCGCGGTGTTTCCATTGAAATCTCTGGCATTGAGCGTGGCAGCTGACTGCAGCCCTTGATTGGTTCTATTTACGCGCAACTCCCTGAGTTGGCTGTTTCTTATGGTGCGAGGACGATGCAAGCGGCTGCTTGCGCTTTCGGCACCTGGGGCATTATTTGCCAGGGAATCAGCCGGCATGCGCGAATTCGGGGCTGCTGGTCTGGAGTCAGCAGCAGGAGGGGTATTGCTGGAAGGACCACGATTGCGGTTCAGTCTGAAGGATGTCATTTGGGTACTGCGTTTGAGTGTTGATTGAATCCGTGATTCGGTGTCGATTTCGATCACATTGTTGGCGCCGACGCGATTTTGACCCACGTGCGGACTTCGGACTGACCCACCATGAAGGTCCGCCATCCCGCACCCAGCAACGATTGCAGAAACACCTTGCTGGGTCACGCAGAATCGGCAGCCTGGGTCAGTTTGACGTCGGCGTCAACACCAAAGGTCGCTGTCAGAGAGGTTGTTGTGGCCGCTCGAATATCGATCACTTTACACCCTGATTTCATCATTCCTGGCTTGGCGCGAAATTGCCCCCCCCCCCCTGGATCAGCGAAGAGACGGGGTCAGGTCTCAAATATAAAGGCCTAAGTAGTTTGAACTCACCGGAGATCAAAATCAACCCGCTGTTGTCTGCACCACCTTCTCTTTACGCGCAATCAACTGGCTGATCCTTGACAGCGTCAGGACCAGCTCATTGGCCAAGTCCGTCATGCTGATGCCGCTGGGGCGCTTGGGGGGTTTATATTTGAGACCTGACCCCATCTCTTGCATGACCCCATCTCTTGCATTGGAGGCAAAGCGCGGCATAACATGCGATGCCTGGTTTGCATGCAGCTCAGACACGGGTTGAAGATCATGTTGCCTGACGGGTTGCTGCGCCTGCAGCAGATCGCCCAAAGCCGGGGCGGGCAGTGTCTGAGCACGTCCTACGAGGGCGGGTACCTCATGTATGAATTCCGCTGCAAAGCCCAGCATCAATGGCAAGCCACCGGCTCTGAGGTGTTACGAGGGGCGTGGTGCTTGCCGTGCTCGCAACAAGAGAGATCTGAAAACTATCTGCTGCCGGATGGCCTGAACAGACTGCACGATCTGGCCCAGAAGAAAGGGGGTCAGTGCCTGGCGAGCACCTACACCGGAGCTATCGCGAAGTATGAATTTGTGTGTGCCCATGGCCATCGTTGGGAGACGACGGGCGCGCGCATCGTGAGGGGAGCATGGTGCGGCCAATGTGTTCATGACAGTAAGCGCTTGGGCATTGAGGTGCCGCGTGAGGTCGCAGCGCAGCGTGGCGGCCAGTGCTTGTCGGAGCACTACGTTTCAAACGCACACAAGCTGGAGTGGATGTGTCACCGTGGGCATGTCTGGAAGGCGACGTTTGCCAACATTAGCCGAAATCAATGGTGCCCCCAATGCGCTGTCATCGCACGGATCCATAAACGAAACTCTAAGGCGCTCGCAAAGTACATCGCGAGCTCGCGGGGTAAGTGAGATGGTCGTAGAGGGTCACCCCGTCAACCTTCTCGAGGTCGGTGCAAGCTTCGGTGAATACCTGTCGCACCTCTTTGATGGCGCTGGTCAGCCGGTGATCAGTCGTCCAGGCCCAACTCTTGGATCTTGCGGGTGATCGTATTGCGCCCAATGCCGAGCTTTTGCGCGGCCTCGATGCGACGCCCTCGGGTGATGCTGAGTGCAGCCTCAATCAAGCACGCTTCCATCTGGGCCGATAAGGTGTCCCAGACCTTCGGGTCACCTGACTGCAACAAGCGGCGCGCTTCGCGATCAAGGTCGGTCAGCCAGCTCACTGACGGCTCGGCGGCTGCAGGAAGCGATGCGGGCACAGATGGCAAGCCCTCGGACAGCGGCGTGGCACTGCGCACAGGGTGAGCGCCCAATGCTTGGGCTGACCCCGCCAACAACTCGGGCGGCAAGTCTTTCACTTCCACCACCTGCGCCGGGGCCATTACCGTGATCCAGTGGCAGGTGTTTTCCAGCTGGCGCACATTGCCCGGGAAATCAAACTGCATCATGCGCTCAAGAGACGCATCGGTAATTCGCTTGGCCTCAACCCCCAGCTCCTTGGCGCTCTTTTGCAGGAAAAAACGGGTCAAAGCAGGAATGTCCTCACACCGCTCACGCAGTGCGGGCAAGCGCAAGCGAATGACGTTCAAACGATGGAATAAGTCTTCACGGAACACGCCTTGACGCACCCGATCTTCCAGGTGCTGGTGCGTGGCAGCAATCACGCGGACGTTGCTGCGCATGGGGTTGTGCCCCCCGACCCGGTAGAACTGCCCATCGCTTAGCACCCGCAGCAATCGCGTTTGCAAATCAAAGGGCATGTCGCCAATTTCGTCCAAAAACAAGGTGCCACCATCGGCTTGTTCAAACCGGCCGCGGCGCAGGGTTTGGGCGCCGGTGAAGGCGCCTCGCTCGTGACCAAACAGCTCGCTTTCCAGCAAGTCTTTGGGGATGGCCGCCGTGTTGATGGCCACGAATGGGCCGCTCGCTCGGGGGCTGTGCTTGTGCAAGGCGCTGGCCACGAGCTCTTTGCCGGTGCCTGATTCGCCCGTGATCAGCACCGTCACGATGCTTTGGCTCAAGCGGCCAATGGCACGAAAAACGTCTTGCATCGCAGGGGCCTGCCCCAAAATCTCGGGCATCTGGCCGAGGCGCTCTTCACCGACCTCTTCACGCAGGCCCTCGTCCAGGGCGCGGCGAATGAGCTCGACCGCCTTGGGCACATCAAAAGGCTTGGGCAGGTATTCAAAGGCGCCCCCCTGGAAGGCACTGACCGCGCTGTCCAGATCCGAGTACGCCGTCATGATGATGACGGGCAAGGAAGGATGGCTTTGCTTGATCTGGCTGAGCAGATCAATGCCCGAGCCCCCAGGCATGCGAATGTCCGACACCAGCACCTGCGGGGTTTCGTGGGCCAATGCGGCCAAGACATCACGGGTGTTGGTGAAACTGCGCACCTCAAGATCTTCACGCGCCAGTGCCTTCTCCAGCACGAAGCGAATCGATTGGTCGTCGTCAACAATCCAGATGGGTTTCATGCCTGTGTGGTGACCCTGTAAGTGCTCAACCGCCGTTGTTCGATTCAAAGCAAGGGCATCACGATCTTGAATATCGTTTGCCCCGGCATGCTGTCGCATTCAATTGTCCCCAGATGTTGCTGCACGAAGGTTTGCGCCAAGGTCAGCCCCAACCCCGACCCCCCATCACGGCCTGATACGAGGGGATAGAAGATGCGATCTCGGATGGACTCCGGCACGCCAGGCCCGTTGTCCTCAATATGCAATTCCAATGCCAGACGGTGGCGCTGTTTGCCCAGGGTCACTTGCCGCGCAATGCGTGTGCGGATCACAATGCGGGCACCGCCCGCCTGAATCAGCTCGCTCAGGGCGTGGGCCGCGTTGTGGGCGATGTTGAGCACCGCTTGAATCAACTGCTCGCGGTCACCCCTGAAAATGGGGATCGAGATGTCGTAGTCGCGCACGACCCGTAAGCCGCGAGGAAACTCGGCCAAAATCAAGGAACGCACCCTCTCGCAGACCTCATGGATATTGACTTCCCCAACGACGTGGGGTTTGCGATGAGGTGCGAGAAGTCGATCCACCAAGGCTTGCAGCCGGTCAGCCTCTTTGATGATGACCTGGGTGTATTCGGTGAGCGCGCGGGAGTCGATCTCCATCTCCAGCAGCTGTGCCGCACCGCGGATACCGCCCAGCGGGTTTTTGATCTCATGCGCCAAATTGCGCACCAGCTCTTTGTTCGCTTGGGCCTGATCCAGAGCGCGCTCTTCACGGTCAAGGCGCGTTTGCTGTTCGATCTCAATGAGCTCCATGAGCACATCCGACGACTGCTCAATTTGCGTCACGATGACATGCACGGGCAAGGGATCGGCATGCGCGCCCGAGCGCCGCAGATGCGCATCGAGACGACTGGTCGAGAACTCGTTGCGCGCAATCGCAGCGACCGTGTCGCGCAAGACGTCCGCTTCCACAAACGCATCGAAGAGGCAGGCCCCCAACAGATTGCGCCGCGACATCGCCAGCTGGCTCTCAAAAACCGCATTGACAAACACGCTGCGCCCTTGCGCACTGACCACCGCCACCAGGGTGGCCAAGTGATCGAATGCGGCGTAACTCAATTCGGAACGTGCAATGGCGGATGCGGTCGGCAAAGTGGGCAAACCATGAGGAAGGGAGCCTTCAGGGTCAAGGCAACTTGGCAAGCTCTCTTTTGAGGGCCGCGACATCGCTCTCTTTGCGGGCAATGCCCGCCTTCATTTCAGCGACGCGGTCGATGTAGCGTTGGTAGTTTTTTTCACCGCCCTGCCTTTCCGGCTCACCGTTGTTGTACTCAGATTGCATTGCAGCCAATAGCTGCTCTTCTTTTTTGAGCTCGGCGACCAAAATCTGCTTGCGGTCAGAGTCTCTCGAGCGCTGCTCGGCGGGGTCGACACGGGGGGCTCCAGCGGGCGATGACGAAGAGCCTGCCGTTGGCGTCACAGTGGAGCTCCCGGGCCCCACCCGCCGCGGCGGCGCCGCAATCACAGTCACTGGCGCCGAATCGAGTGAGGTACAACCCTTTTCAGTGGCCTCTTTGGCTGAAATGGCATCCGTATAGAGCATGGGGGGGCCGGGGCATTTGTAAACCGTCGCTCCCCAAGCCAGCTGACCCAAGCCTGCCTCCAGAACCGCCCACCCCGGCAACAACACGAGCCAAAAGCCCCACGACATAAAACGACGCATTGAGCGACTCCCCATTGCAATGCAGTGTCAACGAGCCGCCTGCAGCGCACGATCACGCGCAGCGCTCCAGACTCGCAGACATTGTGAACGATGCACGCGCACTTGCAACGGGGAAAAACATGGGGACGGGCCGGCCAGTTCCCAGACAGCTTGGCCGGCCTCAGTCTGTGAGAAAAATCACAGGCTGTAGTACATATCGAACTCAAGCGGGTGCGTCGTCATGCGGAAACGCGTGACTTCTTGCATCTTGAGCTCGATGTAGGCGTCAATGAAGGCATCGGTGAATACGCCACCCTTGGTCAAAAACGCCCGGTCCTTGTCAAGGTAGTCCAGCGCCTGATCGAGGCTATGGCAGACGGTGGGGATCTTGGCGTCTTCGTCGGGTGGCAGGTGGTAGAGGTCTTTGGACGCCGCCTCACCCGGGTGAATTTTGTTTTCCACACCGTCCAGGCCCGCCATCAACAAGGCAGAAAACGCCAGGTAGGGGTTGGCCATGGGGTCGGGGAAACGAGCCTCAATGCGGCGGCCTTTGGGATTGGCCACATAGGGAATGCGGATGGAGGCAGAGCGGTTGCGCGAGCTGTACGCCAGCTTCACAGGGGCCTCAAACCCAGGCACCAAACGCTTGTAGCTGTTGGTCGTGGGGTTGGTGATGGCATTGAGCGCCCGCGCATGCTTGATGACGCCGCCGATGTAGTACAGAGCAAAGTCTGACAAACCCGCATAGCCGTCGCCGGCAAAGAGGTTTTTGCCATCTTTCCAGACCGACTGATGGACGTGCATGCCTGAGCCGTTGTCGCCGACGATGGGCTTGGGCATGAAGGTGGCCGTCTTGCCATAGCTGTGCGCCACGTTTTGCACGACATACTTGAACAACTGCGACCAGTCGGCGCGCTGAACCAGGGTGCTGAAACGGGTGCCAATTTCCATTTGGCCGGCATTGGCGACTTCGTGGTGATGCACCTCGACCGGGATACCCAATGACTCAAGAACCAGGCTCATCTCCGAGCGCAGATCTTGCCCGGAATCCACGGGCGGGGTCGGGAAATAGCCGCCCTTGACGCTGGGGCGGTAGCCCGAGTTGCCTTGTTCGTAGTCTTTGCCGGTGTTCCAGGCGGCTTCTTCGGCCTCGATTTTGACGAAGGAGCCGGACATGTCCACTTGCCAGCGCACGCTGTCAAAGATGAAAAACTCAGGCTCGGGGCCGAAATAAGCAGTGTCCCCCAAGCCAGACGCCTTCATGTAAGCCTCAGCGCGTTTGGCCAGCGAGCGGGGGTCACGCTCATACGGTTTACCGTCACCGGGCTCGACCACGTCACAGGTCAAAATCAGGGTGGGTTCTTCAAAGAAGGGGTCGATGTTGGCGGTGTTGGGATCGGGCATGAGCTGCATGTCCGATGCTTCAATGCCCTTCCAGCCTGCAATCGACGAGCCGTCAAAGGCATGGCCTGAGACGAACTTGTCTTCATTGAAGTGCGAAACCGGAACGCTGACATGCTGCTCTTTGCCGCGGGTGTCTGTGAACCGGAAATCAACGAATTTGATTTCGTTCTCTTGCACCATCTTCATCACGTCGGCAACTGTCTTGGCCATCAAAAATCTCCTAGCGGGCGATTGGGGAAGGGAATGAGTCGAGGCACGACGCCGAGGGCACGAGAAGCACCTGGCCGACGTGCACAGGAATGTAGCAGAAAGCATGCCCACGACCGTGCGCGCACCCTGCAAACCGCACCCCGCTTGGCGATGCCGGAGATTGCCCACCAACCCCGACCCGTTGCTCGGCGGGGTACACCTCGCAGACGAGCCGAGCATGCTCAGCGACAGCGCCCAATGGGGTGCAATTCAGAATGAACGCACCAACTCCGGGCCAACGTCCGCACCAACCTTGCGCAGGCCTTCACGCAGATGGGTGTAGGCGGTCGGCACAAGGTCGACCGGGCCTTTGACACCCAACTCGATGTGCGCGCCCCACTCCGGGTGATCAACGCTGGGCAGGCTGAAGACTTTGACCCCTGGGAATTGGTCTTCAACCTCGACCATGAGTGGCGTGAGCAAGGACTCCATGGTGCCCAACACGATCACCGACCGTTCGCAACGCTGGACCCCAACTTGGCAATGAGCCAGCCGCTCATCCAAGACACCTTCGATCATGGGCCAAGCCATCACGGGAAAACCGGGCACAAAAAATACGCCGCCCCGTCCGCTGGGTGAGTCGAGCGAAAAGCCAGGAATCTTGTTGTAGGGGTTGGGAATAATGGCCGCCCCTTCAGGGAAGCACCCCATATTCAAGCGATGGCGGTTGTCAGGGCGATCGGGCTCAAAGGGTTCGCCTTTTTCAGCAGCCACCTCACGCATGCGCTCGGTGATTAAGACCTCCGCCTGCGGGTGCAGTACCAGCGGCAGCTTCAGTGCCGCGGCGGCAGACTGACGAGTGTGATCATCTGGGGTTGCACCAATGCCGCCGCAGCAAAACACCCAGTCGCCACAGGCCAAGGCGTGCGACAAATCGGCCGTCAAGCGCGCGGGGTCGTCGCCCACATAGCGCACCCAGGACAGGCTCAGCCCGCGTGCACCCAGCAACTCAATGACTTTGCTCAGGTGTCGGTCAGCGCGCTTGCCAGAGAGAATCTCGTCACCAACGATCACAAGACCAAAAGCCACAGCAACTCCCGGGAAAGTGGGTTTTGTCACATTATCAGGGCGGTGGGTTCTTGAACAGCGCTGCCGCTTGGAACATTTGGTTTCAAAGACACTCGATTGGTGGGTGCATGCGCTGCGGCGGTTCACCTATAAACGGGGTTGTTGGACGTTTACAGTCCACCAAACCCGGCCTGCCCATGTCTTCGCATTTCCCGACCCTTTTGCTGATTGCTGGCGCGATGTTGTTGATGTCTGCTGGCGTCATGACCCTGTTTGGCTCGTCTCGCCCGGTTTACCGCGGCTACTGGAGCTGGGTGAGTGCCCAGTGGCTGGTAGCCCTGGGTATGCTGGCCAGCGCCTTCCACGAGCAGTACCCCCAGTTGCTGGTGCTGGCGAATCTGTTGACCTTGCAGTGGCCCATCGTGGTGTTGTTGGGCTTGAGGCAGTTTTATGCCCGGCACCCCTTGCGTATTTCGCCCATGGTGGATGGTGTGATGATGGCGGCAGCCTATTTGGTGTGGTTTGGCACGTGGGTGGCATTTCCCGACCAACTCTGGCAAATGGCCACCTTTGGCGCGGGAGCCGCTGCGTTGCACCTTTACGCCGCCGTCTTGATGGTGGGCCTGCGAGAGTTCAAGCAAAACTCCGCGCTGCAACTCGTGGCTTTGGCCCTGTTGGTCGATGGTGCTGTGTATGGGCTGCGGGCGGCCGACCTGATCAGCAACCACAGGCTGTCCGCCTGGACGGCCCAGTACGCCTTGTTGACCACCATCGCATCCGTGTTCATCGCGCTGTCAATGCTGTACCTGAGTCTGTTCTTGACCCACGAGCGAACCGAGTTGCGCTTGCGGTTTTCGAAGCGTCGTTTGCGTTATTTGGCCGACATCGACACCCTCACCAAAGTCCCGAACCGCCGCCGTTTTCACGAGTTGGCGTCGCGTGTATTGAGCAACGGTTCAGCGGCTCAATCTTCCTTGTTGATGTTTGACATCGACCACTTCAAGCGCATCAACGACATGCTGGGCCATGCGGTGGGCGACGAAGCGCTGCGCCAGGTCGGCAGCTGCACCCGGGACACGCTGCGAGAGCTGGATGTGGCGGGGCGCTTGGGGGGCGATGAATTCGCTGTCCTGCTGCCCGACACCAAAGTAGAAGAAGCCGTGACGGTGGCTGCGCGCATCGTTGCGCGGCTAGAGAACCGTCAAGTGGCACCCCGCGTTGCCCGCTTGAGCTTAAGCTTTGGCGTGGTGCAAATGAATGAAAACGAGCCGATCGCCGACGCCTTGCGCCGCGCTGATCAGGCCTTGTACGAAGCCAAACGGCAAGGACGAAATCGCGCTGTGATTGCCACCGGCGCTGAAGAGCGGCCCGTGTTCAGCCGCAGCCAGCCTATGGGCTTGGCCACCATCTGAAATCAAAGGCGCTGGCTGCCAAAGGTGTCGCACTGGGCCATCCGGCCGGTCTCGTAGCCACGGCGAAACCAGTTTTGCCGCTGGATGCTGGTGCCGTGCGTGAAACTTTCAGGCACCACATGGCCTTGGGCCTGGCGTTGCAACATGTCGTCGCCAATGCGCGAAGCCGCGTTCAACGCTTCGTCGATATCGCCCTGCTCAAGCCAGTTTTTGCCACGTTGGGAGTGGTGTGCCCAGACACCCGCATAGCAATCCGCCTGCAACTCAACGCGCACTGACAGGGCGTTCATTTGGACCGTCGATAAGCGGCCCCGCTGCGCCTCGACTTTTTGGTGGGTGCCCAGCAGGTTTTGCACATGGTGCCCGACCTCGTGGGCCACCACATAGGCTTGGGCAAAGTCACCCGGTGAGCCCAGCTTGGACCTGAGGAGGTCAAAGAAACTCAAGTCGATGTAGACCTTCTGGTCACCCGGGCAGTAGAACGGCCCGGCCGCAGACTGACCCGTGCCACAGGCGGTGCCCACGGCACCCCGAAACAACACGAGCTTGGGGTCACGGTAGGCGCTCCCTTCTTGACGCATCAGGCCACGCCACACGTCTTCGGTGTCGGCCAGCACGGTGGACACAAAACGCGCGCCCTCGTCGGCGGGACGGCCAGATTGAGTGGGCGTGGTGGCCACCGAGCCGCCGACCGGGCCACCTTGTCCATCCAGGGCACCCAACAGGGTCAATGGGTTGATGTCGAATGCCCAGCCCACGACCAAGGCCAAGACAATGGTGCCCAGACTCAGGCGCCCGCCCCCGACAAACACACCACCGCCCCGACCACCGCCCGCATCACGCTGGTCTTCGACGTTGTCGCTTTCGCGTTGTCCTTCCCACTTCATGGTCTGGCCTCGCAGTTCAGGTTTTGGGCAGGGTCACGCCCCGTTGCCCTTGGTACTTGCCGCCCCGGTCTTTGTAGCTGGTCTCGCAGACTTCATCGCTCTCGAAAAACAGCACTTGGGCACAGCCCTCGCCCGCGTAAATTTTGGCAGGCAGAGGTGTTGTGTTGCTGAACTCCAGCGTCACGAAGCCTTCCCACTCCGGCTCGAAGGGCGTCACGTTGACGATGATGCCGCAGCGCGCATAGGTACTTTTGCCCAAGCAGATGGTCAGTACGTTGCGCGGGATCCGGAAATATTCCACCGTGCGGGCCAAGGCAAAGCTGTTGGGCGGAATGATGCAGACATCGCCGTGCATGTCGACAAAGCTGCGCTCGTCAAAATTTTTGGGGTCGACGACCGTGCTGTAGATGTTGGTGAAGACCTTGAACTCGGGGGCGCACCGGATGTCGTAGCCGTAGCTGGAGGTGCCGTAACTGACCATGCGTTGGCCGTCGCTGGATGCACGCACTTGGCCGGGCTCGAAGGGCTCGATCATGCCGTGCTCTTGCGCCATGCGGCGGATCCACTTGTCACTTTTGATGCTCATGGCAAACCTTGCTGCTCAGGTGTTGGGTGAAATGGTGATGCTCGGAAATTTGGCCGAGTAGTCTTTGCTCGACTGCGCAATTTTGGCAGCCATGCGCCGGGCAATGGCTTTGTACATGCCGGCAATGTCGCCATCCGGCTCGCTGACCACGGTGGGCTGCCCACTGTCGGCTTGCTCGCGGATCGACAGCGCCAAAGGCAACCCGCCCAGGTAGTCCACCTCGTACTCGGCCGCCATGGTCTGCCCCCCGTGGGCGCCAAAAATATGCGCTGTGTGGCCGCACTGCGGGCAGCTGTAGACCGCCATGTTCTCGATCAGCCCCAAGATGGGGACACTGACCTTTTGGAACATTTTGAGGCCTTTTTTGGCGTCCAGCAGGGCGATGTCTTGCGGGGTGGTGACGATCACTGCGCCGGTGAGCGGTACGCGCTGGGACAAGGTGAGCTGGATGTCTCCCGTGCCAGGAGGCATGTCCACGAGCAGGTAATCGAGGTCGTGCCACCGGGTTTGGCGCAACAACTGATCCAGTGCCTGAGTGGCCATGGGGCCGCGCCAGATCATGGGGTTGTCCGCCTCGACCAAGAAACCGATGGACATCACCTGCACACCGTGGTTGACCAAGGGCTCCATGGTCTGCCCATCCGTGCTGTCGGGGCGTTGGCCGCTCAAACCCATCATCCAGGGCTGGCTGGGGCCGTAGATGTCAGCGTCCAGCAATCCCACGCGGGCCCCTTCGGCCGACAACGCCAGCGCCAAGTTGGCGGCGGTCGTGCTTTTGCCCACGCCCCCTTTGCCAGAAGCCACCGCCACGATGTTTTTCACACCCTCCAAGAGCGCAACCCCCCGGGGGACGGCGTGGGCCACCACCTTGGTGTCGATGTCCACAACCAGCGTCACGTGGGGTGCCACGCTGCGCACGGCGTCAGTGAGGGCAGCGTGCAATTGGGGCCACAGGCTGCGGGCGGGATAGCCCATAGAGAGCTTCACCGTGAGTTGATCGGGGCCGAGGCTGGACCAACTCAATTGGCGAGTGGAGAGCAGGTCTTGCCCGGTGATCGGATCAAGCACCGACTTGAACGCGTCGCGCAACACAGAATCAGGCACGGTCATGGTTTGGCAGCAAAAAGACAGGAAGTTGAGCAGTCTAGGGCCTGACAGCGTTCAACCGATCGGTGCTCGACGCCGCGCCCGCGCCTAAAATCAAAGTTCACCGAGATTCACAAACAACCATGCCTCATACACCGCGCCAGCTTTTCGTCACCACCGCCCTGCCCTACGCCAATGCGCCGTTCCACATCGGGCACATGATGGAGTACATCCAGGCCGACATCTGGGTGCGCTTCCAGCGCATGCGCGGGCACACGGTGTACTTTGTTTGTGCCGACGATGCGCATGGCGCACCGATCATGATCGCCGCTGAGAAGGCGGGCAAGTCGCCCCAGCAGTTTGTGGCGGACATCGCGGCTGATCGCAAGCAGTATCTGGATGGCTTTCACATCGGCTTTGACCATTGGCACTCGACCGACGGGCCCGAGAACCATGTGCTGGCGAAAGAGGTTTATCTGGCACTGCGTGAGGCCGGCTTCATCAGCACCAAGTCGGTGGAGCAGTTTTTCGACCCGGTCAAGTCGATGTTTTTACCTGACCGCTATGTGAAGGGTGAGTGCCCGAAGTGCGGCACCAAAGACCAGTACGGAGACTCGTGTGAGAACTGCGGGGCGGTGTACAGCCCCACCGATCTCAAAAACCCGTACTCCAGCCTGACCGGCGCCACCCCGCTGCTCAAGACCAGTGAGCACTATTTTTTCAAGCTCAGTGACCCGCGGTGCGTCGAGTTTTTGCAAAGCTGGACGAGCTCCGGAAGGCTGCAGCCCGAGGTACTGAACAAAATCAAAGAGTGGTTCAACACTGATGATCAGGGGCGCACGGGCTTGAGCGACTGGGACATCAGCCGCGACGCGCCCTACTTTGGCATCGAAATTCCTGATGCGCCCGGCAAGTATTTTTATGTCTGGCTGGACGCGCCCATCGGCTACCTGGCCTCCTTGCAAGCGCACTTTTCCAAGATCGGGAAAGACATGAACGCTTTCCTGGCCGACCCCGCCACAGAGCAGATTCACTTCATCGGCAAAGACATTTTGTACTTCCACACTTTGTTCTGGCCCGCCATGCTGCAATTCAGCGGCCGCAAGGTACCCGACAAAGTTTTTGCCCATGGTTTCATCACCTTGGGCGGTGACAAGATGAGCAAAAGCCGGGGCACGGGGATCTCGCCCTTGACCTACCTGGAGCTGGGGCTGAACGCGGAGTGGCTGCGCTACTACCTCGCCGCCAAACTCAACAGCCGGGTCGAAGACCTTGAGTTCACGCCAGATGACTTTGTGGCGCGTGTCAACAGCGATTTGATCGGCAAGTACATCAACATTGCCAGCCGGGTTGCGGGCTTTTTGAGCAAGCGCTTTGGGGGGCATTTGTCCAGTGATTTGGGGGTGGAGGGGCGCACCCTGCTGGACACCCTGCGCGCTCATCGCAGCACCATCGAAGCACTGTTTGAAGAGCGCGAGTTCGGCAAAGCACTGCGCGAGATCATGCTGCTGGCCGACCGTGTCAATGAGTATGTGGATCAGAACAAGCCCTGGGAGTTGGCCAAACAGCCGGACCGAGATGCCGTGTTGCACGACGTCTGCACGGTCTGCCTGGAGGCCTTCCGCTTACTGACGATTTACCTCAAGCCGGTGCTACCCACCCTGGCGGCCGAGGTCGAGGCGTTCATGAAGCTGCCGCCGTTGCGCTTCGAAGACGCTGAACGCGCCATCGGCGGTCACGTGATCGGTGAGTACAAGCACTTGATGCAACGGGTCGACCCCAAGGCTCTGGAGGCCCTGCTGGCCCCTAAGGCCCCGCCTGAGATGGCCCAGCCTGAGCCAGGTGGACAAGCCCTGGCGGCCACGATCAGCGTGGATGACTTTGCCAAGATTGACCTGCGCATTGCGAAAATCGTGGATTGCACGCCGGTCGAGGGATCCAGCAAATTGTTGCGCTTGAGCCTGGACGTGGGCGAGGTGGATGCTGGTGGCCAGCCACGCCTGCGCAATGTGTTCAGCGGCATTCAAAGCGCCTATCAGCCTGCAGACTTGATCGGCAAGCTGACGGTGATGGTGGCCAACCTGGCACCGCGCAAAATGAAGTTTGGTGTCAGTGAGGGCATGGTTCTGGCGGCGAGTCATGCTGACGACAAAGCGCAACCAGGCTTGTACGTCTTGACGCCGTGGCCAGGGGCACAGCCTGGAATGCGGGTGAGTTAACAGGCCATGCGCATCCGCTGGCGGCGGATGGCGTCGCCAGCGGTGCAGTTCGGGTGAACAGGCTCTAAAATCGGGGCCTACTCTTAGCTTGACCCCCCGGTCGGATCCACCATGCCATTCTTCTGGAAGCCTTACAAATCCGACACCACCCTGTTTATCGAAGAGCTCAAGGCCAAACGCCCCACACTGGAGGCGGAGCAGCGTCAGGGACGCGCCCTGCTGTGGGACCAGCAAATTGACCGCACAGCGCAAGCAACGCATGAACAGGCCCGCGTTCCTCAGCAGCCATACGTCTATCAGACACAAGGCTGAGCTCGCTGCGGCGCCTGATCTGAGCTCGACTTGCGTTCATCGCATCGAACAACAGAACGTTCACAAGGAGCAATCGCCTTGATGGCTGCACGAGAGGACACCCCGGCGCCTACGATCGACAGCCCTGAACTGGCCGAGGGACAGGCCTCGGCCCCGGCGGTCGTCGACAACGTGGCCGTGGCTCGCTTGTATGGCGAGCCCCTGTTTTCCATGCCGCTGGATTTGTACATCCCGCCCGACGCCCTGGAAGTTTTCCTGGAGGCGTTCGAGGGGCCGCTGGACTTGCTTCTCTACCTGATCCGCAAGCAAAATTTCAACATCCTCGACATCCCCCTGGCCGACGTCACGCGGCAGTATCTGACGTACGTCGATCAAATTCGCACCCGCAACCTGGAGCTGGCCAGCGAGTATTTGCTGATGGCTGCCATGCTGATTGAGATCAAATCACGCATGTTGCTGCCCCCCAAAAAGACAGTGGATGGCAACGAGGCCGAAGACCCGCGGGCTGAACTCGTGCGCCGCTTGATTGAGTATGAGCAGATGAAGCTCGCAGCGTTCAAGCTCGACGCCCTGCCCGTTTTAGGGCGCGATTTTTTGCCCGCCCACGTGCACATCGAGCAAGCCTTGGTGACCCGCTATGCGGACGTACAAGCCATTGAGCTGCGGGATGCCTGGGTGGATATTTTGCGCCGCGCCAAGCTTGTGGCGCACCACACCATCAGCCGTGAACAGCTCAGCGTGCGCGAGCACATGAGCATCGTGCTGCGCACTCTGCAGGGTCACAAGTTTCTTGAGTTCGAAGCCCTGTTTGACATCCAGCGCGGCGCGCCCGTGATGGTGGTGACCTTCATTGCCCTGCTGGAACTGGCCCGCGAGCGGCTGCTCGAGGTGTCGCAGGCTGAGGCCTTTGCGCCGATCTATGTGCGGCTGGCGTATCAACCAGCTCCCTGAGCCTTCCAATCCCAAACCATGACCTCCCCTGACCGCAAACCCTTGACCCTGTACCGCTTGCGCGAGATGCATCGCCAACAAGAACCCATCACCATGCTGACCTGCTATGACAGCAGCTTCGCCCGGGCCCTGGACGACGCAGGCGTCGACTGCCTGCTGGTGGGTGACTCGTTGGGCATGGTGGTGCAAGGCCACTCAAGCACCCTTCCCGTGAGTCTGGACGAGATGGCCTATCACACACGTTGTGTGGCGCGTGGCAACCAGTTTGCGTGGGTCATTGGTGATTTGCCTTTTGGCAGCTACCAAGGCAGCGCTGAACAAGCCCTGCGCAGTGCGGTCGTGCTGATGCAGGCCGGCGCTCAGATGGTCAAGCTGGAAGGCGGGGGTTGGACCACCGAGGTGGTTCGTTTTTTGGTGGAGCGCGGCATCCCCGTGTGTGCCCACCTGGGCCTGACACCGCAGTCCGTGCATGCACTGGGTGGCTACCGGATTCAAGGGCGCACCGAGGAAGCTGCAGCCGCCATGACCCAAGATGCGATGGCCTTGACTGACGCAGGCGCGGCCATGATGGTGTTGGAACTCTTGCCTGCGAGCTTGGGAGCAGCCCTGAGTGCCAAATTGCCTGTGCCTGTGATTGGCATCGGTGCAGGCAACGGCTGCAGTGGCCAAGTCCTGGTTTTACCCGACATGCTGGGCGTCACCCGGGGCCGCCTGCCAAAGTTTGTGCGTAACTTCATGCAAGGCCAAGACAGCGTTGACGGGGCCATCCGCCAATACGTGGCAGATGTCAAAGCCCGGCGCTTTCCCGACAACAACCTCCACGGCTATTGACACGCACCAACATGGATGTCTTACACAGCGTCACCGATCTGCGCCAGGCCTTGGCACGCCACACCGACTGCGCTTTGGTGCCCACCATGGGCAATTTGCATGAGGGCCACATCGCTTTGATTCATCAAGCGCGCCGCCATGGCCTGCCCGTGGTGGCCAGCATTTTCGTCAATCGCTTGCAGTTTGCGCCGCACGAGGACTTTGATCAGTATCCCCGCACCTTGGCAGGGGATTGCGAACACTTGGCAAAGGCTGGCTGCGATTTGGTGTTTGCGCCGTCCGAGGCGGAGTTGTACCCACAGCCACAGACTTGCAAGGTTCAGCCCAACCCGGCCTTGGCCGACATCCTGGAGGGTGAATTCCGCCCTGGTTTTTTTGTTGGCGTGTCCACGGTGGTCATGAAGTTATTCGCTTGTGTGCAGCCGAAGGTGGCGGTGTTTGGGCAAAAGGATTATCAACAGCTCATGGTCATTCGCCACATGGTTGCGCAAATGGCGTTGCCCATTGAGGTTGAAGCGGCCCCCACCTTGCGGGCCGAGGATGGCCTGGCCTTGTCGTCACGCAACGCTTACCTCAGCCCGAGTGAGCGGGCGCAGGCCATTGCCTTGCACCAAGCATTGCAAACCTTGGGTAAACGTGTAGCGGCGCAACCTCAGGAACGCCAGGCGGCCGAGGCCGAGGCCCTTGCCCACCTGTCACAACTTGGCTGGCAACCCGACTACCTGTGCATTCGTCGGCGCACCGACCTGCAAGCGCCAGGCCCCGACGACGCCTCAGGCAGCTTGGTTGCCTTGGGGGCTGCGCGCTTAGGCCGCACGCGATTGATTGATAACCTGGAGTGTTGAGGTTCAACCCCGAAACGAAGCTGCGGCCGTCAACTCGCTGACTTGACCTTCAGTTTGAACCCGATCATGGCCCGCAGCTTGTGGGGGACCACGGGTTTGATCAACAAGTGAAAGTCGAATTCTTGCGCTTCTTGTTCTTGTTGCAACATGCTGCTGCCCGTGACGACAATCGCAGGCAAGGGCGTGTTGAAATGCTGGCGCAGGGCCTGGATCACCTCGGTGCCAGTGGCGCCGTTGTCCAGCCGATAGTCGACGATCAGCAAGTCGGGTTGCGCCAAGCCACCCACATCACCCAAGCACGCCATGACCGCCGGCATGCCGTCGAAGGACAGTACCGAGCCCCCCCAGCCTCGCAACAACGCCACCATGCCCTCGCGCACGGCGGACTCGTCTTCAACGATCAGGATCGTTCGCCCGGCCAAAGTGAGCCCGGGGTGGGCCTGACGCGGCGTTGTCATGGCGGCTTTGGCTGGCACCGTCCCGAAGGGCAGGGTCAGACTCAAAACGGTGCCTCGCCCCGGCTCGGAGCGCAGGGCCAGTGCGGCTTGCATCAAATGCGCCAAACGCTGGACGATGGACAAGCCCAGGCCCAAGCCCCGGCGTTGGTCTTCGGTCTCGGCCTTCAAACGAGGCGCTTGATAGAACTCTTCGAAAATGCGCTGCTGCTCAGCCAGCGGAATGCCCAAGCCAGTGTCCCAGACCTGAAGCACCACCCGTTCACCTTGTCGCCTGGCGCTGACCAAGACCGTGCCATCTTCGGTGTAACGGATGGCATTGGAGATGAGGTTGCGCAGAATACGCTCCACCAGCAAGGGATCGGCGTGCACCACCTGATGGTCGCCGCGCCATCGCAGCGATAGACCCTTCTCAAAAGCAACGGGCTCAAAATTCAGTCGCAGCTTTCTGAAAATATCACGCACCACGAAGCTTTGCGCTGCCACCCTGACGACACCCGTGTCCAAACGGCTGATGTCAAGCAGCTCTGAGAAAAGTTCATCCAAGGCATCGACCGAACTGTTGATGCTGTTGACCAATTGGGCCACTTCGCCATCGTGGGTCTTTTGGCGCAGAGCCTCCGCGAAGAGACCCATGGCGTGCAGGGGCTGACGCAAATCATGGCTGGCCGCTGTGAAAAACTGGGTCTTCGCACGATTGGCGACCTCGGCCACCCGACGGGCCTCATCAGCTGCTTGCTTCTCGACACGCAGTTGTTGCAGCAGCTCATCGGCGCGCACTTTGAGCTCGAGCACACGCTCGAGCGCTTGGCGGTAGTTGCGCGCCAGCAGCACCGTCATGCTGATGATGAGCAGCAAAATGCCTGAGAGCTCGTAGCTGTAGATGTCCCCCCCGATGGCGATGCGCGCCATGAGTGGCACGAAGCACAGGCCGACAAAACTCAGGTACATGCGCGGCTGGGTGGCCAGCACAGGCACCACCACGACGGAGAAGGTGTAGACAATCACGATCAGGCCCGTTTGCTGAATGCCGCCCCCCAAGGGGTAAAACACCCAGCCCGTCAGCCCCCACAGGGCCGCGGCACTCAAGCTGCCGAGGTTCCAGTACAGGCGCCAGCGCAACCAATCGCTGGTGTTCTTCAAGCTCGTGGGCTCGAAGCGCAATTTCATCACCAAGCGTGTGCACCACATCACGGTGAACAGGCTCAGCCAGGGCAGCAGGACGTCCCAGGGGGCCGTTTGCCAGTACAGAAACGTCACCACACCGATGCCAGCGAAATGACCTGCCAGGGTGGCAGGCATGTAGCTGTAAGCGCTCATGACCTCTTCAGGGAGAATGCGCGGGTCGCGCGCCCGCACTGCCCTGAGAACCCAAGCCGCCAAGCCTCGGCGGACGAGCGCAGACTCGCTCACTCTATGGGGCTGGGCTTGCGCCAAGAGCCTGAGACCTGCGGCGCAATCGGCATTTGGCTCACAGCCAAGACCGCCTGAGTGCGCGAGCTCACGTTCAAAGCGCGCAACACCGCAGCAACGTGGTCCTTAACGGTTTCAACCGACACCTGCAAATCACGCGCGATCATTTTGTTGGTTTGGCCTTGAAGCAGCAGCGCCAGCACCTCGGTCTGCCGCGGGGTCAGGCCCAGAGAATCGAGGTCAGAGTGGGGCGCAGGCTCATCCAGCCCAGCACCGAGAATGTTGTCACTGGCCCGGCGCATCACGCGCTCAGGGCCACCCAGGCTCATGGAGGGAACATAAATGCCCCCGGACATGACCATGTGCAGGGCCTCATAGAGCGTCTCGTTGGTCGAGCGTTTGGGTACAAAGCCCATGGCCCCCAGGTCAATCGAACGGATCACGTCGCTGCTACGGTCTGAGGCAGAAATGACCACCACAGGCAGCGCCGGGTAGGTGTTGCGGAATTCGGTCAAGACATCGAAGCCGCTCGCGTCACCCAAGTGCAAGTCCAGCAAAACAAGGTCAAAGCTATCAGACTCGCTCAGGATTTCTCGGGCCAATTTGGCACTGCCCGCCGTCACCACCTGAACATGCTCGCCCAGTCCTTGAATCACGGTTTCGAGCGCAGCCAGGATCAACGGATGATCATCAATCAACAGAACTTTCATGCCTTGCTTTCCATTTGCCGCAGCCGGGCATATTAACTGAGCCTAAAAATGCTCAACGTTCGTCATCAAACCCATTCCAACATCGCACGACCCCCGCCAGGTGCTGCACACGATCGTCGCTGACGCGCAGTTGGCCCTCTAAGGCCCAGCGCACAGCACAGGGCACCATGAGGTGCTCTTGACGTAAGACGCGCTGCGCCAAGGTGTCGGGGGTGTCGTCAGCGTGTACCGGCACCACAGCTTGCGCAATGATGGGGCCATGATCGAGATCCGCGGTGACGAAGTGCACTGTGGCACCCGCCACCTGGCAACCTGCTTGCAAAGCACGCTCGTGGGTGTGCAGCCCCGGGAAGGCTGGCAACAACGAGGGGTGCACATTGATCATGCGCCCCTCAAAGCGTTGAACGAACGCCGGCGTGAGGATGCGCATGAAGCCCGCCAGGGCCACCACGTCGGGCGCGTGCTGGGCGATGGCGTCGCCCAAGGCTTGGTCGAAAGCCTCGCGACTGGGATAGGCTTTGTGATCCACCACCTGCGTGGGCACGCCTTGAGACTGCGCAAATGCCAGCCCCGCAGCGTCGGGGCGATTGCTGATGACGGCGGCAACGCGAGCGTCCCAGCCCTCGACCGCGCACGCTTGCACGATGGCTTGCATGTTGGAGCCGCGGCCGGAAATCAGGATGACGAGGTTCTTGGTCATGGGAGCGAAGTGTAGTAGGTGGTCCGCTTGGCGCCCCTACAATCAAGGCCACTTCATTGAGCATCCGTCATGAGCCCTGTCACTTCTTCTGCCCCCCGGGCCCGCGTTTTGTCTGGCATGCGTCCTACCGGTGCGCTGCACCTGGGCCACTACCATGGCGCCCTGAAAAACTGGGTGCGCCTTCAGGCCGACTATGACTGCTTTTATTTCGTGGCCGATTGGCACGCGCTGACCACGCATTATCAAGACCGTGAAGTGATCGAGCGCAATGTGTATGACATGGTGATCGATTGGCTGGCCGCGGGGCTGGACCCCGAACAAGCCACCGTCTTCATTCAGAGCCGATTGCCTGAGCATGCCGAACTGTTCACGCTGCTGGCCATGGGCACCCCCTTGGCCTGGCTGGAGCGCATGCCGACCTACAAAGATCAAATGGAAAAGCTCAAAGACCGCGACTTGGCCACCTACGGCTTTCTCGGATACCCGCTGCTTCAGGCGGCTGACATCTTGATCTACAAAGCGGGCTTTGTCCCGGTGGGGGAAGACCAAGCCCCTCACGTCGAAATCACCCGCGAGGTCGCCCGGCGCTTCAACCATCTGTATGGCCGCGATGTGGATGCCCAGGCCCAGGTTGAGGCGGTCTTGAAGAAAATGAGCAAGGCCGACGCCAAGGCGGTGGACGCCGCCCGAAAGTTGTTTCAAGAAACAGGCAGCGAGGTCGCTTTGGCGCAAGCCGAGCAACTGATTTCAGCCTGCGGCGCGCTCAGCAGCGCCGACCGCGAACGCCTGACGGGCCATGTGCGTGGGACTGGGCGCACCATCTTGCCCGAGCCGCAGGTGCTGCTGACCGAGGTCAGCAAGCTGCCCGGGCTCGATGGCGACAAAATGAGCAAGAGCTATGGCAACACCATCGCCATGCGTGAAGAGCCCGCCGAAGTTGAACGCAAAGTCAAGCGCATGCCCACCGACCCGCAGCGCGTGCGCCGCACCGATCCAGGCGACCCCCAGCGCTGTCCAGTGTGGCAGTTTCACAAGGTCTACAGCCCGCTTGAAACCCAAGCCTGGGTCACCCAAGGGTGTACCACCGCAGGCATTGGATGTCTGGAGTGCAAGCAGCCTGTGATCGAGGCCATACACAAAGAGCAAGCCGTTTGGCGCGAACGTGCCGAGGGGTACTTGAGCAACCCCAAGCAAATTCACTGGATCATGGAAGTTGGCACAGAGCGGGCACGGGCGGTGGCCCGCGAAACCATGCGCGAGGTGCGTGATGCCATGGGGTTGAGCTACTGATCCGCAATCCAGATGGCAGCGATTCACATCACCGACGTAGAGTCCGCGATCAACTGGTGGCGGCTGCGCAAGCCCTCGGAGGACGGTATCAGCGCCTGCGCCGAGGTGCGTGCTCTGGCCACGGCCTACGCCTTGATGGTGTACCGCCATGAGCATCTGTGGGATGAAGCGCTGTTCAGCGATGCCGCCATGGCCGCCTGGATGGCCTGGTATGAGAGCACCCCCGACACGCCTTGCATTGCCATTTGCTCCACCAGCCAGGGGGACAGCCTGTGCAAAGGCTGTGGCCGCACCGACATCGAGGTTCAGTACTGGCCGGAAATGTCTCCTACCGACAAGCGCAGCACCTGGCGGCGCATCACCTCGCAAGGCACAGCTTGGCGCTTTAATCGCTACGCCGAGCGCGCGCGCGAGAGCGAGTCAGCCTGACAACCATCAGGGGCAGACTGTCTGCTTAAACCTATTGATTCGGCCCGTGGAAGTTTGAACTATTCCCCCGTCGCAGAGAATTTGAAAGGTTGATTTCACCAAAGCGAGCAGGGGGCGCATTGGCAAGCTGAGCTGCAGGGATCCAGTTCGCGGGAATAACGGGCCTGAGGCAGCATCCTAGTGTAGTGTTGTCCCGCCGGCCAGCACCGCGTGCGAGATGCGCAGGCGCAGATAGACCTGCAAGGGCCGGGGCGCCGAAGCGAGGTGCGGCCCCAGCAGGCGCAGCGCCCGCAGGTAGGGCCGGGTGAGTTCGCCGGGCGGCGGCTCGCCCTCGCCGAGCGTCTGCGTCAGCCACGAAGGGCGGCCTGTTTCAAAATGTGAAACAGCCGACGGTTGGAGTCCCGTTTTCTCGGCCAGATCGGACTGACTAAGTTCTCTCATCTGGCGGGCGGTTCGTAGGCGTTCGGGGA
>JANMGB010000176.1:0-36483 GCA_031374415.1 Burkholderiales bacterium
GATATTAAAAACCCATGGATTGGTAGTGCATCCGGCTTTATATAACCACAAAAAAATCAATGTGGCCGAAGAAAGACAAAAGCTCGGTCTCGATGCAGCAACGACCACAGGTTTGATTATGTTTGGCGGCATCGGCACCAGCGACATGCCGAGCATTGCCAAACAATTAAGCAACTGCAAAACCCAGTCTCAATATATTTTCATCTGTGGCAGCAATCACCAAGCCAAAACCACCATCGAAAGCCTGACAACGCCTTATGCAAAATTAGTATTGGGTTTTACCGATCAGGTAGAACACTTGATGAGTATCTCGGATTTTTTTGTTGGCAAGCCCGGCGGCCTTAGCATCACCGAAGCCATGCTCAAAAACCTGCCGATGCTCGTACAGTTTGATGAAACCACCTCACCCCTAGAGTTTTTAAATGCCCAATGGTTGTTTAACCAGAAAGTTGCTGCGCCGATTAACAACATGGCAAATATCCATAAGGATGTAGATCAATTATTAACGCCACATCAGTACCAACAAAAAAAAGCCGTGCTCATGGCTCGAAAAAATTTCGCGGTATTTGATGTGGTGAAGTTTGCGGCTCAACTTCATCATCAAGCCCAGACGCAACCCAATCACCATAATTTGGCTTTAGCTACATCTTCTTTACGCCAACCACCAAAACTGCCGCTTGCCTTATCGAAATTAAAAACAATATAAACCAATATGCTCCACGTCCAATCACAAAGTTCCGACATATCCTGACTATTGGGCGCTTAATTTTTTTTGTCAGTGATGACGGAATTAAAAATTGAGACTGGCCCGCAGCTTTAGATCGATTCGCAATAGAGTTTGGCGAACGGCTAACCAAAAACTTGAAGTAAAGTAAGCATTTTTTAAATTCAGTGGCAGTTTAGAAAAAAACTGACTGCCACTATCATCTTTGCAGCCATCGGCTCCTCAGCCTGCGCCCCGGAGTTCGACACTTCCCGGGGCATTTCTCAACCGAAGCGCTTAGTTGGGTCATATAAATCAAGCACTTGCGTGCGACACGAGTGGTTTTTTCCAACCTTTCTGTAGTGCCAATTTTTGTATGTTATGTAGTTTTTAATGTCTCGCTCATGCGATATACCCAAGCGCATGTTCCCCACCCGAGTTCGACTGTTACGAACGTAAGCCCATGATTTCATTGACCTGGTTTTTGAAACGTGCCCCTACAAGAGGCTGAGTTGCTGTGATTGAATGGGTGTTTTGACCTTGAGTGCTTTGAGCACCACGCTGTGCTCGGTGGTCATGGAGGACACGCCGGTCAGGGGTGGCTATTTTTGCCCAAGCCCCAAAAAAGTAAAGTTAGCTGTAGCGACTCGCGTTTGAAATCGGTCGGACTTGCAATCAGCGGCTTTTTCGACTCAGATTAATTGCAAGTGACCGCATGGTCAGACTCACATTAACTGCAAATGAACTTGCAATCGTAGCGGCCAACTTGCATTACATCGCCGCTGACTCACATTATTTGCAAATCAAATTCCGCTCAGATTGGCAGTCCGGCCCGCAACATTTTCTCTCGCAGCTCGGTCGACCGCGCTGGCTCCAGCGTGTTGTTGAACATGGCCTTGATCTCTGTCGCCTTGGTATCGAACAGTTCCACCAGATCCTTGGTGCGGTAGCCGTGGCGTGTCAACGTTGGCTCCAAGTCGTCAATGTGGCGTGACAGCACGGATTCAACTACGCTTGCGCTCACCGGCTGCGGCACGCTCAAGGGCTCAGGCTTGTCGCGCACCAGCCTCTTGCGCGGCTTGATCCGCAGGTTGAGCTCCAGCAGCCTGTAGATGCGGTACACCCGCTTGTGGTTCCAGCCAAAGCCTTTGACGTTGCGCAGGTACAGCTAGCACAGGCCAAAGCCCCAGTTGCGGTTGTTGTCAGTCAACCGAATCAACCAGTCGGCGATCTCGTCGTTCTCAGAACTTTGCTTGGACTCGTAGCGGTAGCAGGACTCGCTGATCACAAAGGCCTGGCAGGCCAACTTGATCGGCACGCCACGCACCGCCACAGCTTGTTTGGCCATCTCGCGTCGGCAAGATGGCCTCACCACTTTTTTGCGAGCGCCTCCGCGACGATCTCGGCCTTGAGCTTCTCGTCGATATACAGCTTCTTGAGGCGCCGGTTCTCCTCCTCCAGCTCCTTCATCCGGGCCATCATGGACGTGTCCATGCCGCCGAACTTGGCGCGCCACTTGTAGAACGTGGCCGTGCTGATGCCGAACTCACGGCACAACTCAGGAACGAGCACGCCAGTCTCGACCCGCTTGAGGGCTTCCATGATTTGGCTGTCAGTGAATCGCGATCTCTTCATACAGAATCTCTTCCTTGGGAAAAAATTCTACTTCTGAGGGCGATGGATTCACGGGGGCATTACCGGGCAAAGCGCTTGATGAGTGGCGCCATGTGGCGGCCAGTGCGCAAACCCCAGAAGCGGAAAGTGACCCACCGCCAACGCAGCACGGGGTACTGCCGAATCCGAAAAAGGACTTCAAAAAGAAGAGTTGATGGCTGAGGCGTCACAGAGCGTCTTTTTGTGCCTCGTCGAGTAGCGTGCTCACTTCAAGCCAGCGGGTCTCCGCCTTCGTGACGTCCAGGCCGAGTTGTTTCAGGCGTTTGCCCAGCTCAGCCAGGCGCGCTGCCGGGACGGCTGCGCGACCCAGCTCTTGCTCCAGGGTTTGCTTCTCCACCTCCCAGCGAGCGAGTTGTTGCTCAAGCTGGCGTGCCTCGTTGCGCAGGGGTTTGAGCTGTTCTGTCAGCTTGGCGCGCTGCTGCGCAGCCACCTTGCGGTCTTCGCGCGGCACCACAGGCGCTGCAGCGGCAGCAGCGACAACGACCAGTGCCGCAGGGGTTGTTTCGCGTCGGCTCTCGCGTGCGGCCTTGGCCATGTCGCGTGAGGTCTGCAGCAGCCATTGTTGGTAGTCGTCCAGGTCGCCGTCGAAGGGTTGGATGCCGCCTTGGCTGACCAACCAAAACTCATCACACACCTCGCGCAGCAAGGCGCGATCGTGACTGACCAACAAGACACTGCCCTCGAACTCATTCAGCGCCATCGATAGGGCCTCGCGGGTGCTCAAGTCAAGGTGGTTGGTCGGCTCATCCATCAACAACAGGTTGGGGCGTTGCCAGACCAACATCGCCAAGACCAGTCGGGCTTTTTCACCCCCGCTCAGGCTTCCGACAGCTTGGTTGACCATGTCGCCGACAAATCGGAACGACCCGAGGAAGTCGCGCAGCTCCTGCTCGCGCCCTGCGGGCCCGACATCACGTGCCAGCCGAATCATGTGCATCAGGGGGCCATCATCCATCTGCAACACGTCAAGTTCCTGCTGGGCGAAGTAGCCGATGGACAAGCCCTTGCCCTCGGTGATCTCACCCGCCAAAGGCTGCAGGGTGTGTGAAATGGTCTTGACGAGGGTGGACTTGCCTTGTCCGTTGGCGCCCAAGATGCCGATGCGCTGGCCGGCCAGCACCGAGCGGTTGAGCCCCTTGAGGATGGGCGGTGTGTCGGGGTAGCCGCATGCCACCCCAGAGAAGGCCAGCATGGGGTTGGGCAGGCTCAGGGGCTCACGAAACTCAAATTGAAACTCGCCGCTGGTGAGGATGGGGGCCAGTTTCTCCATGCGTGCCAGGGCCTTGACGCGGCTTTGGGCTTGTTTGGCTTTGCTGGCCTTGGCCTTGAAGCGGTCAATGAATTTTTGCAGATGGGCCATGCGTTCTTGCTGCTTGGCCTGGTTGGCGCTGGCCAGCCGCATGCGCTCGGCACGCATTTCTTCAAAGGCGGTGTAGTTGCCTGTGTAGCGGGTGAGTTGGGCTTCATCCAGGTGTACCGTCACTTTGGTGATGGCGTCGAGAAACTCGCGGTCGTGGCTGATGACGATCATCATGCCCTCGAAGCGCTTGAGCCAGGCTTCCAGCCAAACCAGGGCGTCCAGGTCCAAGTGGTTGGTGGGCTCGTCCAGGAGCATCAACTCGGCGGGGCACATCAGTGCGCGTGCGAGTTGCAGGCGCATCCGCCAGCCGCCAGAAAAGCTGTTGACAGGGGCATCGAGTTGATCGCCATGAAAGCCCAGTCCCTGCAGGAGTGCTTGGGCTCGTGGCCGGGCTTCGAAGCCGCCCGCCTCTTGAATGGCTTGATGGGCCTCGGCCATCGCGTGCCCATCGTCCAGCGCTTCTGCCGCCTGAAGAGCGGCCTGCGCCTCCATCAGGCGGGTGTCGCCTTGCAGGACGAAGTCTGTGGCGCCTTCTTCGGTCTCCGGCATGTCTTGGGCGACCTCGCCGACGCGCCACCGCGAAGGGACGCTGACGTCGCCTGCGTCAGCGCTCAAGCGGTGGGTGAGCAGTGAAAACAGCGACGACTTTCCAGCGCCATTGCGGCCGACGAGGCCGACTTTTTCACCTGGGTTGAGGGTCAGGTGGGTGTCTTGCAGAACCACCTTGACGCCGCGGCGCAGGGTGATGTTTCTCAGGGTAATCATCGGTGATGCAGCGGGCGACGGGCCAGCAGGTCAGACAAAAAGGAGTGGCGCATCACGGGGTCATGCGCCGGGGATCAAACACAAGGCGGAGCAGCTTGCACCGACCGCGCCATCAAAGGCGTGAACTCAGCGGGTCTGCTTGTCCCACCAACGCGACAGCGCGTCCCGGGCGACGAGGAAAACTTGGTCGCTCCCGCTGCTGGTTTCCAGCCAGGCGACTTCCAGGCGCCGAAACGCTTGCTCAAAATGAGCGCGTTCGTTGCCAATTTCAAGCACCAAGATGCCGTTGGGCGACAAGTGTTGTGGGGCGTCTTTGATGATGCGGCGCACCAGATCCATGCCATCTTCGCCACCCGCTAACGCCAGCTTGGGCTCGCAAAGGTATTCAGGGGGTAGGGCGGCCATGCTGTGGTCGTTGACGTAAGGCGGGTTGCACAAAATCAGGTCATAAGGCCCTTTGACTTGACTGAACAAATCAGACTCAATCAGGCTTATGCGGTTTTGGAGCTTGTGCTTGTCCACGTTGAGTCGTGCCACGGCCAAGGCATCGGCCGAGATGTCCGCGGCATCAATGGTGACGTCGGGGTAGGCCATGGCGGCAATCACGGCCAGGCTGCCGTTGCCTGTGCACAGGTCGAGCACGCTATGGGTTTGATCGGACAACCAGGCGTCTAGCGTGCCGTGGTCTTCACCGTCGGCCAGCAGCTCGGCAATGAAGGAGCGTGGCACGATGCTGCGCTCATCAATGTAGAAGGGGACGTTTTGCAGCCAGGCTTCGTGGGTGAGGTAGGCCGTGGGCAGACGTGTTTCGATGCGGCGTGTGACCAGAGCTTCAATTTTGGCCTGAACCTCGGGTGAGACCACCTTGGCCGCCTCGCGCTCCAAGCCGTCCCAGGGCATCTCCAGGGCCCAAAGCACCAGCCAGGCCGCTTCGTCAAAGGCATTGGTGGTGCCGTGGCCAAACGAAACGCCCGCCTGTTTGAGGCGGGCGCTCTGCGCAGTGATCAAGTCAATCAGTTTCATTCAGGTCGGATGTCTAGGGTGATTTCAGTGAAGGTGGCCTCGTCGCCACCGGGATCTTCTTGCTTGGGTGAAATGCGCGAGGCGGAGGTCATGTCATTTTGCAGACGCCACAGCAAATTGGTGGGCGAGTCCGCATAGGCGAGGCCTTCGTCGCGGGTGATTAGTTTTTCTTCGATCAAGCGCGCCAAGTCTGCCTCGAAGGTTTGTGAGCCATCGGCCAGGGACTTTTCCATGGCTTCTTTGACGCCACCAAAGTCACCTTGCTCAATGAACTCCGCCACCAGTTTGGTGTTGAGCATGACCTCTACGGCGGGGATACGGTTGCCGCTTTGTGTGCGAACCAGGCGCTGCGAGACCACCGCCCGCAGTCCGGCGGCCAAGTCGGCCAACAGTGCCGGTCGGGCCTCAGGCGCATAGAACGACAAAATGCGGCCGAGCGCATGGTAGCTGTTGTTGGCGTGCAGGGTGGACAGCACCAGGTGGCCCGACAGCGCATAAGAAATGGCGGCGGTCATGGTCTCTCGGTCTCGGATTTCGCCGATCAAAATGCAATCCGGCGCTTGACGCAGGGCGTTCTTTAGGCCGATCTGCAGAGACTGCGTGTCGCGCCCGACTTCACGCTGGTTGACGATGGAGCGCTTGTTGAAAAACAAAAACTCAATCGGGTCTTCAATGGTCAGGATGTGGCCGCTGAGTTGTTGATTGCGGTGCTCCAGCATGGCGGCCAAGGTGGTGCTTTTGCCGGTGCCTGTGGCGCCCGCCATCAAAATCAGGCCCCGTTTTTCAAGTATCAGCGTGCTCAGCATCGACGGCACTTTGAGGCTGTCGAGCGAGGGAATGTCCCAGGGAATGCGGCGAAACACGGCTGCAACCGAGCCCCGTTGCTTGAAGCCGCTGAGCCGAAAGCTCCCCACGCCGGCCAAACCGACCGCCACATTCAATTCGCCCGTGTCGTCGAGTTCCTCGAGCTGAGTGGGCGACAGAACCTCCGCCAACAACTGGCGCGGTTGTTCGGCATTCAAGGCCTGGTCGTTGACCTGCATGATTTGCCCGTTGATGCGAATCAAGACGGGCGTGTTGGCCGACAGGTAGACATCTGACGCGTTTTTGTCAGCCATCAGTCGGAGCACACGCTCCATGTTGCCGAATTGCATGACTCATCCTTTCAAGAGAACATTGGCGCTGGCCAGATGATGCAGCGAGTACGGCCTGTATGGAGCGTGAAATTAGACCCAAAAGCCTTAGTTTCTGAGCAAGTCGTTGATGCTGGTCTTGGCACGCGTTTGGGCATCGACCCGTTTGACGATGACTGCACAGTAAAGGCTGTGTGATCCGTCAGCACTGGGCAGGGTGCCGCTGACCACGACGGAGCCTGAGGGCACGCGGCCATAGCTGACCTGTCCGGTGGCCCGGTCATAGATCTTGGTGCTTTGGCCAATGAACACACCCATGGAGATGACGGCGTTTTCCTCGACGATCACCCCTTCAACGATCTCGGAGCGTGCGCCGATGAAGCAGTTGTCTTCGATGATGGTGGGGTTGGCCTGCATGGGCTCCAGCACGCCGCCAATGCCCACGCCACCCGAGAGGTGGACGTTTTTGCCAATTTGTGCGCACGAGCCGACGGCCGCCCAGGTGTCGACCATGCTGCCTTCGTCCACATAGGCTCCGATGTTGACGTAGCTGGGCATCAGCACCACATTTTTGCCAATGAAACTGCCCCGGCGTGCCACGGCGGGGGGCACCACCCGAATGCCCGTGGCTTGCATGGCTGCGCTGTCCAGATGGCCGAACTTGGTTGGCACCTTGTCGTAAAAGCCCAGATCACCCGCGCGCATGATCTCGTTGCTCGTCAGGCGAAAGCTCAGCAGCACCGCTTTTTTGACCCACTGGTTCACAGTCCACTCGCCCACCGCTTGACGCTCAGCCACGCGCACGCGGCCTGCGTTGAGATCATTGATGACGTGCTCGACGGCTTCGCGGACTTCGGCGTTGTCAGGCGTCAGGGTGTTGCGGTTGTCCCAGGCGAGCTCGATGATGGATTGCAGTTGTTGGGTCATGGGGATCACGGTCAAAAAAATAAGGGCGGATCAAGCGCCCAGGCTGCGCACATAGGCGCAGATGCGGTGCGTGGCTTCTAAGCAAGCCGCGGCGTCGGCTACCAGGGCCAGACGGATGCGCCCGGCGCCGGGGTTGATGCCATGGGCCTCGCGCGCCAGCAGACTGCCGGGCAACACGGTGACATTGTATTGAGCCAACAATTCGCGGGCAAAACGGATGTCATCCATGCCTGGCGCGCAGCGACTGACATCTGCCCACAGATAAAAGCCAGCGTCCGGTAACGCAACGTCTACCACCTCAGCAAGCAAGGGCGTGACTTGCTCAAACTTAAGCCGGTATTGCGCCCGGTTGTCCGCCACGTGGGTCTCATCGCTCCATGCGGCTTGACTGGCTTGCTGCACGACCGGGCTCATGGCGCAGCCATGGTAGGTGCGGTAGCGCAGAAACTGCGCCAGCACCTGGGCGTCCCCCGCGACAAACCCCGAGCGCAGCCCGGGCACATTGGAGCGCTTCGACAAGCTGGTTAAAGCGACCAGGCGACGGAAGTCGGGCCGCCCCAATTGCACCGCGGCCTGCAAGGCGCCCAGCGGCGGCGTGTCGCGAAAGTAAATTTCGGAGTAGCACTCGTCTGCGGCAATCACAAACCCATGGCGATCACTGAGCGCGAACAGCTCGGCCCACTCGTCCAAGGACATGACCGCGCCGGTCGGGTTGCCGGGCGAGCAGACGAACAGAAGCTGGGTGCGTTGCCAAACATCTTCCGAGACCTGGTCCCAGCGGGGAGCAAAGTTGCGTGCCGGATCGCTGTTGGCGAAGGCGGTCTGGGCGCCAGCAAGCAAGGCGGCGCCTTCATAGATTTGGTAAAACGGGTTGGGGCACACCACGGTGGCCTGAGCACCGTGAGCTCCTTGGGTGTCAATCACCGCTTGGGCCAACGAGAACAAGCCCTCGCGTGAGCCATTCACAGGCAACACTTGCGTGGCCGGATCGAGCGTGACCTCATAGCGGCCTTGGATCCACTGCGTGAAACTGTGGCGCAAAGCGGGCTCGCCCGCGGTGGCAGGGTAGTGGGCCAGGCCGCTGAGGTGCGCTGTGATGGCTTGTCGGATGAACGCGGGCGTGGGGTGCTTGGGCTCGCCAATGCCCAGGCTGATGGGCGCATAGGCTGCGTTGGGCGTGATGTCTTGGCAGATGGCGCGCCAACGCTCGAACGGGTAGGGGTGCAGCTTGTCAAGCAACGAGTTCATTAACGCGTGATCCCTTGCGCCAACTCAAGCACAGCCGTTTGCCCTGGCAGGGTGACGGCGGCAGCAGGCTTCCAGCCTTTTTGGCGGTGTTCAACGATGACGTGGGTGTGTATGCCGCCGCGGACGTACCAGCGTGCTGTGATGCGCACAAACCGAGGCTGGGCTGCCTTGACCAAGTCATCTAGGATGGTGTTGGTGACCTTCTCGTGAAACGCACCTTCGTTGCGATAACTCCAGAAGTACATCTTCAAACTCTTGAGCTCAATGCACTGCTGGTCGGGGATCATATCGATCGTGAAGTGCGCGAAATCGGGTTGACCGGTCAAGGGGCAGTGGCAAGTGAACTCGGGCACCTGAAACTGAATCACGTAGTCCCGCTGCGGTGCGGGGTTGGCAAACACATGCAGTTCTTTGCTCGGGGCGCTGGGTGGCACCGTCGGTGCGTCACGTTGGGGTGTCGACAATTGGGCGGCCGCTTTGCCAGACTGCGGCGCGCGTGGGCGGGAAGACGCCGGCTTGGAAGATGAGGGGGCCATGATCAAAAGGGGTTCAGTGGGGCAAAACAGGGCGGCCACAGGCCGGCCTGTGGCCTGGAATAGGCGGGGTCCAATGGTATCATCCGGGCCTTCTGGGCATCGCTGACAGGCATATTTTTTCTAGATAAATCAAAGACTTGCAGAGTCATTCAACTTCTCGATCTGGTGCTTTCTTTCTGGATGCGTTAACCGCCCACTGCCCATGCGTCTGAACTCCATCAAGTTGTCAGGATTCAAGTCTTTTGCCGAGCCCACCCATTTTCAGCTGCCAGGCCAGCTGGTCGGGGTGGTGGGCCCCAACGGTTGCGGCAAGTCCAACATCATGGATGCAGTGCGCTGGGTGCTCGGCGAGAGCAAGGCCAGCGAGTTGCGTGGCGAGTCCATGCAAGACGTTATTTTCAATGGCTCGGGGCAACGCAAACCCGCCAGCCGGGCCAGTGTGGAGCTGGTCTTCAGCAACGAAGACGGACGCGCCGGGGGCCAATGGAATCGCTTCACTGAGATTGCCGTCAAGCGTGTGCTCACCCGAGACGGCACCAGCAGCTACTACATCAACAACCAGCCGGTGCGCCGGCGCGACGTGCAAGATGTTTTTCTAGGCACCGGCTTGGGGCCGCGTGCTTACGCCATCATCGGCCAAGGCACCATCAGCCGCATCATCGAAAGCCGGCCCGAAGAGCTCCGCTTGTTTCTTGAAGAGGCCGCTGGGGTATCAAAATACAAAGAGCGTCGCCGCGAGACCGAAAACCGCCTCAAAGACACCCGCGAAAACCTCACCCGTGTGGACGACATCCTGCGTGAGCTCAACAGCAACCTTGACAAGCTAGAAAAGCAAGCGGAAATCGCCAGCCAATACCGAGGCTTGCAAGAGCAGGGCACCTTGAAGCTGCATCAACTCTGGTTCCTCAAGCACCGCGACGCGGCCCAGGAACAAGGCCGCATCGAAGGCGATGTGCGTCAAGCCATCAACCATCTTGAGTCACGCATGGCCGAGCTGCGCCATGGTGAAGCTGAGATGGAAGCCTTGCGCCAGGCGCACTACGCAGCGGGCGACGCCCTGCACAGCGCTCAGGGTGGTTTGGCGCAAGCGGCACTGGAAGTCAGCCGCCTGGAAGAGCGCATTCGCTATGTGGTTCAAGGCCGCGAGCGTTTGGCCCAGCGCCTGATTGAATTGCAGTCGCAGGTTCAGCATTGGACTGACCGCCAAACCGAAGCCCAAGACGAGCTGACCCAGATCGCGGGTCAACTCGAGGGCGCGGATGAGCAAAGCGAGTTGTTGGCTGCGCAGGCCGAAGACCAAGCCGCGCGCTTGCCCGACCTCGAAGACGCGCTGCGCGGGGCGCAAAACCGCAGCAATGAGCAGCGCGGCCAGGTGACCCAGATTCAACAGCAAATTCAGGTGTTGGCCGCCGAAAGCCGAAGTACCGAGGAGCAGGCGCGTCAGCTTGGCACCCGCCGCGACCGGCTGCACACAGAGCAACAGCAACTTGCAACGCCAGACACCCATCGTTTGACTGATGTCCAGGCGCAGTGGGCCCAGGCCCACGAGGACCAGTCGCTCAGTGAGGCCCGGTTGCATGAGTTGACCGAGCAACTCCCATCGCTAGAGGAGGCACGCCGGACCCAGCAAGACCAGGTCAATGCGCAGGGTGGCAAACAGGCCGACTTGAGTGCCCGGCTCGATGCGCTGCAAACCTTGCAAGACAAAGTGCAAACGGAAGGCAAGCTGCAACCCTGGCTGGCCCAACAGGGCTTGGAGGGCCTCCAGGGCCTGTGGACCCAGTTGCACATTGAAGCTGGGTGGGAGACGGCGCTTGAATCCGTCCTGCGTGAACGCATGGGCGCGCTGGAGATCAGCCGCCTTGACACGGTCGGTGCTTTTGCGCTCAACGCACCGCCTGCCAAGTTGGCGTTTTACACGCCCACTGTGTTGCCCGTGGTGGGTGGCAGCACCACGCCGTCCCATGGCCTGAGTCGTTTGAGTGATTGGCTGCGCTTGGGGGACGCCGCCCTCAAGTCCTTGCTGAGCGATTGGTTGGCGGGTGTTTACACCGCGGCTGATTTGAGTGAGGCCCTGGCTGCACGCGGCAAGCTGACGCATGGCGAGTTGATTGTCACGCCGCAAGGCCATGCGGTCAGCGCGGCATCGGTGAGCTTTTACGCGCCCGACAGCGAGCAAGCGGGCCTGCTGGCCAGGGCGCAAGAAATTGAAAACTTGCAACGCCAACTGCGGGCGCAAAAGCTCATCGCCGAAGAGGCCCGCAGCGCGTTGGTGCGTGTCGAGGCGGCCTACACGGAAGCTTCGGGTCGGCTGGGCGGCTTGCGCCGCGAAGCTACGCAGGCTCAAGCCCGTGCGCACCAATTGCAGGTCGAGGTTTTGAGCCTGACCCAGCAGGTCGAGCAAAGCACCCAACGGCGCGGGCAGCTGGGCAATGAGTTGGCCGAGATCGACGCGCAGTTGGATGCACTGGCTGAGCGTCGGGCCGTGGGCGAGGCTCGCTTTGAAGCGCTCGACATGGAACTGGCCGTCAGCCAAGAGCGCCATGCCGAACTCGATGACGCCGTGATCGGCGCCGAGCGGCATATTGCGCAGGCCAGAGAGCAATTGCGGACTCTAGAGCGCCAAGCCCAGGAGGCGCAATTCTCAGCTCGTGCACTGCAGGCGCGGCGGGGTGAGTTGCAACGCAGCCTGGAGACCGCCGCGCAGCAATTGGCCACGCACAGCCAGTCGATTGTTCAGCTGGAACAAGAGCGCCGCACCTTGTCGGACACGGTTGATCAGGGTGGCCTCGATGAAGCCCTTGCTCTGAAGCTGGATCGCGAGGCGGCGCTGAGCGCCGCACGCAGCGAATACGATGACCTCAGTTTGCGCTTGAGGCGGGCGGACGAACAGCGCCTGACGCATGAACAAAGCTTGCAACCGCTGCGTGACCGCCTCACTCAGCTGCAACTCGAAGCCCAGGCCGCCCAGTTGGGCGGGGCGCAGTACCTGGAGCAGCTCAACGCCGCCGCTGTGGACATGGAGGCGCTGGGCCAGCGCATCGAGGCCGAGGGCGTCAAGCTCTACGGCATGCAAACTGAGATCGACCGCATCAATCGGGACATCGCTGCCTTGGGGGCGGTGAACTTGGCGGCCCTGGACGAGCTCACGGCGGCCCGCGAGCGCAAAACCTTTCTCGATGCCCAAAACGCGGACCTCCTCGACGCGATCAACACGCTCGAGGACGCCATTCACAAAATCGATCTTGAGACGCGGGATCTCTTGACCAGCACCTTTGACCAAGTCAACACGCACTTTGGCCGCATGTTCCCCAGCCTGTTTGGCGGCGGCAATGCCAAGCTCATGATGACGGGTGATGAAATTCTGGATGCCGGGGTGCAGGTCATGGCGCAGCCCCCGGGGAAGAAAAACAGCACCATCCATCTGCTGTCAGGCGGCGAGAAAGCGCTGACAGCCATTGCACTTGTTTTTGCGATTTTTCAACTCAACCCGGCGCCATTTTGCTTGCTCGACGAGGTGGATGCGCCGCTGGACGATGCCAACACCGAGCGCTACGCTAAGCTGGTTCGCACCATGTCGAGTGAAACCCAGTTCCTATTTATCAGTCACAACAAGATTGCCATGGAGATGGCCGAGCAACTGATCGGCGTCACCATGCAAGAGCAGGGGGTCTCACGAATTGTGGCGGTTGACATGCAGGCTGCAGTGCGCTTGGCGGAAGTGGCCTGAGACAAAGTCAAAATCACACCCGGCGGCCCCCAGCGTACGTTGACGAATGAATCGAGTATTTTCCTGATGCAATTAAGTGACCTCACTCTTTCCCTGATTGGCGCGGGCATCCTTGTGCTGGTGGCCATGATGGCCCACAGTGCCTGGCAAGCGCGCAAGTCCAACCCCAAACGCGCCGACCCACGCCCCGCGCCCTTGCCCCAAGAGCCCATGTGGAGCGGCGTGCCCGACCTGGGATCCTCCGTGCTCGAGGATCCACAGGCGCCTGCGCAAGGCGAAGGTCAGCAGCCACCAGACGCCAATGCCCCCCCGGGTGATCTGCTCCTGAGCAAGCCAGCGCGCTATGTACAGCGCATTGACGCCCTGGTCGATGCTATTGTGCCCATCAGCTTGGAGGCATCGTTGCTCGGTGAGGTGCTCTTGGCGCACATGCCCGCCACCCGCCGCGCTGGCAGCAAGCCGTTTTTGGTCGAGGGATTCAACCCCGCCAAGGGCGAATGGGAGCATCCGGTCGCAGGCTCGCGCTACAGCGAGCTGCAGGCGGGTCTCCAACTCGCCAACCGCAGCGGCGCGCTCAACGACATTGAGTTTTCTGAGTTCGTTCAAAAAATCGAAGCCTTGGCCCAATCCGTGGGCGGCATGGCGGATTTTCCTGACATGCTCGACATCGTGGCGCGTGCCCGCGAGCTCGATAAATTTGCCAGCCAGCATGATGCGCAATTGGCGGTTCATTTGCGCGCGCGCGGTACGGCCTGGAGTGTGGGCTACGTGCAGCAACATGCCGCCAAACACGGCTTCCTTTCCGTGTTGTTGAGCGGCCGCATGGTCTTGCCTGGGGCCGAAGAAGGAGCGCCCCCTGTGCTCACTTTGCAATTTGATCCCCAGGCCGCCTTGGCCGAAGACCCCAATCAGGCGGCTTTGCGCAAGATCACGTTGAGTTTCGACGTGCCGCAAACCGCTGTCGGTCATGAGCCGTTCAAGCGCTGGCAAGAGTCTGCGCGGGCCTTGGCTCAAAGCATGGAAGCGTTCATCGTCGATGACAACGGTCAGACGCTGAGCCCGGAGGGGTTTGAGGCCATTGGCACGCAGTTGTCCTGGCTCCACCAGGCCCTGGATCAACGAGGGATCCCTGCTGGCTGCATGGCTGCGCGTCGATTGTTCAGTTAGCTCATCTCAGCGCCTGCGTTACCTCGGGGCACATGCCACATTTCCTTGAACCTAAGTTGAAGTTCCCGCATGCCCACCACGACGTCCAAGCTCTCTTCCCGTGCTGCAGAGCTGCGTGCACTTTTGCACGATCACGCCCATCGCTACTATGTGCTGGACGCCCCCCAGATTCCTGACGCCGAATACGACAAACTGTTTCAAGAGCTGCAGTCGATTGAGGGCCAGCATCCCGAGCTGCTGAGTCCAGACTCGCCGACCCAGCGCGTTCTGGGTCGGGTGCTTGACGGCTTTAGCCCTGTGACGCACGCCGTGCCCATGCTGTCCATTCGCACCGAGACCGACACCGAGGCCAGCGGTGCCACCGCTTTCGATGCGCGCGTGCGCCGTGAGTTGGGCTGGGGCGCTGAGCAGCCGGCCATTGAATACGCGGCCGAATTGAAGTTCGATGGCCTGGCCATGAACCTGCGCTATGAGCACGGCATTTTGGTCCAGGCGGCCACACGCGGGGATGGGCAAACCGGCGAAGACGTCACGCAAAACATTCGCACCATCGGGCAAATTCCCTTGCGGCTGCGCGCCTTGCCAGGCCAAGAGCCACCCGCGGTGATCGAAGTGCGTGGCGAGGTCTACATGCGTCGCACCGATTTTGACGCGCTCAATGAGCGTCAACGCCAGCGTGGTGACAAGACATTTGTCAATCCGCGCAACGCTGCCGCAGGGGCCGTACGTCAACTGGATCCCACCATCGCGGGCCAGCGGCCTTTGAGTTTTTTTGCTTATGGTTTGGGTGAAGTGCAGGGCTGGACGGTGCCGCAAACGCACAGTGGCGTGCTGGATGCGCTTTGCAGTTGGGGCTTGCCTGTGTGTGCCGACCGCACGGTGGCGCTGGGTGCGCAAGGCTTATTGGCCTTCTATGAGGCCATGCGTGTTCGGCGCGATTCGCTGCCCTTTGACATTGACGGCATCGTCTACAAAGTCAACTCGCGGGCGCTGCAACAACGCTTGGGCTTTGTCTCGCGCGAGCCGCGTTGGGCTGTGGCGCACAAGTATCCCGCGCAAGAGCAGATCACCCGCTTGCTGGGCATCGACATTCAGGTGGGTCGAACCGGCAAGCTCACCCCGGTCGCCAAGCTCGAACCCGTTTTTGTGGGCGGCACCACCGTCAGTAACGCCACATTGCACAACGAAGAAGAGGCCCGTCGCAAAGACGTGAGGGTGGGCGATCAAGTGATCGTGAGGCGCGCGGGCGACGTGATTCCTGAGGTGGTGGGCTGTGTGCTGTCCGTTGATTCTGCATGCACCGCAGACGCCAGCGTCGGGACGCGTGCAGCCCCCTTTGACCTGTACCAGCAACTTCAGGGCAAATGTCCGGCCTGCGGCAGCGCCATCGTGCGTGAAGAGGCGGAGGTCGATTGGCGTTGCAGTGGTGGCTTGTACTGCCCGGCCCAACGCAAGCAGGCCATCCTGCACTTTGCGGGCCGGCGGGCCATGGACATTGAAGGGCTGGGCGACAAACTGGTGGATCAACTGGTGGGTGAGGACGAGAGTGGGGCCATTCGCACGCTGGTCGACCTGTACACGCTGACGCTTGAGCAACTGGCTGGCCTGGATCGCATGGGTGAACGCAGCGCCCGCAACCTGCTCGATGCGCTGGAGCGCAGCAAACAAACCACCTTGGGCCGGTTCTTGTTCAGTCTGGGCATTCGCCATGTGGGCGAGACCACCGCCAAAGATTTGGCCAAGTATTTTGGCTCTCTGGACCGCTTGATCGACGCCAGCGTTGAGCAGTTGCTGCAAGTCCATGATGTGGGCCCGGTGGTTGCTCAAAGTGTGCGTACTTTTTTCGAGCAAGCTCACAACCGAGAGGTTGTTGAGCAGTTGCGTGCGGCTGGGATCCAATGGGCCGAGGGCGAGGGTACCGCAGCAGCCCTGGCCCCGCAGACCTTGGCGGGGACGGTTTGGGTCTTAACGGGTTCGCTGCCCACGCTCAGCCGCGAGCAGGCCAAAGACATGATCGAGTCTGCGGGTGGCAAAGTCACCGGCTCAGTCTCCAAGAAGACTAGTTTTGTGCTGGCGGGCAGCGAGGCCGGCAGCAAACTGGACAAAGCCCAAGCGTTGGGAGTCCCCGTCCTGGATGAGGCCGAGTTTTTGATACGCTGCTCAGCCAGCTGAGGGTCAACGAGTTTTTTCCAAGGAGTCATGATGATTCGAGACATTCTTCGCATGGGCGATCCGCGCTTGCTGGGTGTGGCCAAGCCAGTGCAGCATTTCGATACCCCCGAGTTGCATGCTTTGGTCAGCGACATGTTTGACACGATGCGTGAAGCCCGAGGCGCTGGCTTGGCCGCGCCACAGATTGGGATTGATCTTGCGGTGGTGATCTTTGGCTTTGAGCACAACCCACGTTACCCTGCATCCCCCGAGGTACCTCAAACCGTGCTCATCAATCCCCAATTGACGGCACTGTCAGACGAGGAGGAGGGCGCGTGGGAAGGGTGCTTGTCGGTTCCTGGTTTGAGAGGCTGGGTGTCGCGGTTTTCGCGTATTCGCTATACCGGCTTTGACGTGCACGGCCAGCCCATCGATAGATCTGTCGATGGTTTCCATGCGCGAGTGGTGCAACATGAGTGTGATCATCTGATTGGCAAGCTCTACCCCATGCGTGTTCAAGACTTCACACGATTTGGCTATACCAGTGTGTTGTTTCCTGAACTTGCCGGCCAAGATGATTAGGGGTTGCCGTGCTCAGAGGGGGTACCCAGCGGCCGATGTGTAACGCGATGTTTGTTGCCCAGGGCAGCCCCCACAGACCCAAAGACCCAAAAACCGGCTCGTGCGTTGATTTTCTGACACCCGTGAAGTGATTTTGGGGTTAGGCTAAGAAACCAAGCGCTTGGCCTTTGACGGGCAAGTTTTTCTCAACGCGGTGTGCTCGCATCCGCGCTCTTTTCGGTTGTACTTATGACGTACCTGACTTCGACTCAGCGCGCGGCCTCACTGCTCGCTAACGCCACACTGTTGGCGCTGGTAGCCGCTTGTGGTGGTGGTGGCGGTGGCGGTGCCCCCAGCAACAGCAATGTCTCTGGGTCGCAGCCACCAGCGGCACTTGCGCAAGTCTGCGCGGCCCCTCGAACTGGCACAGACCCTTTGACTGCCAGACCCTACCCGGATCGCCCCGGCCGTGTGTTGGACGAACAGAAATGGCTTGCCGCCTGGACGCGCGACACCTATCTTTGGTACTCGGAAGTGGAGTATCGCGATCCCGCGGGCTTTGCCACCGCGATTGACTATTTCGCCACCCTCAAAACCAACCAACTCATAGGTGGGGTGCCCAAGGATCGCTTTCACTTCACCTATCCAACGCCCGATTGGAATGCCTTGTCCACTGCCGGGGTCGATGTGGCCTTTGGCGCGACGTGGGCTGTTGTGAACAGCACGCCACCGCGCAATGTGGTGGTGGCCTATACCGAGCCCAACTCACCAGCGACATTGCTCAATCCCCCCTTGCGGCGTGGCACGCGAGTGTTGCGTGTGGATGGCGTTGACCTGGTCAATGAGACATCCTCCGCGGGGGTCGACGCAATCAATGCGGGCTTGTTTCCCGCCAGGGCAGGTGAAAGCCACCAGTTTGTCGTTCAGGAGCCCGGGGCTACCGCCAGCCGCACCATCACTTTGACTGCCGCCAATATCACCTCGGCACCGGTTCAGGGCGTGCGCACGTTGACGGGTGGTGTGGGCTACCTTCAATTCAACGAGCATATTGCCACGGCAGAGCCCGCGTTGATCACGGCCATCTCACAACTGCAGGCAGCGCGGGTCAGTGACCTGGTCTTGGATATTCGTTATAACGGGGGCGGCTTGCTGAGCATTGCGAGTGAGTTGGCTTACATGGTGGCGGGCCCCGGTCGCACAGCGGGTCAAACCTTCGAGACCTCTCAGTTCAACGACAAACACCCCACCATCAACCCCGTGACCGGCAGGCCCAACCAGCCCACGCCGTTTTTCTCCACAGACCAGCGCACGGGCGCCACATTGCCGACGCTCAACCTGCCGAGGGTGTTTGTGCTCACCGGTTCGGGCACGTGCTCAGCCAGCGAAGCCATCATCAACGGTTTGCGCGGCGTGGGGGTGCAAGTCATCCAAATTGGCTCGCCTACGTGCGGCAAGCCGCATGGTTTTTACCCCGCGGACAATTGCGGAACCACTTATTTTTCGATCCAATTGAAAACGGTCAACGCGCGGGGATTTGGTGAGTACGACCGGGGCTTTTATCCACAAAATGCCGCGATACCCACTGGCGTGGCAGCAGACGCCGTGTTGCCCGGATGTTCCGTGGCAGATGACTTTACTCAGCCCCTTGGTGATGCCGCTGAAGCGCGTTTGGCGGCCGCTTTGCAATACCGCAGCACGGGGTTGTGCCCTGCGCCCCCGCCTGTGTTTGTGCGCGCAGCGGCCCAGGCCAACGGTCCTGAGCTCAGCAAGGGTGGGGTCATCCCTGCAGGCCAGGACGTACTCGTGGGACGCCCCGCCCTGATGAACCGGATCGTTGATCGCTGAGGTGGAGTTGGGTGCTCGAAGGTTTTGGCGTCAAGCGCCATTTCTAGGAGACTGTCGGAGCAGTCTTTCAAGCACGCCGTCTCAGTCGATTTGAGTTGTTGAGTTGTTGAGAGGCTATGGCGAAGTACACAGGCTGCTGGATTCCCGCCTGCGCGGGAATGACATGGGGGGATGCCAAACCCCTCGCCCGTCATCCCCGCGCAGGCGGGGATCCAGGATGGTGCCTCGGGCGCGTTACCCCCGCGCGCGCTCCATCCCTGCACGCTCAGCCTGCCCATGCGCCATCTGTTCTCATCAAAGAATCACCGGCCTGTCTTGCAGTTCATTCGCGTGACCATGGGCTGGAAAGTGCGTCGCGAGATGCCGTGTCGCGGCCTGCACGCCACTGAGCACGCCGCCCTCATAGTCCGACTGCCTGAACGCTGCTTCCATTTGACGGCATATTTTTTGCCACTCTTCGGCGCCGACTTTGGCATGGATGCCGCGGTCCGCCACGATCTCCACGGCGTGATCAGCGAGCAACAGATAGATCAGCAAGCCGCTGTTGTGCTGGGTGTCCCACACGCGAAGTTGTGAAAAAAGTTCGATTGCCCGATCTTTGGGGGATTGCCCATTGAACAGTGCCATGCCGTCTAGTGCGCCCTCGACCACGAACCGTATCTCGCCCGAATGGGCGCTCTCGCTGGCCTTGATCGCCTTCTCGATCGCGTTGAGCGCGTGATGGGGAAAAGCCCGAGTGACGTGGCCGCGCGTTGTCAGCAAATGCATCAAGATGCGTTGCGTCTTCATTGTTACCACCTTCCCGAGGCACCGCCGCCACCGAAGCCACCACCGCCGCCGCTGAATCCACCACCGCCTCCTCGACCGCCTCCGCCGTAGTAGCCGCCCAAACCTCCCACCCCGCGTCCGCCCATCACGCCACCGAGCAGCGTCACGAACAACGCGATCACACCGGCGCCCAGGGCCACCGACACAGCACCGACGACGAACCACGCGATCACGGCGACCACTCCCCCCGTGAGCAATGAACCAGGCACCTTGCCAAGCACGGCGCGCAGGACGCCGCCCACAGCGAGGGCAAGAATGAAGAGCACAGGCGCGTAACGCTGCACACTGTCGATGCCCCTGGTGGGTGCGTTGCTCGGCTCCGGCAGGGGCTCACCGTCCACGACGCTGATCATCTGCCCGATTCCAGCCGCGATGCCTTCATAAAAATTCTGCGCCTTGAATCGCGGCAGGATGGTCTCGCTGATGATGCGTTGGCTGGTGAGGTCGTTGAGCGCCCCTTCCAGTCCGTATCCCACCTCGATACGAACGGCGCGGTCGTCCTTCGCGATGACCAAGACGGCCCCGTCATCGATTCGTCGTCGGCCGAGCGCCCATTTCTCTGCCACCCGAAGAGCGAATTGCTCGACCTCCTCTGGCGCCGTCGACGCGACCATCAGCACAGCGAGTTGACTGCCTTTCCTGGCCTCGAATGCGGTCAGCGTTTGTTCCAGGGTGGCCTTCTGCTCGGCGGTCAGTGTTCCGGTCTGGTCGGTCACGTGCCCCGTCAGATTGGGAACCGGCACTTGAGCCGCGGCAAGGCCGGACCAGCCGAGCGCCCATGTCAGAACCAGTGCGCTGCCAATGCCGCGCATCGTCCCGCATGTGATCACTTGACTGTCCCGGACGCTGTGTCGGCAGGTTTGGCAGGGGCCACATCGAACCCCACACTCGGCGGCTTCGAGATCTCCCCTTCGTTCTCGACCGCGAAGCTGGCCTTCTCCTTGTAGCCCATCACCATGGCTGTCAGGTTGGACGGGAAGGACCGCACCGTCACGTTGTAGTCCTGTACTGACTTGATGTAGCGATTGCGCGCCACCGTGATGCGGTTTTCGGTACCTTCCAACTGCGTCGACAGATCGCGGAATCCCTGGTTCGCACGCAGGTTCGGGTAGTTCTCTGAGACGACCATCAACCTCGACAGCGCTCCCGTCAGTTCGCCTTGGGCGGCCTGGAACTTCTGGAACGCTGCGGGATCGTTGACCAGCTCCGGTGTGGCTTGGATGGACGTTGCCTTGGAGCGCGCCTCGATCACCTTGGTCAGCGTGTCTTGCTCAAACTTTGCCTCGCCCTTGACTGTGGCCACGAGGTTGGGCACCAGGTCGGCTCGGCGCTGGTATTGGTTGATGACCTCGGACCAGCTCGCCTTGACTTGCTCGTCGGTGGTCTGAAATGTGTTGTAGCCGCAGCCGGTGAGGGTCAACGCAGCAGTGAGGGTCAGGGCGGTCACTGGTTTTCGCATGTTCTTTTCTCCAAAGTCAGACCTGCATAGCGCTCATGCGATTCAGAGCGAATGAACCCCTGTGAGATACCTTTGCGGGCGAACCAGAAGGGACACATCGATCACCCGAGCAGCTTGCGCGCGTGAGGCTGATCCGTCTGTGCGTTGGCGTACGTCACAACGCTGGCTGCATTTTTTTTTACTTTGAGGAATGCCAACAACCGCCATCGGGCTGCAAAGGAGGAGTACAACTGCGCAGATGAACACGTCCCAAGCCAGCGAGGGCCACGCCCTCCACGAACGCACCTTGCCGCCAGCCACGCTTGAGTTAAAAGACCCCGTCTGCGGCATGACCGTCAAGGCGCAATCCCCGCACGTTCTAAAGCATGGCGGCAAGTCGGTTTTCTTCTGCAGCGCAGGATGTCAGTCCAAGTTCGCAGCCGACCCAGCCAAGTATCCATGCGGATCGGCCCCTGACACAGCGCCGACCAGGGTGGCGGTCGCCGGCGCGGTCTACATCTGCCCGATGCACCCCGAAGTGCGACAGGATCATCCCGGCGCCTGCCCGAAATGCGGCATGGCGCTGGAGCCTGAAATGCCCCAGCTCGACGAGGGAGAGAATCCCGAACTGATTGATTTTCGGCGTCGCTTCGTCTGGACGCTCCCGCTGACCATCGTCGTGGCCGCGCTCGCCATGGCAGGCCACCGATTGCAGTGGTTCGAGATGGCCACCCAGAGCTGGATCGAACTCGTGCTCACGCTGCCTATCGTCCTTTGGGCAGGCTGGCCATTCTTCACGCGGGCCGTGCAGTCGGTGGCCCGTCGCAGCCCGAACATGTGGACGCTGATCGGTCTGGGCACGTCGGCGGCGTTTGTCTACAGCGTCGTCGCCACGGTGGCGCCGGGCGTGTTTCCGGCGTCGTTCGTCTCGATGGGCCGGGTGTCGGTCTACTTCGAGGCTGCAGCGGTGATCATTTCGCTGACCTTGCTCGGCCAGTTGCTTGAACTCAAGGCGCGTTCGCAGACTTCGGCGGCGATCAAGTCCCTATTGGGCCTGGCACCCAAGACGGCCCGCCGCATCAACGCCGATGGCTCAGAAGAGGACGTGCCGCTGACACACGTCCATGTCGGCGATTCGCTGCGCGTACGCCCCGGCGAGAAAGTGCCTGTCGATGGTGTCGTCATCGAGGGCAGCAGCGCGGTGAATGAGTCCATGCTGACTGGCGAGCCCGTCCCAGTCACCAAGCGCATCGGCGACAAAGTGATCGGCGCGACGCTCAACACGAATGGTGCGCTGGTGATCCGCTCGGAGAAAGTGGGTTCGCAGACCGTGCTCGCGGGCATTGTGCAGATGGTGATGCAGGCGCAGCGGTCCAAGGCCCCGATGCAGCGCATGGCCGACGAGGTGGCTGGCTATTTTGTCGGCACCGTCGTCGCCATCGCGCTGCTGACATTCGTGCTTTGGGGGCTGTTCGGGCCCGAGCCGAGTTGGGTCTACGGGCTGATCAATGCGGTGGCCGTGCTCATCATTGCCTGCCCCTGTGCGCTGGGCCTGGCGACGCCCATGTCCATCATGGTCGCCACTGGCAAGGCGGCGACGCAAGGCGTGCTCTTCCGCGATGCGGCGGCCATCGAAAATTTCCGCAAGGTCGACACCTTGATCGTGGACAAGACCGGAACCCTGACTCAGGGCCGGCCGCGATTCGACCGATGCGTGCCAGCACCGGGCTTCGCAGCGGACGAGGTGCTGCGTCTGGCGGCCAGTCTGGATCAAGGCAGCGAGCATCCTCTGGCCGATGCCATCAACAACGCCGCCCGCGAGCAAGGGCTCGTGCTTGACAAGCCGCAAGAGTTTGAGTCGAGCAGTGGCATTGGCGTGCGCGGCAAGGTGAGCGGCAAATCCCTGGCGCTGGGCAACACCGCACTCATGAATCAAGTTGGTATCCCGGTCGAAGTTTTGACTGCGCAAGCCGAAGCCTTGCGCGCTGAAGGGGCCAGCGTGATGTTCCTGGCTGTCGACGGGGCGCTGGCGGGCCTGTTGGCTGTTTCCGACCCCCTCAAAGACAGCACCACTGATGCGCTGGCGACCTTGCGGTCCACGGGCATGCGCGTGATCATGGCCACCGGCGATGGCTTGACGACGGCCAAAGCCATTGCGGCCCGACTCGGCATCGATGAGGTGCACGGCGAAGTGAAACCTGCCGACAAGCTCGCACTCGTCGAGCGTCTGCAGCGCGAAGGTCGGGTGGTCGCCATGGCCGGCGACGGCATCAACGATGCCCCAGCGTTGGCACGGGCCGACGTGGGCGTGGCGATGGGAACCGGCACAGACGTGGCGATGAACAGCGCCCAGGTCACCCTGGTCAAAGGCGACCTGCGGGGCATCGCCACCGCTCGCATCATTTCGAACGAGACGGTCGCGAACATGAAACAAAACCTCGGCTTCGCGTTCGTCTACAACGCGCTATGCATTCCGTTGGCGGCCGGCGTGCTGTTTCCGTTCACTGGCTGGCTGCTGTCGCCGATGATCGCCGCGCTGGCCATGAGTCTGAGCTCGGTGTCGGTCATCTCGAACGCTTTGCGCCTGAGACGGCGGGGACTTTAACCCAGCGATGCCTCCATCGGGTCAACCCCCTCAGGCGCCTGTTTTGAGCTTAAAAATCGACACGGACTCGACCAATTGCTGTGCCTGGGTGCTCAGGCTGTCGGAAGCAGCGGCCGATTCTTCGACCAATGCAGCGTTTTGTTGAGTTGCTTGATCCATTTGCCCCATGACCCACCCCATCCTTGCGACACCTGAACTTTGTTCACTGCTCGCGCTGCTGATTTCGCCCATGATGTCCGTCACGCGCTTAATGGATTGAACGACTTCGCTCATGGTCTCGCCGGCCTGGTCAACCAGTTCGGTGCCTTTTTCGACACGTTCCAGGCTGGCAGCGATCAACGCTTTGATTTCCTTGGCGGCATCTGCACTGCGTCCGGCCAAGCTGCGCACTTCACTGGCCACCACCGCGAAACCACGGCCCTGTTCGCCCGCGCGTGCGGCTTCTACCGCGGCGTTGAGCGCCAAAATGTTCGTTTGAAAAGCAATGCCATCAATCACGCCGATGATGTCCGCAATCTTTTTGGAAGAGTCGTTGATGCCCTTCATCGTTTCGACGACTTGACCCATCACGTCACCCCCTTGGCTCGCCACATGAGATGCGTTCAAGGCCAGTTGGTTGGCCTGTGCTGCGCTGGTGGCATTTTGTGCCACGGCGGTACCCAGCTGCTCCATGGACGCTGTAGTTTCCTGCAGCGAAGAGGCTTGTTTTTCGGTGCGCTCACTGAGGTTTTGGTTGCCTTGGAAAATCTGAGCGCTGGCCGAGGCCACTGCGTCCGCGTTTTGGCGGACATGCCCAACCACCTCGGTCAAACTGACTTGCATGTCCTTCAACGCCGTCAACAGCTGGGCTGTTTCGTTGTTGCCCTTGGTTTCAAGCGCCACCGTCAAGTCGCCTGCGGCCACCGCGCGGGCCACATTCACCGCGCGCTGGATGGGTTGGGCGATTGACCGGTTGATGACGTAGGCAATCCCCATGCCCAGAACGAACACTGCAGCGATCACACCCGACATCGCCACCAGGGTTCGGGCATAGAGGAGTTGGGACGCTAAGGCTGCATTCTTCCCCCCGTCGAAGTTGTAGGCGCTCAGTTTCTCCAATGAGTTTGTCACTTCATCGGTCGCGGTACTGGCCAAGCCATCGCTGATGTCCGCTGCGTCTTGCTGCTTCTTTCCTTTGCCGAGCGCGATGACTTTTTGCTGTGCTTGCTGGTAGGCCGTCCAGTTTTTGTTAAACGTTTCATACAACGCCCGCTCGGCATCGCCACGAATCAAACCTGAGTAGCTGGCCATGACGCTGCTGATGGTCCTGCCCGCTTCGCTCATTTTCTCTTCGTACTCTACGTGGTAGCTGGCATCGTCGGAGCGGCTGTGCTTGACCTCGAAGCTACGCGCCTCCAGCACGGCTGCTTTGGCAAGGGCCAACTGCCCCACACCTTGGAGCCACTTGTTTGCCAGTAGCTCGGCCTGTGCATTGGCGCGCTCCAGGCTGTACAACGCCATCACGGCAATGCAGGCCGTCAATGCCAATACGATCAAAAATCCACCGTACAGCTGGCGACTCAGCCGCCAGCGACTCAAGGCATCAAAAATGCGAGGCGAGCTCATCACAGACCCTCTGGGCTACTTCTTGTGGCCAATGTAGGTGGCGCCAATGACCTTGCCAGAACCATCTTTCAAAGGGTTGTAGCACGCATCAAATGCGGAGCCCAGCACATCAATCGCGCCACAAAATTGCTCGCCTTTGACGAGTGATTCATAGGCCTTGTTGCGTGCGAGTTGCGTACCCACGCCCCGTTTTCCCTCAGGTGTGAGTACATTGGTGCTGACCCGCACGAACTCTTCGCCGTCTTTGACAAAAACCGTGGCGGTCGCGCTATGAGCTTTGCGAATCTCGTCAACCACGTCGAAGTTTTTGTTGATTTTGCGCGGGCCGAAGAAAAGAACCGGAACGGTTTTGTCGTCCAACTTGTCGGTGCCTTCAATTTTTGGCGCACCAATCTTGGTCAAACGGGCGTCCAGGTCAGCGATCGTGGCCTTGGGGTCGTAGGCATAGGCGTTGCCTAGCATGCAAAAAGAGATGGCCAAGGCGAGTGCGGAGACTTTCATGTTGTTTCCTTAAGTGCAGGTGGACAGCGTTGAATGAAAAACTAACAGGAAAAGCAATTCTGTACAGCCCTTATCGGCATCTGTTGGACGATCTTGATGCCCGACCACTGTGAACTCTACATCTTCGGTTGACTCGCCGTCAACGCTCACTCAGGGCATAGGCCCGTGCTTTAAGGACAGGTTTGAGCAAGTAGGACATCACTGTCTTGCGACCCGTCAGGATGTCGACCTCGGCCGTCATGCCAGGAATGATGGGCAGCTTTTCATTGAAGTGCGCCACGGTCGTGCGCACGCGAACTAAGTAGAAGGCATTGCCTTTTTCATCGACCACAGTGTCAGGGCTGATGTTCTCGACCTTGGCGCTCAGGCCGCCGTAGATCGCAAAGTCGAAGGCGGTGAACTTGACCGTCGCCAACTGCCCCGGATAGATGAATGCGACGTCCTTGGGCTGGACCTTCGCCTCCAACACCAAGGCGTCGTCCAGGGGCACGATTTCAACCAAGTCTTTCCCGGGCTGCACCACGCCGCCTACCGTGTTGGCCAACAAGCGTTGCACACGTCCGCGCACAGGGCTTTTCACCTGTGATTTGTCAACCTTGTCTGCCAGCGCGACAGCCCCTTCGGTCAGGGCGTTGAGCTTGCCCATGACCTCGGCCAGCTCTTTGCGGGCCTCGTTGCGAAACATCAATTCGGTTTCTTGGCTTTTGCGCTGCGCCTCACCGATGGCCGCAAGCACCCGGTTGATTTGCGCATCGGCCTGCTCCGACTCGCCCCTGCTGCGCGAAATTTCGCGCTCTAAGCGAAGAATGTCAACCTCCGACACCGCCCCGGTGGCCAACAAGGGGCGGGTTCTGCTGATCTCCTGCTGGCTCAAGGCGATCGCACGATCAGCGGCCGCTTTGCGCGCGCGCATCTCGGAGAGCTCCTGTTGGCGTTGTTGCAGCTGTTGTTGATTGATGGCCAGCAAGGTCGTTAACTCAGACTGGCGGTCTTGGTAGAGGAGCTTTTCTTCGTCGGCGATGCGCTGCTCGTCCACATCTTTGGCGCTGGTTGTGGGTGGCATGAACGCAGTGCCTTCTGCCAACGCACGCAAGCGTGCCTGTCTGGCCCTGAGCGCAAAACCTTGGGCGGCGCTTTCACGCACGCCCGAGGTGGCCCGCGTCTCGTCAATCTTGAGCAGCAATTGACCCACCTCCACCACCTCTCCCTCACGCACCTGGATGGCCGACACCACGCCGCCATCCAGGCTCTGGACCACTTGAAGCTGCTTCGAGGGAATCACCTTGCCATCGCCTCGGGTGACCTCGTCTACTTTGGCCAACGCTGCCCATCCCAGCAACAGCACCACCACGACCACCGCTGTGCGAACGATCCATTGAGCGCGCTGCGTGCGTTGGCGCGACATCACCGCATCAACTTGTTGCTCGAAGCTGGCATACCCCAATTGTTCGACCGTCGGTGGCACCACGTCCGGTACCGCAACACGGGCTGACTGAGGTGCTCTGAGGGGCTTCATGCTGCCTTCGCCACGCGGCCACTGGCCAAGGCGCTCATGATTTGCTCACGTGGCCCATCGGCCACAATTTTTCCACCGTCCACCACAATCACGCGGGTCACCATCGACAACAGGGAGGTGCGGTGCGTCACCAGCACCACGGTCTTGTCTTGCGCAAACGCCTGAATCCGCGTGTTGATCATCGCTTCGGTCGAAAAATCCATGGCACTGGTCGGCTCGTCAAGCAGCAAAATGGGCGAGTTCTGCAACACCGCGCGTGCCAAGCCCACACACTGACGTTGCCCCCCCGACAGGGATTCACCGCGCTCGCCCACCAATAAATCAAACCCTCGCGGGTGGCGGTTCACAAACTCACTCAAGCCAGCGACCTCAGCGGCCGCCAACACCGCGGCATCATCGGCATAGGGCATGCCGAGCGTGATGTTGTCGCGCAGGGAGCCGTACAACAAACTCACATCTTGCGAGACACAGGCCACATTGCGGCGCAAGTCGGCCGGGTCGAGCTGTCTGAGGTCAATTCCGTCCACCAGAACAGCACCGTCGGTGGGTTGATACAAACCCAACATTAACCGCTGGATGGTGGATTTTCCCGACCCCACGCGGCCCATCAAGGCCACCTTTTCGCCAGCGTTGATCTTGAAACTCAGCCCTTCCAAGGCGCTGTCTTGGCGCTGCGGATAGCTGAATTTGACGTTGCGGAATTCAATATCGCCTTTGAGCTGCGAGCGGTGAACGAAGTTGTTGCCCGTGGGGCGCTCGACCGGCTTGTCCATGACGTGGTCCAGCGACTGCAATGCCGTGCGTGCCCCTTGGTACTGCATGAGCAAGCCGACCACTTGGCCGGCAGGGGCCAATGCCCTTGATGACAACATGCTGCAGGCAATGAGCGCACCCATGCTCAGCTCGCGCTGCCCAATCAGGTACACGCCGACAATCACGACAGTGACCGTGACGGCCTGGCTGATGAAATTTGTGGCGTACTGCGCGCCCGATGAAATACCGCGCATCTTGACGCCCATCTGCGCCAAGTAGGTGTTGGCGCGCTCCCACTTGGCTTGGATCACGCCTTCGGCCCCTTGGGTTTTGATGGTCTCGATGGCCGTCAGGCTTTCCACCAAGGTGGCGTTGCGCAAGGCGCCGGCCTTGTAGGTCGCCTCAGACAGGCTGTGCAGCTGGTGCTGCATCAACCCACCCCCCAGCAAAATCAGCCCAAAAGCCAAAATCACAGGCAACGCCAGCCAAGGTGAAATCCAGGCCACGACCACCACGAAAAGCAAAGCGAAGGGCAGATCGATCAAAGCGGTCACGGTACTGGCCGCGATGAAGTCACGCACCTGCTCAAAGCCGCGCAAATTGGCAGCGAATGCGCCCACTGATTCAGGGCGGTGGGCCAGCCGCATGCCCAAGACCTTGTCCATCAAGGTGGCGGAGATCTCGACGTCGATGCGCGCGCTGGCCTCATCCACAAAACGTCCCCGCAACAGTCGCATGAACAGGTCTGCCAACATCACCAACAACACCCCCAACGAGAGCGCCCAGAGCGTCTCCAAGGCATGGTTGGGAACCACGCGGTCGTACACGTTCATCGTGAACAAGGGCAGGGCCATGGCAAAAAGATTGATCAACAGGGCCGCCCACAAAATATCCCGATATACAAAGCGTTGCTTGAGCACGCTCGACCAGAACCAATGCTGTGAGGTGGGCGCCCGAACCACCGGGGTGCGCGCGTCAAACCGAAAATGGGGTCGTGCAAACAGCACCACGCCGGTGTAGGCCGCTTCCAAGTCGGCGCGCGACCAGCGCACCGACCCTTGGCCCGTTTGAGGCGACAGCACCCGCGCGCGGTCGGTGTCGTCCCATCCCAGCAGCACCATCGCTTGCTGATCTTTGAGCAGCAAGATGGCCGGTAGAGCGTGCACATCGAGCTGGTCTAAAGCAAGGCGTTGCACCCGTGTTGCCAACCCTGCACGTGCCGCCGCCCGCTCAACCAAGGGCAAACTCAGCGCTTGGTCGCCAAGTGGCAAGCCTGCAGCCAGCGAAGCGCGTGACGCTGTGATGCCATGCAGCTTGCAGACTTCAAGCAAACAATCCAACAGCGGGTCAGGGCGAATCAGGTCTTCACGCAAACGTGCTGATATGGGCTGGGGGATGTCAATGGTCATGGCCGTCAGGAATAGAAGAGTCGTGAACTGCGTCGCGGCATGCGCTAGTCGATGTCCGCACAATGCACCAAAAACACCCCACGCTGACGGTCCTCATAAAAGCGTCGCAAGGTGGCTCGCACGGTCTCGAACGCCAATTCATCCCAGGGGATGTCCTGCTCTTCAAACAGTCTCGCCTCAATCGTTTCGGGCCCTGGAGCCAGCGCCGTGTGAATCATGCGGGCTCGGTAATACAGGTGCAGCTGCCCCACGCGCACCACGTTCAACACGGTGTACAGCGCTTGCAACTCAACGTCTGCACCGGCCTCTTCCTGGGTTTCACGCAGGGCGCCTTGTGCGGTGCTTTCACCCAGTTCCAAAAAGCCACCTGGCAAGGTCCACAGGCCATAGCGTGGCTCAATATTTCGCCGACACAGCAACACCTGCGTGCCCCACACAGGCAAAGTGCCCACCACTGCCAAGGGGTTTTCGTAATGGATGGTCCCGCAGGCCGGGCAAGAGGCCCGCTCACGATTGTCATCCGGCGGAACGCGATAAACCACCTGGGTTCCGCAAGCCCTGCAGTGATGGATGCGGCGCGAAAGAGGAGTCATTCAGTTACTTCCAATTCGTTGATCGCGTGGCGGAGTGGACCGTCTCAAAGGACTGTCGTGAGGAGTCCGTGTGATGTGGTTTGTGCAGGGCAACGTTGGCGTGGTGATGTTCGTGGCGCACACCAAGTGTAGCGGCGTGAATGCGGGGCAGGGCGGTGCATGGCATCATGCCCGCTGCAGTTGACCTGACAAGAACAAGGTACATGCCATGAACTTCGTTTTCACGCCTCCTGTGTTGCCCGCTGTCCCCGTGACAAATTCTGAAGGCAGCTTTCCTGTGCACCGCATTTACTGTGTCGGTCGCAACTATGCTGAGCACGCTGTGGAGATGGGGCACTCTGGCCGCGAAGCTCCCTTCTTTTTCATGAAACCTGCCGATGCGGTGGTGCCCGTGCACGAAGGTGCGGTTGGTCGCATGCGCTACCCCAGCCTGACAGCAGACCTTCATCACGAAGTCGAGTTGGTCATTGCCATCGGCGTCGGCGGAGCGGGCATCGCCGCAGCAGATGCCATGGCCCATGTGTGGGGCTATGCCGTCGGCCTTGACATGACACGACGCGATTTGCAAAACGAAATGAAGAAGCAAGGGCGCCCCTGGTGCATCAGCAAGGGCTTCGAGCAATCGGCGCCCTTGGGGCCCATCGTTCCGCTGGCGCATTGCCAGTGGCACAGCGGCAGCGAGATCGCCTTGGAGGTCGATTGCGAATTGCGTCAGCGCGGCACCTTGGGCCAGATGATTTGGAGCGTGCCCGAGATCATCGCCCAGGTGTCGTCTGCCTGGACGTTGGCCCCGGGCGACCTGATCTTTACGGGCACCCCTGCGGGGGTGGCTGCCGTGAAGGTGGGTCAACGAATGAGCGCACGCATTGAAGGCGTCGGCACCCTCGCGGTGGACGTCGTTGCAGCAGACGCCCCCGCGCTGAATTGATGCAGGGCCGAGGGGCGTCTGAGTCAGCGGGTTGGGCCCCGCAATGGCCGGTCAGCCACGTCGGGGCTTGGATGTCCACCCGCCTGGGTGGTTGCAGTCAAGCTCCGTTTGAGTCGCTCAACTTGGGGCTGGCCGTCGGCGATGAGGCCGCTGCAGTGGCAATCAATCGCCAAAGGTTCACTGACGCATTGCAGGGGGCCACGCCGGTCTTTCTCAAACAAGTTCACGGCATACGGGTGCTCAGACTCACGTCTGCGGATCTTGATCGATCCGCCGATGACCCTGCTTTGGAGGCCGACGCGGCGGTCTGCACCGAGGGCGGAATCGCTTGTTTGGTGCAAGTTGCAGACTGCCTGGCGGTGCTCTTCAGCGCCCCAAGTGGCGTGGCTGTCGGTGCTGCCCACGCCGGCTGGCGTGGCCTGGCAGCGGGCGTGCTCGAAGCCACACTCACCCAAATCTGCACACTGGCCCAGTGCTCGCCTGCGCAAGTCCAAGCGTGGCTGGGGCCCTGCATCGGCCCACGTCAGTTTGAAGTCGGCATGGATGTGAGGGAGGCGTTCAGTTTGGCGCCCGCGCATTGCTTTCGCGCCGGCACCCAACCGCAAAAATATCTTGCTGACTTGCCAGGGCTGGCACGTTGGCGTCTGCAAACGGCCGGCATGGCCCCGTCAGCTTTGCATGGTGGCGGATGGTGCACCGTCGAAGACCGCTCAAGGTTCTTTTCGTTCCGTCGGGACGGCATCACGGGCCGCCTGGGCGCTGCCATCTGGCGTGTCGGTGAGAACACCTGACACCTCCGGGACAGCCTCTGCCGCTTCCGGTAAGGCTTGCTCTTGTGCTTGATCTTGCTCTTGTGCGCGACGCTTCGCGCGTCGTGCGGGTGTGCGCATGAGGTACAACAAGATCGACAAGGGCAACACGCCATACAACAAAAAAGTGAACAGGGCGCCCAACACCGTGCCCTGCGTGCTGGTGGCTTCCGAGATCGCCATCATCAAGACGACATAAACCCACGCAATGATCAATAAATGCATGTCGTATTCTGAGAAGTGATTCTATAATTTGAAAAATGATGATTTGCCACCCGCTCCAGAGCGGATCTGCGCCTTAGGAAAACAGTGAAACTGCCCAACGACACCCCCTCGGGAGGGGTTGAACCTTCCCAAGTCTTGCCCTGCGGGCTCCAGCCTACCGCCGAAATTCTGGGAGCTGGGTGGAGCGAGGCCATCAAAACCGCCACCTCCATCAGCTTGCCCGTGTCATTGATGGGTGAGCTGCAGACGCAGTATGTGGCACAAGCCACCGCCCTTTGGAACGAAACCCTGCAACGCTTGCAGCCGCCGGAGGCCAGCAAGAACCCACTGCCCAAGCCCGTGATTGATGATCGTCGGTTTGCGGCCAACGACTGGGCCGACAACCCGATGGCGGCCTTCACCGCCCGGATGTACCTCCTGAACGCACGCACCTTGGTGCAGATGGCCGATCAATTGGAAGGCGATGAGAAGGTGCGTCAGCGCATTCGCTTTGCCGTGCAGCAGTGGGTGGACGCCACGGCGCCGAGCAACTACTTGGCACTCAACCCTGAGGCCCAGCGCCTGGCCCTTGAAACCCAAGGCGAGAGCTTGGCCCAGGGCCTGCGTAGCCTGTTGCACGACCTGCGACAAGGGCATGTCTCACAGACCGACGAGAGCTTGTTTGAAGTCGGTCGCAATGTCGCAACCAGCGAAGGGGCCGTGATCTTTGAAAACGAGCTCTTCCAGTTGCTCGAGTACAAGCCTTTGACGGGCAAGGTCTTCGAACTTCCCTTGTTGTTTGTGCCCCCCTGTATCAACAAGTACTACATCCTTGACCTGCAACCCGGCAACTCGCTGATTCGCTATGCCGTGGAGCAGGGGCATCGGGTGTTCGTCATCAGCTGGCGCAACGCGGATGAAAGTTTGGCTCAGGCGACCTGGGATCAATACCTTCAAGACGCGGTGATCCGCGCCATTCGCGTCGTCCAAGAAGTCACCCGCCAACCTGCAATCAACACCTTGGGGTTTTGCGTGGGTGGCACCTTGCTGGCCACGGCTTTGGCCGTCCTGGCGGCCCAGGGCGAGCAAGCCGCGGCCAGCGTCACCCTACTGACCACTTTCCTGGACTTCAGCGACACCGGTGTGCTCGACCTGTTTGTTGACGAGGCCATGGTCAAGATGCGCGAGGCCACCATCGGCCCCGACCATCCTGGAGGGGGGCTGCTCAAAGGGCAAGAGCTGGCGTCCATCTTCAGCTTTTTGCGTCCCAACGACCTGGTCTGGAACTACGTTGTCGGCAACTACCTCAAGGGCCAGACGCCGCCACCCTTTGACCTGCTGTACTGGAACAACGACAGCACCAATCTGCCGGGCCCCATGTATTGCTGGTACTTGCGCAATACCTACCTCGAGAACAACCTCGTCCACCCCGGCAAACTGCGCTTGTGTGGCCAGCCGATTGATCTGCGCCAAATCAAGTCGCCGGCCTACATCTACGCCTCCAAAGAGGATCACATCGTTCCTTGGGAAAGTGCCTACCGCACCGCGCACTTGCTGACGGGTCAGAAACGTTTTGTGCTGGGGGCTTCCGGGCACATTGCTGGCGTCATTAATCCGCCGGCCAAAAACAAGCGAAGTCACTGGATTGGCGGCTCAAAAGTCTTGCCCTCGCAAGCCGGCGCGTGGTTCAAAAAAGCCAGCGAACACCCTGGCAGTTGGTGGACCGACTGGGCACAATGGCTGGTGGCGCATTCGGGCAAACAAATTGCGGCGCCCAAGACCTACGGAAATCGGCAGTACTCAGTGATCGAGCCCGCACCGGGTCGGTACGTCAAAGCCAAGGCTTGATCGACAAGCCCGGCTCAATTCACAACCCTATGGAGACCAAAAAATGACAGACATCGTGATCGTTGCCGCTTCTCGCACTGCCGTGGGCAAATTCGGTGGCAGCCTTGCCAAAACCCCCGCCAGCGACCTCGGTGCGGCCGTCATTGCGGACCTGCTTGCACGCACGAAACTGACCGGGGACCAAATCAGCGAGGTCATCTTGGGCCAGGTGTTGACCGCTGGCGCGGGCCAAAATCCGGCCCGCCAGTCGGTGATCAAGGGCGGCTTGCCTCACAGCGTGACCGCCATGACAATCAACAAAGTTTGCGGCTCCGGGCTCAAGGCCGTGATGCTGGCCGCGCAGTCCTTGCGCGACGGTGACAGCGAGATCGTCATTGCCGGTGGGCAGGAAAGCATGAGCCTGTCACCTCACGTCTTGCAGGGGTCACGCGATGGTCAGCGCATGGGCGACTGGAAAATGGTCGACAGCATGATTGTGGATGGCCTGTGGGATGTCTACAACCAGTACCACATGGGCATCACGGCTGAAAATGTCGCCAAAAAGTACAGCGTCAGCCGCGAAGACCAGGATGCTTTGGCCCTGAGCTCACAGCAAAAGGCCGCGGCAGCGCAAGATGCCGGGAAGTTCAAAGACGAGATCGTTCCGTTCAGCATTCCCCAACGCAAGGGCGACCCCATCGTTTTTTCGGCCGACGAATTCATTAATCGCAAAACCGACGCAGCAACCTTGTCTGGCCTGCGTCCCGCCTTTGACAAGGCGGGCAGTGTGACCGCTGGCAACGCCTCAGGCTTGAACGACGGCGCGGCTGCTGTGGTGGTCATGACCGCCAAAAAGGCAGAGCAACTGGGCCTCAAACCTCTGGCACGCATTGCCAGCTACGCCACCGCCGGCCTTGACCCCGCCTTGATGGGCATGGGCCCCGTGCCTGCCGCACGCAAGGCGCTGGAGCGCGCGGGCTGGAAGGCTGCCGATCTCGACCTGCTGGAGATCAACGAAGCCTTTGCGGCCCAGGCCTGTGCGGTTCACAAGGAAATGGGCTGGGATACCTCGAAGGTCAACGTCAACGGTGGTGCCATTGCCATCGGCCACCCGATTGGCGCCTCAGGCTGTCGCATCTTGGTGACCTTGCTGCATGAAATGCAGCGCCGCAATGCCAAGAAAGGAATTGCCTCCTTGTGCATTGGCGGTGGCATGGGCGTGGCCCTCACGGTCGAGCGCTGACACCTCAACCCGGGCGAACCCGGGTTGACGCAAGGGCCTTCAGCGGCGACTCTCTAAAGCTTTCAAACTCACAACAACATCGGAGACAACATGACACAAAAAATCGCTTACGTGACTGGGGGAATGGGTGGCATTGGTACCTTCATGTGCCAACGTTTACACCGCGACGGTTTCAAGGTGATCGCCGGTTGCGGCCCCAGCCGACCCTTCCAAAAATGGCTCGATGAACAAAAGGCTTTGGGCTACACGTTCTACGCGTCCGTGGGCAATGTGGGTGACTGGGATTCCACCGTCGCGGCTTTCCAAAAGATCAAGTCCGAGCATGGCTCGATCGACGTGCTGGTCAACAATGCTGGCATTACGCGCGACGGAATGTTCCGCAAAATGAACCGCGCCGATTGGGATGCGGTGATCGAAACCAACCTCACCAGCTTGTTCAATGTCACAAAGCAAGTGATTGATGACATGCTCGAAAAGGGCTGGGGCCGCATTGTCAACATTTCGTCGGTCAATGGCGAAAAAGGCCAGTTTGGTCAAACCAACTACTCGGCCGCGAAGGCGGGTATGCATGGTTTCACCATGGCCTTGGCCCAAGAAGTTGCTCACAAGGGTGTCACGGTGAACACCGTGAGCCCCGGCTATATCGCCACCGACATGGTCAAGGCGATTCGGCCCGACGTGCTCGAAAAAATCGTGGCGGGCATTCCAGTCAAACGATTGGGTACGCCTGACGACATCGCCTCGATCGTGTCCTGGGTAGCCTCGGATGAATCCGGCTTTGCTACGGGTGCGGACTTCTCAGTGAACGGCGGCTTGCACATGGGTTGATGGGTCAGCCAAGGCTGGCTGCCACACTCAAGCGCTCAAGGCCGTCAGGGCCTTGAGCGCTTTTGTATTTTTAGACTTGAGGTAGATATCTCATGTAAAGCTTGAGGTCCACCCTGGTACCCCGTCTCATTGGATTTGAAAGGTTGAATCGTTGCGAGGCCGATGGCGAAGTACACAGGCTGCTGGATTCCCGCCTGCGCGGGAATGACATGGGGGGAGGCCAACCCCTGCGCCCGTCATCCCCACCTTCTCCCGTCATCCCCGCCTTCTCCCGTCATCCCCGCGCAGGCGGGGATCCAGGAGGGTGCCTGAGGCGCAACAGGCCCGCGCGCACTCCCTTCCTGCCTTGAAGTAGGTATCTCATGTAAAGCTTAAGGTCCACCCTGGTACCCCGTCTCATTGGATTTGAAAGGTTGAATCGTTGCGAGGCCGATGGCGAAGTACACAGGCTGCTGATAGGGGTAGGAAAGGGCTCTCACCCTCCCCTCCCTCCGAACCGTGCGTGCAGTTCTCCCGCACACGGCTCTCCAGTTGGTGGTTTCTCATCGAGATGGGCTCGCTTGCCGTCGGGCT
>JANMGB010000189.1:0-2104 GCA_031374415.1 Burkholderiales bacterium
CGGAAGGTGGCCACCGAGGTCATCGAGGCGTGTCTCAGCTGCCAACGAGTCGATCCGCGACGCGTTGATCGCAGCCATGGCACGGATCCGACGGCGTGGGCGCGTTTCGACATGGTGCAGCTCGACGTTTTCGAGTTGCGCAATGCCGGTCCGTACCAGTTCGCGCTGATGACGATGGACGCCAACACCGGCGTGTTCGAGGTCACGCCGATGCATCAGCACACGGCCGTGGACGTCGAGCAGGCGCTGCGAGGCGGGTATCTGTCGCGGTGGCCGGCGCCGGCCTGGTGGCAGACGGACAATGCCCAGGAGCTGATCGGCCAGGCGATGACGAAGCTCGAGCAGGAGTTCGGCATCCGTCGCGTGCCCAAGGCACAGAGAAACCCGAGAGGGAATGGCATGGTCGAGCGCCAGATCGGGCTCTACAAGGACGCGCTGCGCAAAATTACGCCGATCGGGGCGGATTGGACGCGGTTCGCAGCGCAGGCGCAGTTTGGACTGCTCTGTGCCGTGAGCAAGGCGCGTGGCGGCTTTGCGCCGCTCGAGCTCGCGCTCGGAGTTGCGCCGGCGGTGGTGCACGGCGCCGAGGTGCAGTACGAGAAGGAGGTGACGCTGGCGGAGCAACACCCGGAGCTGTCAGTCAAGCAGCGCTTCGCGGCGCAACAGGTGGAGCTCAAGAAGAAGACGGCGACGTGGTCGGCGGACGCGAATGCGTCACGACTGCGGCGCAATCAGGCGGTACAGCAGCAGCAGGAGGCAGCTGGTGTCAAGCAGAAGGAGTTCAAGGAGGGCGACGTCGTCTGGCTCGACGACGTTCCGTTCAAGAATGCCGGCAAGTGGGACCAGAAGATGCGCCGATCGCGCGCGCTGATCGTGAAGAAGGTCGACAAGCTGCGCCGACAACTGCAGGTGGTGGATTTCGAGACGCGGGAGCCGCGTCGCGGAACATATCCCAGTCATCTTTTTTCAAAGGTGACTGGTGGCGAGGCGGTGCTGCAGAAGCTGCGACAGGAGCTCGCGTACGAGCGCGAGCAGGACAAGGTGCTCTCGGAGCCGGCAGCGGTCGGTGAAGGCAACGGCACGAGCGACGGCAGCGAGCCGGCGCCCAAGAAGAAGAAGAAGAAGGTGAAGGCCGAGGCGGTCGCGGGCGAGCTACACAAGGGCCTGGCGGTGCCGTGCATGTATGGCATCATCATCGACGTGACTAGCACGACGGACGGATTCCGTGTGCTGCTGGCGGAGCCGATCGAAGGCACGCAACTGCCGGATTTGTCGAAACCGGTGGTGGAGGTGACGGAGGCACAGCTACCGCAGATGAAGGCGGAGATACGCAAGGCGTGGTCGCAGAAACATCTGCTGAACGCACCCGCGGTCGTGCGGAAGTCGGCGCGACTGCGTGTCGGGTTCGAAACAAACCGTGGGCTACATTGACAGGACGGAAGTGTTGTGTATCCAACAAGGTTGATGGGAGAAGAGAGTCGCAGAGAATGAAGAAGGGGGAGGAATATATTCTTATCAAACTTTGAGAGGGACTTCTTGAAAGGACTACGAAAGTTTGCTGCGCGACGTCACCACCGTCGACTTGCGCGCGTGGCCGGCCGCCGCCAGCACGTCGGCCGCCGCCAGCACGTCGGCCGCCGCCGCCACTGCCACCGCCGCCACCGCCGCCAGCGCGTCGGCCGCCGCAGGACCCGCCGCCGACACCGGCGCCGCAGCGGCCGCCACCGCCGGCACCGCCACCGCCACCGACGCCGGCACCGCCACGGCCACGGCCACTGCCGCCCGCAAGCCGGGCGCGCTGCGTTGCCTGCTCGTGCGAGCGCAAGGCGAGGCCGATTTCGCCGTGGCAGCGCTCGCCGCCGCGTTCGCGGTGCAGTCTGCGTCTGATGATCGCGTGATCATCGTCTCCAAAGACACCGACGTGCCGCTCGAGGCGCTGCGCGAGATCGAGATTGCTGTCGCCGCCGCGCCGCGCTCGCAGGATCGCGCTAAACTGCGCAAGTGCCTGCGCGAGCACACGCTGTGGACCACGTCGAGCGGCGACGAGCGCCGCGTTCCGCTGGCCGCTTTGGTCGCGCACGACTCGGCGCTGCAGCTAGCGCTG
>JANMGB010000228.1:0-1520 GCA_031374415.1 Burkholderiales bacterium
GTTGATTGGTGAGTGCGGCTGACAGGGTACAGTCGATTTAGTGGATGTTTTTTGTATCCTAGACTCTATTAGGATTGAAGCGGACGGAGGCAATCAAAAATTAAAAAATACCATCTGGCTACTAATTTTTACCTAATAGGAACACACGGGATTACGGTTTGGGGAGTAGTGGGCACGTAAAGCTAAAGCCATTAGAGCATTTTAATTTAATGTATAGCCGCAGGCGGCAAACCACCCGGCGGCATCGCGGGCGGAGACGGCAGAGAGTGAGCGGGCGATAGCGCGAAGTAGTTCTGGGTGGGAACGAGCCTCGGCAGCACGCAAGAGCGCTTTCACTTTGCTCCACATCATTTCGATGGGATTGAGGTCGGGTGAGTAGGCTGGTAGGAAGCGAGTTTCTGCGCCTACATCCTTAATCAATGCGAGGGTCGCCTCATTTTTATGGGCTCCGAGGTTGTCCATCACGACGATGTCACCGGGGCGCAGGGTCGGCACGAGAATCTCGCGCACGTAGGCCTCGAAGACCTCGGTGTTGGTGGCACCATCAATAGTCATGCATGCGCTCGATCCATCCAGCCGAACCGAGGAGATCATGGTGGTGGTTTGCCAATGACCGTGGGGACAACTGGCCACCAGTCGCTGCCCTCGGGGGGCGCGGCCGTGTAGGCGGGTCATATTCGTTTTGGCTGCTGATTCGTCGATGAAGACAAGGCGGCTGGCGTCGAGTAGCCCTTGGGTCGCTTTCCACTGCTGGCGTGCTTCGGCGACATCCGGTCGGCTTTGTTCGGCAGCGTGGAGCGTCTTTTTTTATATGTCAGCCCCAGCGCGATCAGTGCGTAGTGAACGGCCGGAATAGTGCAGGCCATCGCCAGCTTCTCCTTGATCTGGGCAAGAGTCAGATCGGGCTGTTCGGCGACCAGGGTTTTGAGCTTCGCCCCATACTCCGGCAATATCTGAGCCTTCCTTCCAGCGTAACGATACCGGTGCCCTATCTCATTGGTTTTACGCCTCTGCTGCAGAAGCTTCTTAACCATCCCCAACGATACCCGAAAGCGCCTCGCGACCTCATCTCTTGTGCCCTGTTGCTCATCATAGGCTGCGACAATGCGCTCCCTTAGATCTAACGATATTGTCTTCATTCGCCCCACTACAGGCGAATACCTTTTAATGGCTATACTTTTATTTAAAATGCTCTAAGTCGCATACAAGTTGAGCATTAAAACGGAATTCCAGTCTACGCAGACTACAGGCTCGAAGCCTGCGCTACGGCAACAGGAGCTAACTGCGGACTTTCACCTGAGCGAAACGACGCCGTCGTACCGCTACGCGCCCGAGACTCCGTCGTAGCCAGATCGCGGAGCGATTTTGATCCGCGATCGCCGGCCCACCCCCAATCTGAAAACACAGCGGTAACTCAGCCGGGAGGCCAGGCGAGCTGACGTTTAGCCAAAAGATGCACGTGCAAATGCGGCACGGACTCGCAGGCATCTGGGCCATGATTAATCACGAGCCGGAACCCC
>JANMGB010000235.1:0-2644 GCA_031374415.1 Burkholderiales bacterium
TACGGTGCGCAAGCAGCTCAAGAACTACGCGCGCATGAAGCTCTTGATGGACGGCTGGATTGACTTGGCAACAGAATTATCAACACTGCGGCTGATCAAAGAAGCTGATTGAAGTGCAGTGAGAACTTGGCACTGTCCAGCTCATTACACTGGCCTGCATGCTTGCGCATGGTGCCGCACATGGTCTTCCACGACGCTGGCGATGAAGTAGTAGCCATGGTCAAACCCTGCATGGCGGCGTAAGGTGAGCGCCTGTCCAGCATGGGCGCATGCCTCTTCGAAGCGGTGCGGCAGCAGTTGCTCGGCAAGGAACGGGTCGGACTGGCCCTGGTCGATCAGAATGGACTGGGACGGTAGCAAGGCCCGACCACGCAGACGCATCAGCGCCGAAGCGTCGTGCTCAACCCAGGCGTTGCGGTCTTCGCCGAGGTAGCCGGTAAAGGCGCGTTGCCCCCAAGGGCACTCGGTCGGGGCGCAGATGGGCGCCAACGCCGACAGCGAACGAAACCGCTGCGGATGACGTAAGGCTAGGGTGAGCGCGCCGTGGCCGCCCATCGAATGGCCCATCACGCTCCATCCATCGGCCTGCACTGGCAAGGCGTCGCTGACCAGGGGTAGAAGGTCTTGCAGCAGGTAGCTCTCCATGCGCCAGTGGCTCGCCCAAGGGGCCTGGGTGGCGTCGAGGTAGAAACCGGCGGCCAGGCCGAAGTCCCAGCGCTCTGCCTGGCCCGGCACCTGCGAGCTACGCGGGCTGGTGTCGGGCGTGACGATGGCCAGGCCGAGTTGCGCCGCCACCCGCTGCGCGCCGGCCTTGATGGCGAAAGTCTCCTCGTTGCAGGTCAGGCCGGCCAGCACCAGCAGCGCTGGCACCGAGGCAGGTGACGCCCCTAGCGCCACTGGCGGCAGATAGACTCCGAAGCGCATCGGCAAGCCGATGGCCGGTGCGTCGTGCTGGTAGAAGCGCTGCACGCCGCTGAAGCTGGCGTGCTCGCCCAACAAGGTGAGTTTTGAGGACCGCATGCTTAAAACACCACCACGCTGCGGATCGACTCGCCGCGCCGCATCAGCTCGAATCCCTTGTTGATGTCTTCCAGCGGCAGGGTGTGGGTGATGAGGCTGTCAATGTCGATCTTGCGGTCCATGTACCAGTCGACGATCTTCGGCACGTCGGTGCGGCCGCGGGCGCCGCCGAAGGCTGAGCCTTTCCACACCCGTCCGGTGACGAGCTGGAACGGCCGGGTGCTGATCTCGGCGCCAGCCTCGGCCACGCCGATGATGATGCTCTGGCCCCAACCCTTGTGGGTGCACTCCAGCGCCTGGCGCATGACTTGGGTGTTGCCAATGCATTCGAAACTGTAATCCGCACCTCCATCGGTGAGTTGCACGATCGCGTCCACCAGGTTACCGCCGACGGCCTCGACGTCTTTCGGATTGAGGAAATGGGTCATGCCGAACTGGCGTGCCATTTTCTCGCGCGCCGGGTTGAGGTCGACGCCGATAATTTTGTCGGCCCCGACCATGCGGGCGCCCTGAATCACGTTCAGGCCGATGCCGCCGAGGCCGAACACCACCACGTTGGACCCCGTCTCCACCTTGGCGGTGAAGAGCACCGCGCCGAGGCCAGTGGTCACGCCGCAGCCGATGTAGCAGACCTTGTCGAAGGGCGCGTCAGACCGAATCTTGGCCAGGGCGATCTCCGGCACCACGGTGTGGTTGGCGAAAGTACTGGTTCCCATGTAGTGCAGCAGCGGCTTGCCGTCAAGACTGAAGCGGCTGCTGCCGTCGGGCATCAAGCCCTTACCCTGGGTGGCACGAATGCTCTGGCACAGATTGGTCTTGCGGCTGAGGCAGAACTTGCATTGTCGGCACTCGGGTGTGTAGAGCGGGATGACGTGGTCGCCAGGGCGCAGCGTGGTCACGCCTACGCCGACCTCGAGCACCACCCCAGCGCCCTCATGGCCGAGGATGGTGGGGAACAGGCCTTCAGGGTCGGATCCGCAGAGCGTGTAGTCGTCGGTGTGGCAGATGCCGGTGGCCTTGATCTCCACCAGCACCTCGCCGACACGGGGCCCCTCCAGGTCGACGGTCTCGATGGTCAGTGGCTGTTCGGCTTTCCAGGCTACGGCGGCTTTGGTTTTCATGAGGACCCTGAAGGAGTGGTGGCGGTGGGTGACGACTCTAACCAATTCCACGGGGTTCTGTCCGCCGGGCCGGGCGGCATGGGCGTAAGCGCAGCGCCCATTGACTGAGCGAGTCTTCGACCTCAGTCCAGGTGGACTCGGCCGTGAAGCAGATGTTGAGCAAACAGAGGTTGGTACGTTTATACCCCTTGGAACTGAAGATGCCGGAGCGCAGATCAGTTTTGAAAACGGATCTGCGGGGTTGTAAATGCTCGCGATACCCAATGGTATCGCTGTGCTATACGCCTTGCATCTCCATTCTCAAAACGACCCATCGACCCAGCATCTTCAGTTCCGAGGGGTGTATGCCACTAAAATTATGACTTAGGATCTGGCCCGGAATAACTTGGCTATTTCTCGCTTGCCCTGGCGGCCCATTGCTGCGTTGCGACCCTTGCCAAGGCCACCAGCCTTGGCCGCGGCTCGCGCCTTGCACTGGACCCCCATGGCAGCGCGATAAACAG
>JANMGB010000300.1:0-13095 GCA_031374415.1 Burkholderiales bacterium
CGGCGTTGCTCCTCCTTGTGGGCAAAGGCCCACCGCGTCGTCGCGCTTGCAGGGCGCACCCGCGCTTGCAAGCGCGGGTCGTTCCGCAGGCGGACAGCAGGCTGTCCGAAAGCCCTGCTACACCCTTGCCAGCCACCCCCAACGCAGCCCCCTCGGGCGCGTCCAACTGCCGTTTCTAGGTTGAAGACAGGGAGGTGAGGCGGCGGCTAAAAGTCAGCCCGTAGGCACCAGACTCGGCGGTGCGGTTTGGTCTATCCAGGCCACCACGGACTGGTGCAGATAGTGGAGCGCTGCCAATCACCACCACCCCAAGCGCACTCGTGAGCAGAAAATCCCCCTGCAAGCTCACCACAAAGCGCGAGAAGCCTCGTCCAAGCTGGATTCCCGCCTGCGCGGGAATGACATGGTGAGATGCCAAACCCTCAGCCCGTCATCCCCCTGCGCCCGTCATCCCCGCGCACTGCATTCCTGCAAGCTCAGATTGCCAATGCGCCACCTGTTTGCTTTGGCGGAATCAACCTTTCATCAAAAAACTGAAATAGGTTTGAAACCCCTTCCAACAGCCTATACACCGACCTTTAGGTCGGTCGAACGTTTGCTAAACCACAACAAGGATTTTGTCGAGGGAGGCAACCGCTGAGGCGCTGAATACCCGAGTGGGCTTCCACCTTGCCAGTGAGATTTTTGCGGCGAGCCCCGGGGCGCCGGGCCTCGCCCCTGCCGATCAATGTCTACCGGCGCAATTCTTCCCAGTCGCCTTTGGGCCACATGGTCTTGGACCAATCAATGAGCTTGTTCAGCGCACTTTCTCCCACGCCGATCCTGCGCAACTCGGGAATGACCTTGTAGGTGTTGGAGCCCTGCTCGGCGCCTAGCTCAAACTCGCAGGTGCCTCTGCAGGCCCTGAAATTGCCTGACGAGGAACTGGGAGGCTGAACTTCGCTGTTTCGAGTTGCCTTGCTCCAGTGCTGGCTCCAGTTGGCATTGCGGGCGTCCTCCACGAAGTCTTCCACCATGGCCTGTGCCAACCGAGGCCAGTAGACCGGGCCGACGGATGCCTGCGTTCGGGTACTTGTTTTGTTGCGACCTGTTCCGTAATAGATGTACGGCTGTGCCGTGCGCAAGTCCAGCCCCTCTTCTACGCCGTACCTGCCGGTGGTTTGCAACTGCCGCTGCTTGATCATGGTGGCCCAGAAACGGAAGCCCTGGGGTACATTGGAATGCTCGTGCAGCAACTCCACGTGGCTGTAGGTGTAGGCGAAGTGCGACGGTTGATCGACCCGGTAGCCGGGGTTCAAGATCATGTTGAGGTGGTACCACTGGTTGGACTCAAAGATTCCCTGCGTTGGGCTTTGGTGCAGGAACCTGCGATCAGCGCTGACAGCGGTGAAATGAGGCGCGCGATCAAAGACGTTGCGCCCATCCGCACTCCAGCCGCGGACCTCGCTGCCGTCCACACAAGTGGCGCTGATACACACTCTCGTTCCTTGTCTTCTGGATGCCTCCTCCAGTGCTTGTTCGTGCATGATCTCCCACATCTTGACCGATGACCATGCCGACAGCCCGCGCTTGGCGTACTCGATGGATCTGAGTTGTTCACGGTCAATGCGCTCGCAGTTGCCGCTGGTCACGTTGGCGCGCGGCAGGCGCATGGCTTCCAGCACATTTCCGTCCAGCCCGCGCCAGGGCTCACCCGATCCGGGGCCGTTGCTCTGGCAATTCATGCCTCGCTGCAACCAGGGTTTGAGGTTGTGTGAGAACTTCAGGGTCTCATAGTTGGGATTGACCATGGCATCCTCCACCATCTTGGTGTAGTAGGGTTTGCCAACGTCGTTGCCACCGGGGGTGCTGTTGATCACTGCGCTGTTGGTGTTGAAAGCGTCATCAGGGTGCACCACAGGCAACCACTGATTCCATTCAGGCATGGGTATATTGATGGGCAACTCGCGCAAATTGAGCTTGCCAAAACGGTTCACCACCCGGCTTATCTCCTCAGGGGAGGCTGGATTGCTGGCGTCACGACCCGGGAACAGGTGTTTGGCAATGTCTTGGTCATCATCCAACACGGCGTCAATGCCAGCACCGGCCGCCCACTCATAGGTCGAACTGATGGAGTCAAGTTGTGGCCCGGGCTGGTAGGCTGGGTTCCACGGCCGTGCACGCTGGGTCACTGGAGCGCTGTTGGAGCGGATGTAGGAGGCGATTTGCTCACCTTGCCCTTGGGTCAATCCATGAAACATGGAGCGCTGGACAATGGAGTGATTGGAGAAGTTGAAAAACTTCAAATCGTGCCCGGTTTTCGTGTGGCAATCGGCGCACGACGCCCGTAAGTTGCCCGTTACAGGGCCTTGCTTTCCACCACGACCGTCCAGCATGTCTACCAGGGGGTCATGCAAGCTGTTGCGCTTGGCCCAAAGAGAAGCTCCGGCCTGCACTTCGGTAGGGCGCGGCGCTGTCCAACGCGTGGGGTCATCGAACACGACGTCCCGGTTGCTCACCAGGGCTTTGCGATTGATGTCCCCGTTTTCGAGGAAGTTCAAGTCAATGATACGGAAGCCGATGCTGGGGGCCACAGCATCCGTGTGCTCAAAACGCAGGGTGTTGGATCCCGTACGAAGTCGATTAGCAGGAATCTTCAAAGTGAAGCGTGCGGTTCGAAACGCGCCGCCAATTCCACCGTACTTGGCTTCCCCACCGATCACGGCAATGTCTCTGTTACCAATCACGGTGCCGTTGTCGTCAATGAAATGCTTGAGCGCAATCGCCGCACCTCCATTGATGCGCACCGTCGCTTTGGTGAGCCGGGTATTGCGGTTGTCGGCGATATCTTCGTAGCCACAAGAATTGCAGCGCAGATACAAATGGGTAATGGCAGCTGGGTTGTTCAGGCTCACAGATACGTCTACCGCCGTTGCGCTGGGCCCAAGTACTTCAATGGGAAGTGTGATCCCGGCTGCCGAGCTGGAAGTGACGGTGACGGTTCGTGTCAGCCTCGGCGCTGCATTGCCGGCCGCGTCATTGACGTTGTAGGAGAGGGTGTAGGTGCCTTCCGTGCCCGAAATCACCCTGCCCGACACCACGATTCTGCCGCTGATGTTGCCGTCGCGGTCATCCGTTGCAGTGGCGCCGGGGTCGGTGAAACCGCTGCCTCGGACAACAGTCATGTTGGCACTGCCGTTGAGCGTGATGATGGGCCTGACCATGTCGGCAGTGGATGTGGAGGTGACCGTGACTGTGCGTGTCAGCGTGGTCGCTGAATTGCCGGCCGCGTCCTTGACGTTGTAGGACAGGGTGTAGGTGCCCGCAGCGCCTGTGTTGACGCTGCCCGACACCACAATCTTGCTACTCACGTTGCCATCGCGGTCATCCGTTGCCGTGGCACCGGGGTCGGTGAAACCGCTGCCCTGAAAAACGGACATGTTGGCACTGCCATTGAGCGTGATGATGGGCTTGACCGTATCGGCGGCTGTGGCGTCACTGGGTCCTGTTGTCCATACCGCAGTACCGGTTGAGGTGAGCATCACCAGGTTGCCATCGGTTTGCATGACGACTTTGATGGCCTGAGAGCCGGAGGTGCCCGATTTCCAGATCGCAGAGCCCGACGGGCTATACAAAACCAGGTCGCCATCATTTTGCATGTCCAGGCGGTTGCCACTCGTGCCATAGGTAGCGGATGACCATATCGCAGTGCGACGGGAGTTTCGAAGAACCAGATTGCCGTCCCTCTGCACATTGAAGGAGTACCGGCCGTCGCTCGAAACAAGCGACTGTCCAGCGTACAGGCTGTTATTTGCGCTCAGGGTCTGTGCAGCGTGGGTACTGACTGACAGCACAGCGCAGGCGAGAAAGACAAATCTTTGGAAATAATTCATGGTTACGGCAACAGCGGGGGTGAATCTGTCCAAGCTCGTCAGCGCCAAACTTTGGCCAGCGGTTCAACGGGCTCATCGGGTGAGCTTTGGATTCGTCGCTGATCAGGTCCAGATAACATCCGGTGACCCGTGACTCCTTCATTTCAACTCTGACATGAGTCGTCAGATTCATGAAGATGGTTCCCTGGGGCGGGTTTTCCTTGGCAAGGCTGCGCCTTGGGAGCCGTCGCGACTCGATGGGGCAGCCCCCTGCGACCGGCACCCACAGCAGGTGCTGGGCCACGCTGCTATCGAGCGCCAGCGAGGTGGTGTGTTCCCTGTCGGGTGCGAGGGCGGCCTGCGGGGTTGGTCACTGGTGGCGCCGTGGTGTGGCAGGGGCGCTGCCAACCGCCTGGAATCATCAACGCCGCGGCCACCTGCTCACCTCTTCCTCCGGGTCTTGGGCAAATGGAGCCTGGGCAATACTTGCCGTCATTCGGTTGAATTTCCTACGGCATTCCCAACACCTTTCGAATACCCTGGGTCAGGGTATCGGCTTTGTAGGGCTTCACAATCCAGGCCAACACACCATATTCTTTGGCCCTGATCTTTAGCTCTGGGTTGGCCTGGGTGGTCAACATAAAAATCGGCACGTCGTAGCCTTGCTGCTTGATATGGTTGCACATGGTCAAGCCATCCATGCCCGGCATGTTCAGGTCTGAAACAACGAGGTTAACCTTGTGCAAACCCATCATTTCTAGCCCCTGCTCACCGCTTTCGGCCTGGAGCACATCAAAACCCTCTTTCAGAAGCAGCTCTTTGACGTTATTGCGCATGGTCTGAGAATCATCTACTACAAGTATGGTCGGCATGGGGATCTCCACGAAATGCTATCGCTAGGGGCATCTTGCAACACTACGCCTCGCTCTCTGCTCGGGTGTGAATGCGGTTTTTACCGCTGTGCTTGGCGGTGTACAAGTATTTGTCGGCCCGTTCAATGAGTTGCTCCAGGGTTTCGCCCTTTTGGCACATCGCCACACCGCAACTGACGGTGACCTGAATGGCTTTTCCGCCCCCGACATGCATGGCTGTATTTGCAAGCTGCAGCCTGATGCGCTCTGCCACGATGGAGCTTTCGATTTGATCGCTGTTAGGCAGGGCCACAATGAACTCCTCGCCGCCATAGCGAATAGGAATGTCCGTATCGCGTAGGTTACGCTGGATGATGCCCCCAAACTCCCTGATCACCGAGTCGCCAGCCGCATGTCCGTAGGTGTCGTTAATGCTCTTGAAGTTGTCAATGTCAAACAGCAGCAGTGACAACTCCAGCATATTGCCACGGGTGAAGTCGGCCACCATCCGCCGGACGCTGTCGTTCATAAACAGCCTTGTGTACAGGCCCGACAAGGGATCTCTGATGGCGCACTCATACAACGCTTGGGCTTGCCTGCCAAGCAAGTCTGCTTTTTCCACTTGCTCCTGGGCCGAGACGCGGTCGGTGTTGTCCTCTAGTATGACCATGTAGCGGTCAATCAGATTGTTTTTGACGATGGGCTGAAACCTTGGGTGAATCCACTTTTCGTTCGCACCGCCGCGGTCAATACATATGTAACTCGCACTCTCAAGGCCTTTGGCGTAGGTGCCAAAAACCGAAGCCTCTTTACCAATGCACTCTCGCAAGGCAGAAAACATTTGCCCCAACTCCGCCCTAAGCTCTGCGTTATCACGACTAAAAATAACTTGCAATGGCTCCCCCGCCAGCGCGCGCCGGTTCAGCAGCACATGGCAGTACTCTGAGAGCACCTCTTCAATCACACCCGCTCTGTCCATCACCATCAACCCCAGAGGAATGCTGGAGAAAATGCTCATCAACTTCAGCTCGTTTTGGTACAAGCTGGAGAGGTCATCGCCAATGATGGAGATGACCCGTCCATCGGCGTGGCTGAGGTGCTCTAGCTGAAAGATGTGCCAATGAAATGATTTAGCTGGGGCGTTGGCATCGGCACCTGCAAATTCAAGCTTAAGTTGTACGTTGGCCTCTTGCTCGCTGGTGCGCAGATGCGTGAGGTGACGCATCAAAATATCGCGGTTTTCTAGGCTGAAAAATGAGGTGAAGTCTGCATGCAGGGCATCATCCATTGATCGCCCCACCAGTGCACAAAATGAATGGTTTGCCCGAATAATCTGGTTATTCTCATTCAAAACCACAAACACATTGGGAATTTTGTCCAGAATCTTTTCGCTATATTCGCATGCGTATTCCAGCATAGACAAAACTTGCTGCGATGCCGGTATTTCGTTTGACTTGATCATAAAAAATCCAACTCGCCTTCTTCTGATTGCTCGTCAATGTATTCAAGCACCTTGAATTGATCTGCCGCCATCAGCTCCACATAACAGCTGCAGTACAGCATGCCAAAAGGGCCGCTCAATCCCCAAAAATCGCCAAACTTAACCACTGGGCCATTTTTCTCCTGGTAGTCCGCATATATTTCATAAATTCCGCGTGTACACAACGGAACGCTCATCCCCAGCGCTATGGCATTGTTTTGAAATACTCGACTCGCGCGGCCGCCAATTTGGTTGCCCAGCTCTTTCATGAAATCCAGCACATGCTTGTCGGTGAGGTCCTGCGCCTTGCTGCCCAGCGCCAGACGATAGACGCGCACCTGCTCGGGGTTGAAGTGCACCTTGAGGGCCATGCGGATGTCCGACCCCGTCAGCAAGACCATCACAATAAAACGCTTAAGCACCTGCCCGAGGGTGTGGTTTGGCGGAGACACCACCAGCGCAACGTCTTCACTTTCAAAATACTGATGGGCTTGCGCGAGCGAGACTTTTTGCAGCACATCAACCAAGCTGTTTTTGAAAGACTGCACTCCAGAGTCGCTGCTCATAGTTAGGCCTCATGCACGGTTAACAACCTGTCTCGGTCAGCATAAACCACAACAGGGGTTTTTTTGCCTTAGGTAAGCGTAGACCGCGGGGTGGGTTTTTGGTCGTGCAAAAAGTGCTCCATAAAGCGGCTTTATTGGCAAGGCTGTGCCTTGTGAGCCGTCGCGCCTCGACTGGGCAACCTCCTCGCACCGGCACCCACAACGCCGGCAGCCCCGCCAGGCCCCGCAGATGCTGGGCCACGCTGCCATCGAGCCCCAGCAAGGTGGCGTGTTCCAGGTCGAACTCGGGAGGGGCCCGTCGCAGTCTCAAAACCCCTGAGGGATTGACGGCCTTGCAGATCGCCGTGCAAAACAAGCACGACAACATCGTGAGGTTTCTGAGCGAGCCTACCGCACGCGTTGCGCGGTCATACGCCCTGAGGACTGGAATAGCCTTTGGCAGCACGGGGCGCCGTCCAGTGACATGCCACCTCATGCAAATCCTGCCTCGCCAGCAGCGCTGGGGCTTCTTGAGCGCAACGCGCCATGGCATGCGGGCAGCGTGGGTGAAAGTGACAGCCTGAGGGGGGATGCAGCGGAGAGGGCACTTCCCCTTGAATCGCCGCGAACGCTTTTTTACCCACCGTCCACTGGGGCGCATCTGCCAGCAGCGCTTGCGTGTACGGATGTTGAGGATCACCAAACACGGCCTCCACCGATCCCGATTCAACCACCCGCCCAAGGTACATCACCAGCACCCGATCACAGATGTGCTGCACCATCCGCAGATCGTGACTGATGAACAAATACGTGAGGTTCAACGAGGCCCGCAAGGCCATGAACAGGTTGATGACCTGGGCTTGAATCGACACATCCAACGAGGCCACGGCTTCATCGCACACCAGCAGTTTCGGGTTCACGGCCAGTGCCCGGGCGATGCCAATGCGCGCGCGTTGCCCCCCCGAAAAATCGTGGGCATATCGCTCCATCAGGTGGGGATCCAGGCCCACCTGCGTCAGCAGCTCGGCCACCCGATCGGCTTGGGCCGCGGCGGGCACCAGGCCATGCACCACGGGGGCCTCACCGATGAGTTCTCGCACGCGCAAACGCGGGTTCAGGCTGGCCGTAGGGTCTTGAAACACCATCTGAATGCCCAGCATCTGCCGTTGGTAGGCCCTTGATGACAGCCGTTGGCGCAGCGCCTCCACATTCTCGCCCTGCCACCAACGCTCGCCTTGCGTGAGGCTGTGCAGGCCCACAACCAACCGACCCAAGGTCGATTTGCCACATCCCGACTCGCCCACCAAGCCCACCACCTCGCCTTCATGAATGCGCAGTGAGACACCCTCAACCGCATGCACGCTGGCCGGCTCGGTGCACCAACCCAGGCGCTGTGCCAGGCGCGATCCCCAGTCCTGGGGTGCGCTGAACCGCTTGGAGGCATTCTTCAGCTCCAATATCGCAGGGGAGGGCACACCGGCCAGGGGCTCGTGACTCATGCGGCCCCGGGTGAGGGGTACCCACCCACCGGGTGAAAACAACGCAGTTCGCGGCCGTCCATCTGCTGTGGTGGCGGCCGCTGGCTGCAAGCCGCATCAACGCTCGGGCAGCGGGGGGCGAACGCGCAGCCCACGGGCAGGTTCAACATCGAAGGTGCCGCCCCGGCAATGGGTTGCAAAGCCTGGCCGCGGGGCGTGCGCGAGGGGTCGCTGGCCATCAGACCGTGGGTGTAGGGGTGGCGTGGCTGCTTGAGCACCTGCTCAACCGGTCCTTGCTCCACGATGCGCCCGGCGTACATGACGGCCACCTGGTCCGCCAAGCGGGCCACCACCGACATGTCATGAGTGATCCAAACCAGGGCCGTGCCCGTGTCACGGCACAGCGCTTGAACCTGCGCCAGTATCTGCGCTTGAATCGTGACGTCCAGGGCCGTGGTGGGCTCATCGGCGATGATCACATCGGGTTGATTGAGCATGGCGATCGCAATCACCACACGCTGCCTCATGCCACCTGACAGCTCATGCGGGTAGGCGCGCAGGCGCTCTTCGGGCGACCCGATGCCCACTTTGACCAAGGCCTCCAACGCGCGCGCGCGGGCGCTGGCGTGGCTCAGCTGCTGGTGGGCCTGAATGGTCTCCACCATTTGCGTGTCAATGCGCAGCACGGGGTTCAGCGTCAACAAAGGATCTTGAAAAATCATCGCCACCCGGTTGCCGCGCACATGCTGCAACTCCCTGGCCGACAAGCGCAGCAAGTCGATGGTGTCCCCACCGCGCGGCGTCAAAAGCACTTCACCCGACACCACGCGGCCGGGGGGTGAGGTCAAACCCAGCAGGGCATACGCCACGGTTGATTTGCCGCAGCCCGACTCGCCCACCAAGCCCATGATTTGACCCGGCTCCAGCGTGAACGACACCTGATCGACGGCATGAGCGACGCCCTCAGGCGTGTCAAAGCAAACGTGCAAATCGCGAACCTGCAGCGCCGGCTTCATCCGCGCCCACCCTGCCGCACATGCCGAGGGTTCAAGACATCGCGCAGCCGGTCGGCCACCAAGTTGATCGACAAAATCGTCAACAGCAGCAACAAGCCAGGGAAAACCGATATCCAGTACTGCCCCGCCAGCAAATACTGTTGACCATTGGCAATCAGCAAGCCGAGCGACGGCTCTGTCACCGGCACGCCCAAGCCCAAATACGACAAAGTCGCCTCCAAGGCAATGGCATTGGCAATTTGCAGCGCGGCGACCACGATCAGCGGTGGCAGGCAGTTGGGCAGCAGGTGCTTGAACACAATGCGAGCGTGTGACAGGCCGAGGCCGCGGGCGGCGTCGATGTACTCTTTTTGCCGCTCCACCAGCGCGACCGAGCGCACCGCGCGCGCATAGTAAGCCCACTGAACGGTCACCAAGGCAATCACCACATTGCTCACGCCCGGCTTGAGCACGGCAATCAAAATCAGTGCCAACAAAATCGCCGGAAACGACAGCTGAATATCCACGGCGCGCATCAACAAGGTATCAAAACGGCCACCCGCATAACCCGCCACCAATCCCAGCGACACCCCCAGCGCCAGCGCGACCAAGGTGGCCAAAGTGCCAATGCCCAGCGAAATGCGCAAGCCAAACAACATGGCCGAGCGCATGTCGCGTCCTTGCTCGTCGGTGCCCAACAGGAAGGTTTGTCCCGTGCTGGCACTGACCGCGCCGGGCCCTTGGCGCGAATCCGCAATGTTGATTTGCGCCAGATCGTGAGGGTCTTGCGGCGACAGCAAGGGCGCCCACAAAGCAGCCAGCAACAAAAAACCCAACACCACGGCGCTGCCCACGGCCAGCCGGGAGGCCCTGTAGGCACGCCAAAACTGGCGCGCACGAGAGGCGGGGTGGGGCGGCACGATGCGAGGGTCAGCCACGCGCATTCAGCCGAACCCGAGGGTCCAGCAATGAATACGCCATGTCCACCAGCAAATTGATGACAATGAACAGACTCACCACGATCAACAGGTACGCCACCACCACGGGGCGGTCCAGCAGGTTGATCGAGTCAATGATCAGCTTGCCCATGCCGGGCCAGGCAAAAATGCTTTCGGTGACCACGGCGAAGGCGATCAAGGCACCAAACTCCAGGGCCACCACCGTCATCACCGGGATCAAAATATTCTTGAGCACGTGCACCCCCACGATGCGCCCGGGTGACAGCCCTTTGGCGCGCGCAAAGCGCACATAGTCCTGACCCATCGCTTCTTGGGTGCCTGCCCGCGTGAGCCGAATCACCAGTGAGAGCTTGAACAAGGCCAGGTTCAACGCAGGCAAGGCCACGTGCCGCCAACCCTCCATGCTCAAGAGGGACAGCGCCACGCCCCCCACCTCCGTGGTCGGCCCTCGCCCGCCGGCGGGCAGCCACCCCAGCTGCACGGCGAACACCATGATCAACATCAGGCCGACCCAAAAAGTAGGCAGCGAGAAACCCAAAATCGAACCCGTCATGATGAGCTTGCTGCTCAGCGCCTGAGGCTTCAAGCCGGCCCACAGGCCCAGCGGGATGCCGAGCAAGATGGCCATCACCATGGCCACCAGTGCCAGCTCCAGCGTGGCGGGCATTTTCTCCAGCACCAGACTCATGGCGGGCACGCCCTGCACGAACGAATTTCCCAAGTCACCCTGCAAGGCGTTGCGCAAAAAAAGGCCGTACTGAACGAGCAGGGGTTGATCCAGGCCCAGGCTCGTGAGCAAGCGGCTGCGCTCAGCGTCATCGGCATCCAGGCTGACCAGAATGTCTGCCGGGTTGCCGACCACATAAACGCCTGCAAAAACGATCATCGACATGAGCCACAACACCACCGCGCTTTGCCCCACACGCCGGAGAATGAACGCCATGTTCACGCCCGGACCTGGGTGATCGAGAGTGCCCTGGGCTGCGGCATCACTGCGGCTGAACTTGGTAGGCCAGGGTGGCCTCATCGGTACGCGGCGTGTAATTGATGCCCTTGCGCGCAGCCCAGGTCGACACTTGGTTGTACAGCGGAATCAAGGCCTGGTCTTTCTTCAAGGCCAACTCAACGGCATCACGGAAGAGCTTTTCGCGCTTTTTGTCGTTGACTGTGCTCAAGCCCTCGGCGATCATTTTGTCGTAGCTCGCGTTGCTGTAGCTGCCCCAATTGTTGGCGCCCATGCCCTTTTCTTTGTCGGTCGTAGCCAACAAGCCGCGCAGCGGACTGGACGGCTCACCCCCGCCCACGCCCCAGCCCAGCAGGCTAAAGCCGAACTCCTTCTTGGACGCTCGTCCGACATAGGCCGACATGGGGCCCACATTGAGCTTGATCTTGATCCCGCCTTGCGACAGCATCTGCCCGATGGCCTGCAACACCTGGTCGTCGTTGATGTAGCGGTCATTGGGGCCTGACAAAATCAAGTGAAAGCCATTGGGGTACCCTGCCTCAGCCAGCAACTTCTTGGCGCCGGCCACGTCGGCGACTTCAGGCTGAAGCTTGTCGTTGAAGCCAAACATCCCCGGAGCGGCCAAGTTGCCTGTCGGCACACCCAGTTTGTCAAGCACCTTGTCAACCAAGACTTGCCGGTCGATCAGCTTAGACAGGGCTTGGCGCACGCGCACGTCCTTCATCGGATTGACCTCCAGGGGCCGCCCCTCGGGGTCGGTTGCGGCCGGTGAGGTATCGCGGTGATCGACGAACAAGAACAACACACGCGATGAGACGGCGCTGAAAACACTCAAACTCGGGTTGGCCTTGAACTGCGAGACCAAATTGGCTTGCACGTTTTCAATCAACTGCACGTCACCCGACAGCAAGGCCGACATGCGTGCCGAATCGACGGGCAAAAAACGCAGCTGCACGCTGCTCCAAGCGGGTTTGGCCCCCCAATAACCGTCAAAGCGGGTGAACTGCGCACTCTCGCCGCGCGTGAACTTGGTCAACTTGAACGGCCCGGTGCCCGCTTCAAACTTGACTTGGTTAAAGTCATCGGTGGTGGCCTTCTCGGCGATTTTTTTGGACACCACAAAGATGCGTGTCAAATCGTTGGGCAACAGCGGTGCCGCCGCCGCCGTGGTCAGCAAAATCGTGAGCGGGTCGATGACCCGTTTGTGGGTAATGCTCTTGGTGTACGTGGTGAAAGAGCTGGGGCTATTGACCACCGCGGCGGGCCGATCCAGCGAGAACGCCACATCCTCGGCGCTCAGCTCACTGCCATCATGAAACTTCACGCCGGGGCGCAATTTGAACTCCCAGGTGTTGTCATTCACCGCACGCCACGATACTGCCAAGCCGGGCGTCAACTGGCCTTTGGCGTCGAGCTTGACGAGTGTTTCATACGAGTGGCTCAGCATCGCGCTGATGGCGTCATTGTTGAAAAAGTGGGGGTCGGCAGCTTGCGGGTTGCTGCTCAAGCCCACCTTGAGCTCCTGAGCTTGAGCGCCGGTACTGACTGCGCCCCAGGCGAGTACGGTGGCCACCAAGGCGGTGCGAAGCAGATCGAGTTTGAAGTTCATCCAATGTCTCCGGGAAAGAAACTGCGCTATCAACGTCACCATGAAGGCTCGGATCGGTGTCCCACTCAGGCTGCTGAGATGGCAGGGTGAGGGGCGCCAACGCAAGCGCTTAAGGCGGGCCGAAGTGCATTGTCGTTCAGCAGCACGGCACCCCTGTGGCGTCCAGGGTGAATGGGTCGACCATGACGCCCTGGAATGCCCCTAAGGGGGCACTCACCAAAAAGCGCGAGAAGCCTCGTCCAAGTCAGTCAGTTGCGAAGCAACTTGGAGGCAGCGCCGTCTGATTTGTGCGAGGAGGGATAGCGCGGCATGCATGCAGCTCGATGCCGCCTGCATGCCTAATCGGGTGTTCTCTGTTGCTCA
>JANMGB010000301.1:0-1241 GCA_031374415.1 Burkholderiales bacterium
ACAATGTGGCGCACGACGACCTTCACCTTGTGGGTGATAGCGCTACACACCCGATGGCGCCGCGTTGGGGGCGGCTGGCGGCGTTGCTCCTCCTTGTGGGCAAAGGCCCACCGCGTCGTCGCGCCTTGCCAGCCACCCCCAGCGCAGCCCCCTCGGGCGCGTCCAACTGCCGTTTCTAGGTTGAACGAAGGTGGCGATGGCCATGCGGAAAGAGCAACAACTCGATGACCTGCGTGGGCTGGTCTTCGCCTCGCGTATCGCGTGGCTTCGGTGCCGTGCTCGTTTGGTGGGTCCCTTCTGAGATTGGCCGCCAGCCTGGGCTGGCTTGTCAGTACGGTGCTGTGGCTTCTGGGCGATGCGTGACATCGGAGGCGAACTCGTCACCGCCCTCCAGCTTGCTGCCAGCGTGTCGGTCAAGAAAGAGTGACTGCAAGGCCCACAGCGGGGGAGGGCAGTCAGCAGGTGGCAGTAACTCAATTTGGTCGACAGTGTCGACCAAATTTCGGCATCCAAAATTTTGGGATTGCCAGCGGTGGTCTGTCCACAACCCATCGACAAGGTTACCCGGCCTTTGGTGCGTCTGCACCCATCAGCAGCGGACGGCCGTTGTGCCAGACCACGGCATATTGGCCGAGCTTTTGTTTTTTCTCGAGGCACTTGGCGACTGCAGTCTGCAACGATTGAAGCATGGCTTGAGCTTCGGGGGATGGCGTGGTGGATGGCGTGGTCATGACGCGACCTCTTGCAACAAATGTTGGTAGTTGTTGGGATGAACGATAACGCGCGAATCGCCCTGCTGCTCAAATACCAGTTCAGGCAACGTGCCGCTGTTCATGAAGCAACGGCAGGCGTCCACAGTTTGACTGAATTCGTCCAGGAGATTGGTCAGGCTGCGGGCAAACCGACGTTCGATATCGGCGGTAGGGATGCTATGTCCACCATGGGCGACCCTCTCGGCCACACGCAACTTGGACATTTCCGAGCTGGGCAATGCCAAGTAAATCAGCTTCACTTGCCAGCCTTCGCTTCGCAAGCGGCGCACCAGTTTCAGGTAACTGCGACCAGCCAAGGTGGTCTCGAATGCAAAATCTTCACCAAATAGCGCGAGAAGCCTCGTCCAAGTCAGTCAGTTGCGAAGCAACTTGGAGGCAGCGCCGTCTGATTTGTGCGAGGAGGGATAGCGCGGCATGCATGCAGCTCGATGCCGCCTGCATGCCTAATCGGGTGTTCTCTGTTGCTCA
>JANMGB010000339.1:0-1050 GCA_031374415.1 Burkholderiales bacterium
GTAGTGTCGGCCGGACCAAGGGGCAGGGCTGCCGCGCGGCGCGGGAAAAAAAAAAAAAAAAAAAAAAAAAAGTTTTTGCAGAGGATGATTAGTCGGTGCGCTCCCACCACGGGCCAACCATAAGTGGCAGCGTTGTTCGCACAAGTCGCCGCGAACGGCGCCGCCGTCGCACCGCGACAGCCACGTCTTTGTCTTGAGCGAGTGCAAGGAACTCGGCAACAACGCGGCGCTGTTGCTCAGCCGCCCCGAGCGCTTGTTTCTCACTGACGTCGCCGCCGTCATGACGCTGGTGCGCAACGCTGGTCGCTGCCTGGAGGCGTCGAGCTGGCCGGCGATGATCGCGCTTAACACCGTCATCGACAACCTCGACGCCGCGTTCGACGGCATGCTGAAGTCGCGCGACTACGACTCGGAGACGAAGTGCTTCGTCGCGCACGTCAAGGGCTGTTTTCTCCGCCGCTTCGGCGACGCGCAGCTGACGCTCTCGTGGGGCTGGATCGCCGCTGCGCTGTCGATCGACTTTGCTCATCTGCCGTGGAAGTCGGACGGCGACGCGACGCGCGCACGGCGCGAGGTTGTCGCGCGCCTGGTGCTCGAGCAGAAGAAATCGCAGAACGGCGAGGTCGTCGTGGACGTCGGCCCCGGTGCCGCTGAAGTGATGATCGGCGACGAGGATGCGCCTGCGGAGACGCTGCGCGACATCGCGACGGCTGCGCTGAACATTCTGTTCAAGATTTCGGAGCACCGGTGCGCCGCATCGTCGCAGGACGAGCTGGTGCAGCGCGTGTGCGGTGCCGCTGGTGACGAGGGCGCGCAGACTCTCGACTTCTGGCGCGCCATCGCGCGCAACGACGCGACCGAAGAGCAGCTCCGTGCGTGGCACCTCGGCGAAAATGGTCCGCAGACCATGCTCAAGTTCTACGGCTCGTTCAGCGTCCAGGTCCGCGGCGTCTTGGCCATGCAGGCGTCGTCTGCCGAATCCGAGCGCTCGTTCGGCCTTCTCAAGTGGCTGTCGCACAAGCACCTGTCGCTGGCGACGCTGCCGCGCTT
>JANMGB010000342.1:0-2596 GCA_031374415.1 Burkholderiales bacterium
AACCTGGTCAAGGAGTACGCAGGCACGCACTACGAGTTTGATGATCGAGGCAACCTCACCGAGCGGCTGCACCAAGGCAAGCGCACGCAATTCGAGTGGGACGGCTTCAACCGCATGACGCGGGCCAGCACGCCAGACGGAGTAGTCAGCTTTGCCTACGACCCCTTGGGGCGCAGGATCAGCAAGCACTACCACCCGAACAACGACAGCCAAGACCCCTACGCCGTCATCTACCAAGAGCCCCCGAAGCCGGTCAAGCACACGGTATTTGGCTGGGATGGGGACAGGCTGGCGTACGAGAGCAACGTGTTTGAGGGTGCGGGGAGCTCAAGCCATCAAGCCGACACGGTGCACTACATCCATGAGGCGGGCAGCTTCGTGCCGCTGATGCAAGCCAGGCGAGTGGGCCAAATCAAGCTCAAGCCGACGACGGATGTCAAAGCGCTGATGGCGTCCAACGAAGGCCGCTACGACATTGAGCTGGATCCACTGTGGCACGACGAGGCCGACAACGAGCCGCTGGCGTTTGACGAGCAGGAGCTGGTTTACTACCAATGCGATCACCTCGGCACCCCAAGGGAGATGACGGATTTTGAAGGTAAAGTCACGTGGCAAGCTCGCTACAAAGCCTGGGGCCTGGCAGAGATCGCCATCAGCGATGCTGCGCGCAAGGCGGGGATCAAGAATCACATTCGATTCCAGGGCCAGTATTGGGATGAAGAAACGGGTTTGGCATACAACAGACATCGGTACTACGATCCTCACTCGGGGAGATTCGTTTCTAAGGACCCGATTGGGCTGAATGGTGGCAACAATCTTCAGCAGTACGCGAAAAATCCTGTTGGGTGGACGGATCCGGTAGGGTTGTCTCCAAAACCTCCACAAACAAGACCGCAGTTGCCAGCATATGACGGAAAAACAACTCACGGTGTACTTGTTACTAATGAAGGTACTGTTCATCCACTTCAGTCTGGCGGTGCGGATCCAGCCTACAAAAATTATATTCCGGCCAGCCATGTGGAAGGCAAGTCTGCATTACTTATTAGGCAAAAGTGCTCAACGGGTGGAACCATTTATCACAACAATACTGAGGGCACATGTCCTTATTGCCACAACATGTTGCCAACACTTTTACCTGAAGGAGCAATTCTAGACGTTGTACCACCTGAAAACGCTGTGGCAAAAACTGCACGACATCATGCAGGGCCAACTTCATATACTGGCAATAATAGGCAACCAAAGATTTCAACAAGATGAGCGATTTAAAAGTATTCCACCCCTTGCGAATTGATCACTTTTTTGGCTCTACTGAAGTCACTTCAGATGCTGAGCTTTTAGATGTTATGGGTATGAGATGCGAAGCAAATAATGCCAACAAGTTTGACATTAGCTCTATGGATTGTAACTACCCATTCTTAAGCGTCATGGTTAATGATGATTTGGCGGTTTTGCACTATTTTTCCGAGGATGGGGGCGACTGTTGGATATCGAATAATTTGAATCCGTGCGTGAGTGAAGATGTTATTTTTTGGGAATCTGAAAATTCCGATGGAATTCCTTTGCCCTGTGATTCTGTCGTTGAATATTCAGTTGCATTGAATGCGGTGAAAAATTTCGCGGCTAATTTGTCAAAACCTCAGTTAATTGATTGGATGGAACTTTGAAGAAGAAAAAGCCGTCCCCGACCCGCAGCGTGAGCGCGGGGTATCGCGGCTAAGAGGCAAGAAGACCAACCCCAAGGGCCGCTGCGCGGCCCTTGTTTATTTCTGGTGGTCAGCGGGCGTGCTGTGAGAGCAAGGCCTCGATGACATCCATGACGGCGCGCTGCCTGGGTTTGGGCAAGGCGCTGATGCGCTCAAGCTGCTGAAGCAACTTGGGCGAGCGCCCACGCTTGCGTTGGGCGGGCTCCTCGCCGATCAACTCCTCCACGTTCACACCCAAGGTGCGCGCCAACAGCGGCAGCGTAGACACCGGCACGCGCCGATGTCCCAGCTCATAGGCATTGACGGTGGACTGCGAGATGCCCAGCGTCTGGGCAAGCTGCACCTGAGTGATTTGGCTGTCTTTGCGCAACTGAGCGATGCGCGCACCGAGCGCGATAAAGAAGGCACGTTCGTCCTGACTGATGGCCACGGGGCGCTCCAAAGCGATGACTTGGCGCACATCTTCCCCTTGGAATTTGGAAACGGGGTTGACGATATCACGTTACGTGATATTGTTGGAGCCTTAAAAATTTCTTTCCCACCCGCTGGCCGGATAGACCCCGCGCCTGACTCGGAAAAAAAGGCACCCCATGGCACGCATCCCCGAAGACGAAATCGAGCGGCTAAAGAACGAGATCAGCCTGGAGCGGTTGGTGTCGGGCGCAGGCGTTGAGCTGAAGAAGTCGGGCAAGGACATGGTGGGGCGGTGCCCGTTCCATGAGGACGAGACGGCCTCGCTGGTGGTCACGCCCGCCAAGAACCTGTGGCACTGCTTTGGCTGCGGTCTGGGTGGTGGAGTGCTGGACTGGGTGATGAAGAAGCAAGGGGTGTCGTTTCGGCACGCGGTGGAGTTGCTGCGCGAGGATTCTTCTTTAGCCGCTGGGCCGACCGTG
>JANMGB010000343.1:0-1883 GCA_031374415.1 Burkholderiales bacterium
CACGGTCGGCCCAGCGGCTAAAGAAGAATCCTCGCGCAGCAACTCCACCGCGTGCCGAAACGACACCCCTTGCTTCTTCATCACCCAGTCCAGCACTCCACCACCCAGACCGCAGCCAAAGCAGTGCCACAGGTTCTTGGCAGGTGTCACCACCAGCGAGGCCGTCTCATCCTCATGGAACGGGCACCGTCCCACCATGTCCTTGCCCGACTTCTTCAGCTCAACGCCTGCGCCCGACACCAACCGCTCCAGGCTGATCTCGTTCTTTAGCCGCTCGATCTCGTCTTCTGGGATGCGTGCCATGGGGTCTCCGGGAGGGGTTTTCCGACCAGATCGCAGGGGCTTGTGCGCAAATCGGTCGATAAAAAAATAACTCGGCAAAGCATACCGCAATATGCGGTATGCTGAACAGCAATTCGCAACATCATGGATATCGTTATGGTCATTTCATTGCATGACACACCCTCAGCAACCATGGCCATCAGCACCGAAGAGCGGCAGTTCTTCATCACCATGGGTGAGCGCATCGCCCAGCTACGCAAGGCACGCGATATGACCCAGGCACAGCTCGCCGGGGTGCTCGGTGTGGCACAACAAACGGTTCAGGGGTACGAGGCTGGGAGTCGGCGCATCCCCGTCTCCACGCTGCCGCTCGTGGCCGCAACCTTGTCGGTGTCGTTGGATGAGCTGTTTGGCACGGAGCACAAACCGAGCCGCAGCAAGCGCGGGCCCATCCCTCAATGGCAGCAGCACATAGACGCCATCGCCCAGCTGCCCAAGGCCAAGCAGCGCTTCGTTAGCGACATGCTCCTGGCCGTCTTAGCGCAAGCCTCCGCACCATAACCAAGGGCCGCATCGCGGCCCTTGGTTTGCTCTTCGCTTTTCGTCTTAGCCGCTATCCCCGCGCTCACGCTGCGGGTAGGGGACGACTTTTTCTGTCTTCAAACAAGTGGGGTCGGATTCACGACTGCTCTTCAATCCATTCGGCCGTTTTTATTTTTATCTCGTCGAGCATGCAAACGCCCCCAACCACAACACGTTCGACTCCGGATTCCTTAACTGAGTCGTATGAGACCAATTCATTGCCATCCTCAATGACAATTTTTAATATATTTCCATTGCCTGCATTCCTAACAGAGAAAATCGGATTTCCATCCATAAATGGATCGCCGTTGCTGAATGTTGTTCTGTAGTACCCAACGGTGTAGTCATCGCCATTTATCCTCAATTCATTGAGTTTTGACTTGAAGAATTCAACAAAGAATTCCTCTAGGTTGCGATAAATTTCCGGGTCCTCTAAATATTTTTCAAACATTTTCTAGACGAAAGCCTTCCCAGAAATAACCTCGATATCGACGCGCTCATGTTTCGTGTCTTTCACCATAAATGTTTTGCTAACCGGCGCATCAACACCACCACATTTTTTAGAGTTGTCTATGAAGTTGCCCGCCTTCTTAAAGGCATCTTGCCTGACAGCTAGGTCCTTCTTGTCTAGTTTGTTTTTTAGCTCTTGCACTTTACTTTGGGCATCTGCGGCAGTTAATGGGGTGTCCTGATTCCAGGAAACAGATTCCTCCAGTTTTGCACCTTGAGCTTGAATTCTTCCTCTGTGAGCAGCCAATCCTAACGGATCAATCCAGCGGTTCGGATCCGGGGCATATTGTTGAAGATTCATGCCGCCGAGCAGCCCAATCGGGTCTTTTGATACGAACCTCCCCGAGTGCGGATCGTAGTACCGATGCCTGTTGTAATACAAATCGCCCGACGCACACTTGTCGTAACGGATGCGATTTTCCCTATACGCATCAACAGCTTACGAGCAGGCGCACGCGGTCTTTGACCCCACTTTCTAAAAATTTCGCCTAGACGCACATTTTGGCCCA
>JANMGB010000359.1:0-13351 GCA_031374415.1 Burkholderiales bacterium
CCGAGACATCGCAGCAGCACGAGTTGTGTTGCGATGGGCCTTGGAGGCTGAAGACACAGGCCGGGAACCGCGCCTATACGGGGCTGCTCACGCTCCCCGTGAAACTCCATCCTTTGCCCAGCATAGGGTGGAGTAGTTCATACCAAGGACATCGACTTCACGGCAGAGGGCATTTGCGCACGCTGGGCCTTTGGTCATTCGCATGGCCTGCAAGCCATCGAATTGGCGCCTTGGACGTCTGCCGTCGACCCGCGCGATGGCGTCGTCATTCATGATCTTCGCTGAGCCATGAACGTCACAGCCTTGCCTGCGGGACAGCCGCACATCGTGATCGTGGGTGGAGGCTTTGCGGGCGCCACGCTGGCCCGCTCGCTCCAAAAAAAGCTCCCGCCCGAAGTGCACCTCACCCTGGTAAGTGAGGAGAGTTACACCACCTTCAATCCCATGCTCCCAGAGGCGGTGGGGGCGTCGATTTTCCCTGAGCATGTGGTTGCCCCGCTGCGTGAAGTTCTCGATACCCGCCGTGGTCACCGTTTCATCATGGGTCGCGTGCGCAGTCTCGATGCCCAAGCACGCACGCTCGAATGCAACACCCTTGCTGGGTCGCTCACCCTGCAATACACCGAGTTGGTGTGCGCTTTTGGGTCACGCGCACGCACCGACTTTCTGCCCGGCATGGCCGAACATGCCCTGCCGCTCAAGACGGCGGGTGATGCGATGGAGATACGCAACACGGTACTGCAACGCCTGGCGCGCATTGAGCTGGAGTCCCAGGCCGATGTGCGTGCGCAACTAGGGCACTTCATCGTGATTGGTGGTGGCTTCTCTGGTGTTGAAGTGGCCGGTGAGCTGGTCGACTGCCTGTCGAGCATTCGGCATTACTACCCCCTTGTGCAGGCCCAGGAGCTGCAAGTTTCGGTCGTCCAAGATATCGGGGGCTTGTTGCCAGAATTGCCCGCTGCGTTGGGGGCCTCAGCGCAACGCTCGCTCGCCGGGCGCGGCGTGAAGATCCGCCTGAATGAGAGAGCCCAGTCCATCTCCAGCGAAGGGGTGCGCCTCGTCAGCGGCGAACTGCTTGTCGCCAGCACGGTGATCTGCACCGTCGGCACCCGCCCCAACGCGCTGGTCGAAGCGCTGAGTCAAAAGGGCGTGGCCAACGAGCGGGGGCGCGTCATCGCCGCGGGTGACTTGTCCGTGCCTGGCGTGCCCGGCCTGTGGGCACTGGGCGACTGCGCCCGAGTACCCAATGCGCTTGACCAGCAGATTTGCCCGCCCACTGCACAATTTGCTGTGCGACAAGCGCAGCTCCTGGCCCACAACCTGTGCGAACACCTGGCGGGTCGACCCACACGTGCCTTCAACTATCGCTCACGCGGTGCGATGGCAGCCATTGGCCACATGAAGGGCGTGGCCCAGGTGTTTGGTCTGTCCCTGGGGGGCTTGCCTGCCTGGCTGCTTTGGCGGGCCTACTATCTGTCGCAAATGCCCACCTGGGGCCGCAAGCTGCGCATCTTTGTGGAGTGGACCTGGGGCATGTTCTTTCCGGCTGACATCACGCACCTGCGTTTCCAGCGCAGCCGCGACCTTGATCGTCCCCAGCCCGCGAGTACCCTGGGGGATGGTGCAGCGGCCCGCAAGGAGTCGCCATGAGCATGGTCATGGGCCTCATCGGCTTGCTCTGTGCGATGGGGCTCGCCCTGGTGATGGGCTTCGCCATTCAGCGCGGCGGAACCTGCACCGTGGCCGCGGTAGACGCCCTGATCAACCAGCGTCAAAGCCAACGATTCCTCGGCTTGATCGAAGCCTCCCTATGGGTTGGCGGGGGCTTGATGATCGCGAACGCCTTGGGTTGGGTGGGCACCTTGCCTGCGGGCCATCGCTTGGGATGGCAAACCGTCGCAGGCGCCGTCTTGTTGGGAGCGGGGGCCTTCTTCAACCGCGCCTGCGTATTTGGTGCCGTGGCCCGCTTGTCGAATGGTGAGTGGGCTTACCTCGCCACGCCCCTGGGTTTCTACATCGGCTGTTGGGGCTTCACGCAGGTCGTCTCGGAAGGCGCACCGCCCATGCAGCCGGCAGGCTCGATTGTTTTGCAGGCGCCAGCATGGGCCGCGGCGCTTGTCGCTGGCGCCATGGGATGGCGTGTGATCCGGGGGATGGTCGCGGCGCGCCTCAGTGGCGGTGGGGACAGCCGCGTGCGGCGGGTGCACCAAGCCTTGTGGGCTCCAGGCCCTGCCACCGTGGTGATTGGCGTGGCTTTTCTGTTTTTGTTGCTTATCGGGGGCGCATGGGCCTACACCGATGTCTTGGCGCAGTGGGCTCGCAACATGAAGGAGAGTGACCTCTCCCGTGCCGCCTTGTTCGCCGCCTTGTTGGTGGGTGCAGGGTGGGGGGGGTTGACCGCGGGGCGCTTTCAGTGGGCGGGGACATCGCCCGGACAATGGCTTCGGTGCTTGAGCGGCGGCGCGCTCATGGGCTGGGGCAGCCAGTGGATTCCTGGCGGCAATGACGGCCTGATCTTGCTGGGCATGCCTTTGCTCTGGCCCTACGCGTGGGTGGCCTTTTTGTGCATGTGTACTTCCATCGCCTTGCTAATATGCCTGCAGCGCTGGGCCTTTGGCGGCGCGCACCCCACGGCCACCTGAGTAAGTTCAAACCCCACGAGACGTTGCAATGCCCCAGTTTTCTGATCGATATCGACATGTGCGACACGCCACCTTGCAAAGCGTCGAGGGTCTGAGCGACGCCGACCTCACCGTTCAATCCGCTGATTTTGCGAGCCCAGGGAAATGGCATTTGGCCCACACCACCTGGTTCTTCGAGCAGTTTGTGCTCGCACCCCATGAGCCTGCTTACCGTGTGTTCGATGCGCACTTCACCTTCCTCTTCAACTCGTACTATGACGCTGTCGGCGCGCGTCACCAGCGTTCGCAACGCGGGCTGCTCACGCGGCCGACCTTGGACGTCGTGTTGGCCTACCGCAGGCATGTTGACCAGGCCATGCAAGCGATGCTTGCGAGGCCACTTTCAGCTGAGTTGAGTGCCCTGATCGAGTTGGGCCTGGCCCACGAGCAACAGCATCAAGAACTCATCCTCACGGATTTGCTGCACCTCTTTGCACAAAACCCCCTTCGGCCTGCGGCGCGGCCCGGTACGCACGCTACGCCGCTCGCGGTGTCTGCGGCGCCCACAACCGCAACCCAATGGGTTGACTTTGATGCCTGCCAGACCACCATCGGCGAGGCGCCCGAACACTTTCACTTTGACCACGAAGGGCCCCGCCACCGCGTCTTGCTGCGCCCCTTCAGGTTGGCGCGCCGCCCGGTCAGCAACCGCGACTGGCTCGCTTTCATCGACGCTGGCGGCTACCAAAATCCGTCCCACTGGTTGTCCGATGGCTGGACTGCGGTGGTCACGCAAGGCTGGCAAACGCCCCTTTACTGGGAGCGTACACCCGACGACTTGGGCTGGCAGCACATGAGCCTGGCCGGCCTGCAACCGCTTTCACTCGATGCACCGGTCGCTCATGTGAGCTACTTTGAAGCCGATGCCTACGCACGCTGGGTGGGCAAGCGTTTGCCCACAGAGTTCGAGTGGGAGCACGCCAGCGGCGGGCTTCCCGTCACCGGGAATTTTGTCGAAGACGGCATGTTCCAGCCGCTAGAGTCCACAAGCCCAGGGCCCCTGTTGCAGATGTACGGCGACGTGTGGGAGTGGACAGCCAGTCCCTTCACGGCCTACCCTGGCTTTCGCAAGGCGGCGGGTGGGGTGGGCGAATACAATGGCAAGTTCATGAACGGCCAATACGTATTGCGTGGTGGCTCGTGCGTGTCGCCGCAAAGCCACCTGCGCGCCAGCTATCGCAATTTCTTTCAACCTGAGCATCGCTGGCAGTTCACTGGTTTGCGGCTTGCGGAGGACGCATGACCTTTTCTACCGATGTCCTCGAGGGTCTGTCCCAGACCCCGAAAACAATCCCGTGCACGTGGCTCTACGACCTGCGTGGTTCAGAGCTATTTGAACAAATCACCACGCTGGCTGAGTACTACCCCACGCGCACCGAGACGTCTCTTTTGACCGACCTCGTGGGCGAAGTGGCCCAGCGAGTGGGCCCGGGTGCCAGCCTGATTGAGCTCGGCAGCGGATCCAGCATCAAGACGCGGTTGCTGCTGCGAGCCATGCCCGCATTGGCGAGCTACGTCCCAGTCGACATCTCGGCTGAGTACTTGCATGAAGCTGTCGCGAGCTTGGCGCATGAATTCCCTGCGCTGCCTGTGACGCCTTTGGTCGCTGACTTTAGCCGGCCATTCGAGATGCCGTGGTCCCCCTCATCGGACGGGCATCGGGCATCGCAACGTCTGGGTTTCTTCCCTCCTCGACGATTGGCAACTTCGCGCCGGCCGCGGCGGGGGCGCTGCTGGCCAACCTGGCGCGCGCGCTTGGCCCAGGCGCATATCTACTGATTGGCGTTGACACCACCGACAATCCCGCCCTCTTGCTTCCAGCCTACAACGACGCGCGCGGCGTCACCGCGGCATTCAACCGCAACTTACTGACCCGTATCAACCGCGAATTGGAGGGCAACTTCCCACTGGACCAGTTCAGTCATGCCGTGAGGTTCGACGAGAGGCTCAGACGCATCGAGATGCACCTCGTCTGCGAGCGCGCACAGCAGGTGCAGGTGCTGGGTCGCACGTTCAGCTTCACTGCGGGCGAGTCTATCCACACCGAAAACGCCTACAAGTACGCGGCCCCGACGTTCATTCAAATGGCGCGCAAAGCCCACTGGGATTGTCTGAGCTCATGGCGCGATCCAGGGTCCACGGGGTACACCGTGTTCCTCGCTCGCAGCAGCGACGAGCCCTAGTGTCGTGTCAGTGGATTTGAAAGGTTGAATTGTTGCGAGGTCCATAGTGAAGTACACAGGCTGCTGGATTCCCGCCTGCGCGGGAATGACGTGGTGAGATGCCAAATCCTGCGCCCGTCACCCCGGCCCCCTCCCGCGATCCCCGCCTCTCCTCGCGATCCCCGCCTCCTCTCGCGATCCCCGCCTCCTCTCGCGATCCCCGCCTCCTCTCGCGATCCCCGCCTCCTCCCGTCATCCCCGCCTCCTCCCGTCATCCCCGCGCAGGCGGGGATCCAGGAGCGTGCCTCAGGAGCAACATCCCCGCGAACTACATTCCTCCGAGCTCAGCTTACCCATGCGCCACCTGTTCGCTTTCGCAAAATCAACCTTTCACACCCACTGAGACGGGGTACCAGCTATCCCAATAGGGTCAGCAGCGGTGAGGGTGCGACCCCTTCAGTGGTCATCGTCAACGACAAACTCACCCGCGCCAGCGAAATGGAAACAACAATTGTTTCCAGAAGCCATTGGGCACATAGTCCCCCACCACGCCGTATTGATCGGGCCAACGTCGATCTGACTGCACGGCCGTGCCAAACAGGTGATCCAGGAAGGCGAAGTGGGCCGCGTAGTTCTTGTCGATGGCCTCATCGTCCTGCGAGTGGTGCCAGTGATGAAAGTTGGGCGTCACCAGCACATAGCGCAGCGGGCCCAGACGCACGCTGACATTGGCGTGGTTGAAGACAGCCTGAAAGCCGACGATCACGATGTAGGCATCAATCACCTCCTTCGAAAACCCCAGCACGTAGATTGGTGCCAAGACCAGGGTTCGAGTGAGGATCAGCTCAAGAATATGTTGTCTGGAACCCGCCAGCCAGTCCATGTGTTTGGTGCTGTGGTGGACAGCATGCAGGCGCCAGAGCCAGGGAACCTCGTGGTACGCGCGGTGCGTCCCGTACTGAACCAGATCGGCGACCAGAACAATCAAGAACAATGCCGCGGCAAACGGCAGCTGCTGCACCCACGCCTGGACGCCGTCTTTGGCCGCCCAGCCAAACAGCTTGTGAACCATCAGGTTGGTGGCCAGCAACACAAAGCCCACCACCATGTGGTTGACGATGAAATGGTGAAAATCGGTTTGCCACTCGGGTCGAAAGATGGGTTGCTCGCGCCGCAGAGGCCGAATTTTCTCGATGAAGACGAAGACCAGTGTCGACCCTAGCAAGTCCAGGATGAACCAGTCGAGTCCGATGTAAGGTGTGTTGCCAGACACGCCTTGCACCTCGACTTTGTGGCCGCCAAGCGCCAAGGTCAGCCCGATCAAGGTAAATGCGGAGGCGGCCAGCCAGCGTGCGCGACTGAAGACGATGTTGAACAGGGCCAAGCCGCCCGCCAGCACCATCGACCAATACATCAAGTCGCGCAGCATGCTGACGTTATAGTTTTGGCGCAGCTCGGGCGTGGTGAGGTACTGCGGGAAGTGAAAAGCGAGCACCCCCAAGAAACACAGCAGGGCCAATGTCAAGGCAATGACGCCGGAAATCAATCCATTGCCTGTTTGGAGCGGCCCGTGCGAGCCGGTGAGCCGACGCAGTTTGAGAAGTGGGTTCATCAGCAATGTGTGTGGAAGAAGCGTCGCCCGACGATAAAGCATGCCTCCCTCGAATGGGGTGGCCTGGTGCGAAAACATACCGAGTGTGCCCAGTTTTAGCCCCTTTCCGGTGATCGGTCGCGCTATCATGAGACTAATTTGAGGGCACAACGCACCAGTCGGTTTCCCAAGCGTTCATCCACACCGCACCACCAGGCTATGCCTGGCGTCGACATTTTCTACGACCGTTCACCCAGATGGAATCATCCCCTTTGCCTTCATTGACCCCCGAGGTCTTGGTTTTGTTGAATTTGTTTGACCGCAGCGAGGTGTTGGTGACCGTCAAGGATGCTGCGGGTCGCTATGTTCACGTTGCGGAGCGCATGGGGGCATTGTTGGGTCACCCGGTGTCGCACATGGTGGGCCGCACCGACACCGAGTTGTTGAGTCCCGATGAGGCCGCTCTGTTCAAAACTGCTGAACAAACCGTTGATGCCCATGGCTCAGTGCAATGGAGCGAGCATCGCCTTGAGCGTTCGGGCCGCCGCCGTGAGTTCAGCGTGAACCGCATGATGTTGGGGGCCAAGTCGTCCGCACCTCTGATGGTGGGGGCGTGGGTGGAGTTGACGGAAACACGGCAGCGCGAGGTACAGCTTCAACAGGCCTTGATTCAACTCGAGCAACAACAGTTGGCGGTTGAGGCGCTTCGGCGCGAAACCCAAGATCAGTCGCTGCGTGACAGCGTCACAGGCCTTTATCAGCGCATCCACTTCGACGACCAATTGCGGCGCGAGTTGGATTTGTCCGCGCGCGAGCATCGTGAGTTTGCCTTGGTGTCCATTGCCGTTGATCCGCTCAAAGACCCGACCCACGTCGTGGGCACGGAGGCGCATGTTCGCGTGTTAGAGGCCTTGGGGCGTTTGCTTCGCAGCAATACTCGCGCCATGGATGCCTCGTGTCGGCTTGAGGAAGGCCGCTTTGCGGTGTTGCTGTCGGGTGTCGGGCTGGCGACGGCCCACTCTCGGATGGAAGGCTTGCGCCGTCAGTGCGCCACGCAAATTGTGGTGCTCGGGGGACGAGACTTGGGCTTCACGGTATCGATGGGGGTAGCGAGCTTTCCGCACACCGCCCACAACGAGGAAGAGCTGGTCGACGCTGCTGCCTCAGCCCTGCACGAGGCGCAGCGGCGCGGAGGCAACCACGTGACCTTGGCCAGCATTCGGTTTGATGCACCTTGAGCGTTGGGTCTGCGGGTCTGCCCTGCGCTACCCCACAGGATCCGGCTTGAAATAAGGTGTCCGTTGCAAACCGTGAGTCGCATTCCTGAACCCAGGGGGATTCAGGTGGGCGAGGTCAACCAAACCTTGGGTTCATCTGACGCGAGACGATCACGCTGGCCTGGCAATGTTCCAAGCCCTGGCTCATAAGAGCATCGGTTCAAGGAAATATAAAACTCACGCGGATGCAACGGACAAATCATTGTACGTCTGCAGGACGTGGTTCAGATCAGTTGTCCGTCGGCTTGCAGGGTTTCATCGATGCGGCGGATCAATGCTGTGACTTCTTCATCGCTTGGCGTGAGGTAGGCCGGCGCCGAGGCCACTGCGGGCGCGGCTGATTTGCTGTTGCTGATGTCTTCGACCAACTGAAAGGCCAAGTTGAGTGCGGCAAGCACCGCAATGCGCTCCCGCGCTTTGACTTTACCCGCGCTGCGGATGGTGCTCATTTCACGGTCAACGAGGCTCACGGCCTCCATCAGAGAGGTTTCGCCACCTTCGGGGCAGCCCAGCAGGTAGCTGTGTCCAAGGATGGTGACTTCAAGTTGTTTCATGGTCGGTGGTGGCCTCATGAGACTGCGGCAGTTTGTCGATGAGCGCGTCAATGCGTGTGCGTGTGGCCTGCACGCGCGAGCGCAGATTGTCCCGCTCCAAGATCAGCGTAGACACTTGTTGTTCAAGCAATGTTTTGGTGCGCAACACTTCTTCATGGCGAAGCAGCAAGCGTTCGATCTTGTCTGCAAGTTCCTCGATCTTTGACATGGCATGGCCTAGAGAAAGCAGGCCCCGATTGTAGGGGCCTGGAGCCTGTTCGCAGACTCGTCGTCATGCAGAAAATGGTCTATCGCAGTGAGCTGCAAGGCGCAAAGCACAGCAATATAAAGCGGCCTGTAAGCCCGCACGACCCTTCGCTCAGTTTGCCAGCGGGTGGCGCTGCCACCCGCTGGAACGCCACGTGAGCACCTCGGCGCGGGGATGGTGGGGGTCGTCCAAATCCCAGTCGCTGAGCACATGGCGGGTCAGCCCGGGCGCCAGGGAGTCGGTGCCTGGGCGGTGGGTGTGGCCATGAATCAAGGTGTTGCTGTGGGTCGCGTTGAGGTGCTCAATGGCGGTGTCGGCGTCCACATCCGCCCAATCAGTGGGGGCGTGGCCCTGTTGTTGTCGCTGACTTTCTTCGCGGATATGGCGGGCCTGGGCTCGGCGCTCGTCCAGGGGGCGACTCAGGAAAGTGCGTTGCCACTCGGGGCTGCGCACCAGGCTGCGAAAGCGCTGATAGGGCTGATCCGCCAGGCACCAGGCATCACCGTGCGTCACCAGCGCCCGCTGGCCCCAGGCCACCATCACGGTGGGGTCGGGTAGCAAGCGCAAGCCGGTGGCTTGCGCCATCTCTGCGCCCAGCAAAAAATCGCGATTACCCGCCATGAACGCCATCGTGCGTTGCTGGCTGGCTTCCCACAACAGTTGGGTACAGCCGGCGTCAAAGTCGCTGTGACGAGCGTCATCACCGACCCACACCTCAAACAAGTCTCCCAGAATCACGACCGCGTCGGCTTGAGTGCTGCGCAGATAGCGGCGCAAGCCGCTCAAGGTGACGGGCAGGTTGCTTGCCAGGTGCAGGTCACTGATGAAGTCGATTTGGCTCCATGGCTGGGGCACCGACCATGTCGTGCCCCCGGGGCCAGGAACTTGCGCTTCAGACATTCGCAGTGGCCCGCCCGCCCTCAGTCAATCACGACCTGGGTGATGACGACGTCATCGACGGGCACGTTCTCGTAATGGCGGATGGTTGTGGTTTTGACCCGCTCGATGGCGTCGACCACATCCGTGCCTTGTGTGACTTTTCCGAACACGGCGTAACCCCAGCCGCTGCCACTCTCCGACTTGAAGTCGAGGAAGTCGTTGTCGCTCGCGTTGATGAAGAACTGCGCGCTCGCAGAGTGCGGCTCATTGGTGCGCGCCATGGCCAGGGTGTACTTTTTGTTTTTGAGGCCATTGTTGGCCTCGTTGGTGATGGTCGCGTCGGTGGGCTTTTGCTTGAGGCCGGTTTCAAATCCGCCGCCTTGAACCATGAAGCCCTTGATGACGCGGTGAAAAATGGTGCCTTCGTAGTGGCCTTTGGCGGCATAGGCCAAAAAGTTGGCGGTGCTGATCGGGGCTTTGACGTCGTCTAGTTCAACGTGAATGACGCCGTGGTTGGTGTGCAGCTGGACGTTTTTGCTCATGGTGCAGGGTAGGTGTTGTCGAAATGTTGTCGAACAGGCGCTCAGTTATTTTTGAACACTGACTTTTTGGATGATGACCGGCTTGGTGGGGACATCGGAGTACATGCCTTGGTTGCCGGTGGGCACGGCGCGAATTTTGTCCACGACGTCCATGCCAGACACGACCATGCCGAACACGGCATAGCCATCCGAGGCCCCAGCGTTGAGGAAGTCGTTGCTTTTGACGTTGATGAAAAACTGCGCCGTGGCTGAGTTAGGGTCACCGCGGCGTGCCATGGCCAGGGTGCCACGCTCGTTTTTGAGGCCATTTCGGCTTTCGAGCGGAATGGGCGCGCGCGTCGGTTTTTCCTTGAGGTCGGGTGTCATGCCGCCACCTTGCACCATGAAGTTGCTGATCACGCGGTGAAATACCGTGCCGTCGTAGTGACCTTCCTTCACGTACTGCAAAAAGTTCTCCACGGTCTTGGGCGCTTTGGCGGCATCCAGCTCAACCACGATGTCACCCATGGAGGTATTGATCAATACTTTTTGTGCCCAGGCTGCTGAATGCAGGCCTAACAAGGCGACGCTGGTCGCGGCACCCATCACGCAGCGGGTCATCCAACGGGTCAATCGGGTCATCGGCATGTCCTTTTTGGGCTTGAGGAGAAAAGACCGGGGGTGGTCAATGTGAGGGACGCCACCTGCTTGGGATGGCCGTGGCTATACTTCCTGGCGGATTGTAGAGCCTGCCTGCCGCAATCCCGCCGACCCGCAAGTGCCCCCATCTCCCTGCACCATGACCCTGCGTATCTTCAATAGCCTGTCTCGGCAGATCGAAGTCTTTCAGCCCATTGAGCCCCAGCATGTGCGCATGTACGTCTGCGGCATGACGATTTACGACTTCTGCCACATGGGGCACGCCCGTTTGATGATGGCCTTTGATGTGGTGGCCCGCTGGTTGCGGTCACAGGGCTATCAGGTCACCTACGTGCGCAACATCACCGACATCGACGACAAAATCATCAAGCGGGCGCTGGAACGTGGTGTTTCCATTCGCCAGTTGACGGATGAGATGACTGCCGCCATGCACCAAGACGTCATGGCGTTGGGCATCGAGCCCCCCACCCACGAGCCGCGTGCCACCGACTACGTGCCACAGATGCTGGGCCTCATCGAACAGCTGCAAGCCAAGGGCCTGGCCTACCAGGTGAAGCCGAAAGCCGAAGGCGGCTTCGGCGGTGACGTGAATTACGCCGTGCGCCGCTTTGCGGGCTACGGCAAGCTGTCGGGCAAGTCGCTGGACGAGTTGCGCGCCGGCGAACGGGTGGCCGTGCTCGGCGACAAGGAAGACCCGCTCGACTTCGTGCTGTGGAAGTCGGCCAAACCCGACGAGCCCGCCGACGCGCAGTGGGACAGCCGCTACGGCCCCGGCCGGCCCGGCTGGCACATCGAATGCTCCGCCATGAGCTGCGCGCTGCTGGGCGAGCCCTTCGACATCCACGGCGGCGGCACCGATCTGACCTTCCCGCACCACGAGAACGAGATCGCGCAGAGTGAAGGTGCGAGTGGGGGCGAGTTCGTGCGCACCTGGATGCACAACGGCTTCCTCAACGTCGACGACACCAAGATGTCGAAGTCGCTGGGCAACTTCTTCACCATCGAAGACGTGCTGCATCGCTACGACGGCGAGACGGTGCGCTTCTTCATGCTGCGCACGCACTACCGCAGCCCCTTCAATTTCAGCGACCAGTTGCTCGATGAGACACGCACTTCGCTCAAGCGTCTGTACACCGCGCTGCAGACCGTCGGCGACGTGCCTGCGCTGCCCGCCATCGACTGGGCCGAGCCGCGCGCCGCCGCCTTCAAGGCAGCGATGGACGACGACTTCAACACACCCGGCGCCGTGGCGGTGCTGTTCGAGTTGGCCGCCGGCATCAACCGCGGCCAGCAGGCCGATGCGGCCCTGCTGAAGGCGCTGGGCGGCGTGCTGGGCCTGTTGCAGCTGGCGCCTGCGGCCTATCTGCAGGGCGGCAGCGGGCTCGATGCCGCGGCCATCGAAACCCGCATTGCCGAACGTGCCGCGGCCAAGATGGCGCGCGACTTCGCGCTGGCCGACCACATCCGCCGCGAACTGGCCGAGCAGGGTGTCGAGCTGAAAGACTCGGCGCAGGGCACCACCTGGGTCAAGGCCTGACGTGCCGAAGACCGCCACCCTGGTGCCGGAAGAGGGCACCCCGACCGACACGCCCGCCTATTGGGACGAAGCCTGCAAGCATCTTTCCAAGCGCGACCGGGTGATGAAGAAGCTGATCCCGAAGTTCGGCGAAGCGCGCCTGAAGAGCCGCGGCGACGCCTTCACGACACTGGCGCGCTCGATCGTCGGCCAGCAGATTTCGGTGAAGGCCGCGCAGTCGGTGTGGGACCGTTTTGCCGTCGCCGTCGCCGTCGGCGGCCCGGCCACGCGCCTGAAGCCGGCCCACGTGCAGGCGCTGCCGGTGCCGCAGATGCGCGAAGCCGGCCTCTCGGCACGCAAGTGCGAGTACCTGCTGGACCTGGCCAGCCACTTCCATGAAGACCGTGTGCACGTGGCGCTGTGGCACGCCATGGACGACGAGGCCATCATCACCGAGCTCATCGCCATCCGCGGCATCGGCCGCTGGACGGCAGAGATGTTCCTCATCTTCCACCTCATGCGCCCCAACGTCATGCCGCTGGACGACCTGGGTCTCATCAAGGGCATCAGCGTCAACTACTTCAGCGGCGAACCCGTCTCGCGCGCCGAGGCGCGCGAGGTTGGCGAGGCCTGGGCACCTTTCCGCTCGGTGGCCACTTGGTACATTTGGCGCAGCCTGGACCCACTACCCGTGGAGTATTGACTTGTCCAAAAGACACTTCCTCGAATTCGAACAACCCATCGCCGACCTCGAGTCGAAGATCGACGAGCTGCGCTATGTGCAGAACGAGAGCGCGGTGGACATCAGCGACGAGATCGAGCGCCTGGGCCAGAAGAGCCAGCAGCTCACGCGCGACATCTATTCGAACCTGACGCCCTGGCAGGTGACGCAGATTGCGCGCCACCCCCAGCGGCCCTACACGCTGGACTACGTGAACGAGATCTTCACCGAGTTCCAGGAACTGCACGGCGACCGGCATTACGCCGACGACCTGTCCATCGTCGGCGGCCTGGCGCGCTTCAACGGCCAGGCCTGCATGGTGCTGGGCCACCAGAAGGGCCGCGACACGAAGGAGCGCACGCTGCGCAACTTCGGCATGAGCCGGCCCGAGGGCTACCGCAAGGCGCTGCGGCTGATGAAGCTGGCCGAGAAGTTCGGCCTGCCGGTCTTCACCTTCGTCGACACGCCCGGCGCCTACCCCGGCATCGGCGCCGAAGAGCGCGGCCAGAGCGAGGCCATCGGCCGCAACATCTACGAGATGG
>JANMGB010000368.1:0-5795 GCA_031374415.1 Burkholderiales bacterium
TTCCTTGACCTCCTTGACTACGTGGCAACACCTTCCCCAACCTCTCCCACTGCTCGTCATCCAACGCGTGGCGTTCTTCGGTCATCTGCCTCAAAAGGCCGCCATTCTCCCCGACTTCTTTTCCGAACAGCCCCTAGTTCTTTCTTTGCTAAGCCTTGAAAGGCTCCATCTTGTTTATGATGAATCCAGTTTTAGAGAATTCATAGATTTTAGGAAATTTATGAATAATTGTTGGGATTTGATCTTTGTAAAAAATGGATCGCATAATTTTGCTGATGCCGCGGAGAAATTTATCAATTCAGATAAATTACCTGCAGAAGAAGATTGCTCTGGAGTTGATGGGTATGCTTTTTATTTCATCTATGCCGCTTCTCACCTTATTGATTTTATAAAAAACGACAAGGTGCAGTCACTAGAAAATATAGAGGAAGTTGAGCAAAACTTCCTCGACCATTTTTTGTTTGATCACATTTTTGAAGAAAAATCTTTTGCAGTTACTGATTTGCACGAGAGTCAAGTAAAAAATGAGCCGAGAATGAGGAAATTACATGAGGTGACCATGGAAGAGCGAAATTTACTCACTGCGGCAACTTTAATTCAGCATGATTTCGTTAACGAATTAAGGAAAAAATATGTTTTCGACCTGCGATGTCCCATTCCGGAATAGCCATCACTGGGGAAGGTTGAAGCTGCGATAGCCCTGCAACGGCCCAGGACTATCGCATGAAGGAAGGGCCAAAGCCTGGTTTTAGCATACAGTACATGGCTCGTACTCCAAAGTCAACCCGGATTCGCATCATATTATTCAAGATGCTGCGGTAAGAGATCTGCCTGGTTACAGCTGCTCCGGCGCACCAGCGGTTCAGTTGGCGGGACCATCTACCCGCATCGGATCTGAGCACTACACAGCCACTCAAACGCAACGTGGAGCTGGTGGCGGCACATATGCCAGCGAGAGACGGATTGGCTATAGGTCACTGAGGCCATCTGGTGTAAGCGAAAATGAATCTAGGTGCCTAATTTTGGTCGCTGACAATCATTTCGCTGGGCTTGGCGTCACACCCGCAACCTCTACTCGTCGACCAGGGAATAGAAGAACATGAAGCTAGCGAAATTCCCAGAGCTTGTTAAATTAATAAACGAGTTGATTTATATTCTCTCGAAGGAGAACCCTGAAGATTTGGATAGATCTGGATTCATTGGCCCTAGCAGCCCTCAAGAATATATTGCAGCATTAAAGGAATATATTCGCAATGAAAAATTAAGCCCAATCCCTGAGTCGGAATTGTTAAATGTAGAAATTTACCCTTCAAAGACAAAGGGACGCTTAAGGACAGATGTTGACTTATGGGTGGGCGGCAACAAATCCGATTTAACTGCGATTTTATATTTCACGCCAGAAAGTCAGAATAATAATCTTGAGCTATACGACTTAAGGGTTCTTTGAATAGAAATGCAAATGCCTCATTCCTATTATCCGGAATTGCCGATCATTCAAATCAACGGCGTCAAGCTCCTTACACTGCAACGACCGCATTTCACCCACGCCGGGCTCAACAACTGTGTGCAATCGATACCGCCTGCCAACGCCTGAACACCTCGTTCGCGACTTTGCCCTTTTGCCAGATGAACACTACGCGCAGAAAGACGTCTTCCCGCGAGGGACGGGCTACTTCATTCGGCATGCGCCAGACCAGGCCAGCCGCGAGTTGGTTGCAGGCCAATGGGCCTTGGTCCCCTGGTTTGCAAAATCCGCGCAGCTGCGTTTCAGTACCAACAATGCGAGGTCTGAGGAAATCACCTCCAAGGCCAGCTTCAAATTGGCCTGGTCCAGGAGCCAGCGCTGCATCGTCCCAGCAGAAATGTTTTGGGAGCCGTGCTGGGAGACTGGGCGCAACGTGTGGTGGACGTTTCGACGCTCGGACGAGCGCAGCTTCGGCCTGGCGGGACTGTGGAACACATGGACGGATCGCGACAGCGGTGAGGTTGTCGAGAGCTACACACTTCTCACGCTCAATGCGGACCACCATCCCATGATGAGCCGAATGCACAAGCCCGATCCGAAAATGCCGCCCGACCAGCAAGACAAGCGCATGGTGATCGTGTTGGAGCCGAACGTTTGGGATGAATGGCTGAGTCCGTCGGTTACCGCGGCGGGTTCGTTGATGACGGCAGCACCCGCCACCACCTTCCTCGCCCAGCCCGATGGCGCTCAAACTTTGTCGCTGTTTTCGGCATCTGCACAGCCGGCCCCTTAGAAGATTCCCACACAGGAGGCATCTCGTGGTACTGTACAAATAAACAGTACCATGGTCAGCTCAATCCCCCAGCCACTCGCCAACCAACCCGCCGTAGTCTGCTTGATCGACTATGCGGTCGCAGCTGGCTTCCCCTCACCCGCCGAAGAGCATGCCCACAAGCGCCTTGATCTGAATGACATCCTGATCAAACACCCGCAGGCTACGTTTCTCATGCGGGTTCGCGGCAGCTCGATGCGTGATGCAGGGATCGACGACGGCGATGTGATTCTTGTTGACCGGGCCATCCGAGCTTGCCACGGTCACGTGGTGGTGGCCGTCGTGGACGGGGAGTTCACCGTCAAGCGGCTGTGGCAACGCGGCGCTGGAATCAGGTTGCAGGCCGCCAACCCCACCTACCCTGACATCATCCCGGCGGATGGCCAAACGGTGGAGGTTTGGGGCGTGGTGACAAGGGCCATCAAGGAGATGCCGGCATGATGGCTTTGGTCGACCTGAACAATTTTTATGTCTCGTGTGAGCGAGTGTTCCGCCCCTCTCTCAACGGTCGCCCTGTCGTTGTGCTTAGCAACAACGATGGCTGCGCTGTGGCTCGATCTGACGAAGCGAAGGCCTTGGGCATCAAAATGGGCACGCCCTGGTTTGAAATTCGCCACTTGGCTCACTCAGCAGGGCTCATCGCCTTGAGCTCCAACTACCCACTGTACGCTGACATGAGCGACCGCGTGGCCAGCCTCGTGGCGGGTTTTGGGCCGCGCCATGAGGTTTACAGTATCGACGAATCATTCGTGGATCTCACCGGCGTTCGTGGCAGCCTGGTGGACCGTGGCCACCGCATGCGTGAGCGCATCCTCGACTGGACAGGCATTCCCAGCGGGGTGGGAATCGGTCCTACCAAGACCCTCGCAAAATTGGCCAACCACATCGCCAAGTCCGCTGAGCGCAAGCCTGGTAGCTACCCAGCGCAGCATGCGCGAGTCTGTCATTTGGGCTTGCTAGCGCTTGCCGAACGGGACGCCCTGCTGGCCAGCACGCCGGTGCGAGAAGTTTGGGGTGTTGGCCCGCGCTTGGGCGCCCAACTCGAGGCAATTCAGGTCAACTCTGCCTTGGATTTGGCCAGGCTGGATAAAGCGCTGGTGCGGCGGCGGTGGTCACTTGTGTTGGAGAGAACCGTACGAGAACTCAATGGCGTTGCGTGCCTATCCTTGGATGACGCGCCACCGCCCAAACAAGAGATTGCATGCACCCGTTCGTTCGGCCATCCCGTGACGGAATTGCCCAACCTCATCGAGGCCATCAGCGAATTTGCGAGTCGTGCTGCCGTCAAACTGCGCAAGCAAAGCGGCCTGGCCGGCGTGGTTCAAGTGTTCATCCACACCAGTCCATTCAGACGTGGTGAGGCTCAATACTCGAGGGCGGTCACCGTACCGCTGCGCAGACCCACGTGCGACACCACTGTGTTAGTTGGCGCATGCCTCGTTGGCCTCAAACACATCTTCCGCCCTGGCTACAACATCGCCAAGGCTGGCGTGATGCTGATGGACCTGCAGCCAGGGGCATGTTTTCAAGGGGAGCTGCAACTGGACGAATATCCAGAGCATGACCACGGTCGACTCATGAAAACCGTTGACCTCATCAACGAACGCTACGGCAAGCAAACCATTTCTGTCGGCAGTGTTGGCGCTTCATCAACGCCACGGCCATGGGAGATGAAGCAAGACCGACGAACACCGTGCTACACGACGAGGTGGTCAGAACTGCCCACCGTTCGGGCGTAGTGCGAAGTCGCCGCCCTGCGTGATCGGCGCGATCAGCGCATCGCCCAATTTGTTGAACTCCTTCTTGGTCAGGATCAGCGCCGGGCGTAGCCACGCTGCTCATGACCAATGGTCGGGTCCCGCCTGCCTAAAGGTCCAGATCCACCCCGATCATTTTTTTCTTAAGCTTCCGCGCGAAGAAGCGGATCGCCGTTGGTCGAGTACTCCATGGGAGTCAGCAGCTCGAATTTGATGCCCTCCGCCGCCAGTGCTTCCTTAGCTGCTTGCAATTGGACCATCAGGTGTCGACCATCCTCCTTAACGGCCAGCAGCATACGATCGGGGCGAAGCCGCTTGGCCAGAGCCATGAAATCCTGAACGTCTTTGTTGCTAACGCTTGCCCAGGACGACTTCAGCTCGTACGGCACCGTCTCGCTATCGAAGATAACAGGCTCAACAGCTCATCCTATCAATCACCGGATGTGCCACCAAATTACCGCATTCCTGCCAAATCGATATCCACATCTTTGATCAGGAGAATCGGCTCCTTCGCCGCGAGGTTGGCGGCATGGCTTACCCCTCCCTCAAAAGCCGCTAGTAAGGCAGCATGGACACGAAACCTCTTAAGCCGTTGTCGATGTTCAATATCTTCGTCGAATGGACCCAATACTTCAAAATTAAAATGCTTTTCCGAAATGGAATTAAGAAACACGTCGATTTTGTTCATGCGAATTCCTTGCAAAGTGTCTTCGGATGCAATGCTGGCTCTCTAAAACCATCGAATAACTTGCAGAATGGGCAGTCAAAGTATTTCCCCTTCATCGACTTGATATAATTACAGCCACATTCTCTGCAAACATCATTCTCAAACATTCCTCTTGCACGAGAGCGAGGTTCATCCACTTTTGCAGCAAGATCAAATGCCTGATCGAAACTCAACCTTGGTGACTCTCTCGCGATTTCAAATACGCATCTGTATGCATTAAGCAATGATGGGTTCTTATCAAATTTTTGCGCCCTAAGCCTGACAAATTGTGCAGTAAATATGCACGCCTCCGCGCGACCCAATGACGGCTCCCTTGCATACCAATGTGCGCCATCGGCTGGACGCCCATTGGGCATCTCTGAATTGTGATCAATGGCCAGTTGACGCAAGATATGCCTATTCAGCCCGGTAATTTCATGGATTGTGTGAAGCCTAGCACCCCAGCCAAGGCACTTCTGCGCTACGTTGAGAGCAGCCAAATGTCGTTGAACAGAGCCGCTCATAAACAATCACCCCCATAAACGCGTAGCTGTTTTGCGGCAGCATAGGTCGCTATACCATCTCGAGGCATCGAAATGAACGTGGCCAAATCAGGGCGCGGCAGAAATAAACTGATCTGCCCTGCCCTAATAATAAGTTCCCAAAGCTCACTCAAGTTCAACGAAGCAATGGCGAGCAATTCTTCCTCTACAAGTTGAAATCTAAGGCAGGCATCGCATGGGTCTTCTCGTCCCGCAGTATGAATTGCGATGAGGAGAAACAAGTTCGACAGCTGTATATTTGATAATAAAGTATCTTTCATTTTAGAATCAACTCCTGAATAAAAATGATCCTAAAAGTGAAGGATCAGGTTATTTAACTAAAATAACTTTAACTAGGGCCTGTTCGGAAACTCCTCGTCGGGCAGCAAATGGTCTATTGGAGTGGGCTGCAAGGCGCAAAGCACAGCAATACCGGTCGGTATTTCGAGCAATTGCTACAAAGCAGACCGCTTCAAGAGGCCGTTTGCTGCCT
>JANMGB010000369.1:0-3893 GCA_031374415.1 Burkholderiales bacterium
GCTCCCAGCAATGCGCCAGGCTCGGGCAAACTGTGCTCAATGTTCATCGTGTCCTTGGCTTGATCTTTGATCTTCATACCTACCTCGTTGCTCGCTAATCTCTCGGGGGTAGGTGGCGCAGGTCATATTGGCACGGGGGGGCGCCTCACCGTACCCTCGGCAGCCCCAGCAACTCCAGGGCCAGACGGTGCAAATGACTGGTTGGATCGACCAGTTGATGCAACACCGTGAAGTGATCGGCGCCAGGGATCGCTTCGCACACGGGCACGACCCGCGGGCCCCATGCTTTACGCAGCAGCATGTTTTGTCGGAGGTGCTCTTCGCTTTCACGCTCACCCACGACTGCAAACAATGGCCCCTTGGGGGCGGGGAATCCACATGGGCTCAAACGCTCTACCGAGGTCGAGGTCAGGTGCAGATCGGCTTGCAAGTAGGGCGTGTGGCGCAGGGGCTCCAGATCGAAGACCCCTGACATGGACAGGGCCGCACGCACCAGCTGAGGGGGCAAATCAGCTGCCACCTGAGACCACAGGCAGCTGAGCAACATGCTGGCCAGGTGGCCGCCCGCAGAGTGCCCCACCACGACAATGCGACGGGTATCACCGCCATACAGCCCGGCGTGGCGGTAGACCCAGACCAAAGCCCGAACCATTTGGATCACGATGCCTTCGATCGTCGCCACAGGACACAGGGCGTAGTTGGGCACCACCACCATGGCCCCTGCATCCACAAAGCTCTGGGCGATGAAGGAATGCTGGTGCTTGTCGAGCGAACGCCACCAACCGCCGTGGATGAACACCATGATGGGCGCCTGAGCCTGAGCCGCTGGGAAAACATCCAATGCCTCATTGAGCCCGTCGCCGTAGTTGACGTCCAGCCGCCTTGACATGCGTTCACGCACTGCCGCCGAGGCGCTGGCCCAGTGCTCAAGGACCACGCCATGATCTGGGCACCGGGCGCGGTTGTTGTACTGTGCGTTCAACCAGGTGGAATCAAAACCGGTCATGAGTGCTCCATTGAACCTGGGAAGGCCGGTAGGCCCTCGATATCCCCGTCCGTATCCGTCAGGAGTTTTTGTGAATACAAGCGCTTGAAGGCCGCTTTCACGGACCCAAAGAGCCCTTGAAAGACCGCCCAGTCGACGTTGTACTCCGAAGCACGAGACGCGCCAACCATCCCAGGGCTGAACATGAGGCTGCGCGGCGACAAATTCTCCCTGCGGGCAGCTGAGATGGCTAAAATTGTTTTGTCAAAGGGCCAGACTTTGCGGGTCGTGTGCAAGTTCGGCAGGCTCCTCGGGGGGGGTAGCTCAGTTGGGAGAGCGTCGCGTTCGCAATGCGAAGGTCGGGAGTTCGATCCTCCTCTCCTCCACCAAATTGAAGGGCTTGGATGATGTCCGAGCCTCAGGGCGTGTTAACAATGGCAGTCTGCCCCACCCTGCCCCGCCAGCAAACATTCGACCGACCTGAAGGTCGGTGTGTAGGCTGTTGGAAGGGGTTTGCATCCCCTCCCAACGAGTCGCCCCTTCCGGGCTCTCCGGCCTGAAGGCCGGGGTTCAAACCTATGTCAGTTTTTTGATGAACTTCCCCGAAATCGACGATGACCCCGAAGACAACCCCGCCCTGGCGCAAGCACGCAGCCTAGCGGCCACACGCAGCACCTGGGTCAGCGTGGGCGTCAATCTGCTGCTGACGGCCTTGCAACTGACGGTGGGCGTGATGGCGCGCTCGCAAGCCCTCGTGGCCGATGGCATTCACTCTTTGTCGGACCTGATTTCCGACTTCGTGGTGCTGTTCGCGGGCCACCACAGCCGCAAAGATGCCGACCAGGGGCACCCTTACGGCCATCAGCGTTTCGAGACAGCCGCCTCCTTGGTGCTGGGCGTTTTGCTGCTGGGGGTGGGTGCCGGCATGTTGATCTCCGCGTTCCGCAAGCTAGAGTCACCACAGGAGGTCGAACAAGTTCACCTCGTGGCCTTGTGGGTCTCATTGGGGGCCCTGGTGGCCAAAGAAATGCTGTTTCGCTACATGCTGAACGCGGCTCAACGGGTGAAGTCGAGCCTGCTGGTGGCCAACGCATGGCATGCACGCTCTGACGCCGCATCGTCCCTGGTGGTCAGCATCGGCATCATCGGTAACCTCGCGGGCTATCCCATTTTGGATCCCATTGCGGCCTCGATTGTGGGCTTCATGGTGTCCAAAATGGGTTGGAAATTTGGCTGGGACGCGCTACACGACCTGATGGACCGTTCAGCCGATGAACAAGAGGTTCGTGCGATTGAACAGACCCTCCAAGACACCCCGGGCATCCGTGGGGTGCATGACGTGCGCACCCGCAAAATGGGCGACCTGATCGTGGTCGATGTCCACATTGAGGTCGACGCCACACTGACCGTGGAAGCCAGCCACGACATTGCGGTAGATGCGCGGCAACGCGTCATGCAGCGACACCGGGTACTCAACGTCATGACCCATGTCGACCCATGGCACCGCCCTGATTTGGACCACGAAGTCGTCGTCACGGTGCCAGCCGCCCTGCATTGAAAATTCACCGCCAGGGGTGTGGCGATGGCCCGATGTTTGCTTAAGCCTGAGGGCGTCAATCCGACGCCCTCTTGGAGTGCACTCTATGCAAAACATCGCTTCGCCACTTCAGTTTGACATCGTCTATGACGCGGCATCCCAGCACCTGGCACACAAGGCAGAGTCTTCGGCTGTCGAACCTGAGCAGGGTTCAGATTTGCGACTGCGACAACTGGCCACGACCCGCCGCATTGAGGGGCCCGACCTGTCGGGCGCCATTGAGCGGGTGCTGGCCTGGCACCGATCACGGCGGAATCACTGAGCCTGGGCTGCTCCTGAGCTCAACTGCCAGGGCCGTGGCGCTGTCCACGGCCTTGCGTTGTGAACTTGCGCTTTGAATGCGCAGCTTGAGGGCGTTCGTGTGTGCTCAGAAAAATCGTCTTGGGAACGCGTCTTTAGCGCGCCCGAGGGGGGGGGTGCGCTAGAGGTTTTGTCGCAAGGATGCCGCAGGGCCGTCGGACAGCCTGCAGCTCGAAAGCCTGCAGGCCGCTCATTCACCTTTGTCCGCAGGCGCCTTGAATCGTATCGGCGAGAATGCCGAGGTTTGGGTTAGGCACGAAATACATAGGCGGCCTCGCAACCCCATCCCGCACTGCATAATCACGACGCCATACTTCGTAATAAACGTCTCGATACCCTACAAATGAGTTATCCGAATCACGCACCTCTTCCCTATAGAGGCACTGACCAATCGGCGCATCACTCGTCACAACGATCACGGGTGTGAGATAACTGCTGGGCGGCACGTTGTTCCTGAAAATCGTCACATAGAAATTGGCTGGGGAACCGCCGCCAGCAGGGCAATAATAGCCGCCGGCGGGCACATAAGCTGTCGCGGTCCCTGAAGCAAATGCGTAAGCGGCACGAAGCCATGATGGATCGCTGTAACGGCTCTTCACAAAAATCTGCGCGAAGCCTTCATTTGGCGGAGCCGCTATCGTGACCGAAATCACCATACCGGTGTTGTTCTGGTACACCGCGCCACCTGGGGTATCGCACGCCAAATCTGCGAGCTCCTGTCGCCCCCGCCCTCTGTCGGGGGCGCCGATCCAGCCGCTTTGGGTGAACGCGGCTTCGGGTGCGGGCGGGAGAGACGTTACCAGCCCAGGAAGCATACGACTACTCACGGAATCCGCCTGAGCCAGGGCGTCAAAACCAGTTGCCACGAGCACTAGGGCCTGTTCGGAAACTCCTCGTCGGGCAGCAAATGGTCTATTGGAGTGGGCTGCAAGGCGCAAAGCACAGCAATACCGGTCGGTATTTCGAGCAATTGCTACAAAGCAGACCGCTTCAAGAGGCCGTTTGCTGCCT
>JANMGB010000370.1:0-1414 GCA_031374415.1 Burkholderiales bacterium
AGGCAGCAAACGGCCTCTTGAAGCGGTCTGCTTTGTAGCAATTGCTCGAAATACCGACCGGTATTGCTGTGCTTTGCGCCTTGCAGCCCACTCCAATAGACCATTTGCTGCCCGACGAGGAGTTTCCGAACAGGCCCTAAAGCGTTCTTTCATTGGCATGTGGATCTTGATCAAGATTTTCACACTGCAAAGACAGTTTCCATGATCTGCACTTCAACACCGGGCCGCTGCAGCGCTTTCGCCCTGTCCCGCCAGGTCGTCACCACTTTCTCGACTTCATCGATGATGGCCTGCGCACGCCGTGGCTGCGTGATGCGGTAGAACGGCGCCGTCTCTTTGAGTGCCTGCAGATCAGGCTCTGCGGTCCAGCCGTCCCATGTCATCGCATGCTGGCGTTTGTCGCGGTTGGGGTTCATGTCGAACGCGTTGCTCAAACGCCAGCCCGTCGGCAGGCGAATGAACCCATGATTGCGAAGATGATCGTCGCGGTTTCCCACAAGCAAGTTGAAAACGGCGCGCCTGAACAATTGCTCGAGGTCTTCCGTTAGGCCCGCACCACCCTGCGTCCCCAGGAAATCCACCAGGTCCAGGTAGCTGGCACCCTCTTCACCATCCTCCCGCTCGAGCAGCGTCATCGCCGATGCGTACATCCGGCGAGCGAGAGGGTTGTCACCCACGCCGCGATCAAAGCGCTGGACGCAAAACGTGTGGTGACGGCCACCCAACGCCATCCGTTCAGAGGCCGGAACCCAGATGCCCGCTTCGCGGGCAAGCTGGTGGGTGAGGTACTCCCACGAGCCCCAATCATGGCGGTCGTCGTGGGCCGGGAACTTGGCAAGCCACAGGGTTCGGTCGAGCTGTGTGAAGGTGGCCTTCGGCCGGGCTCCCCCCATCGAGGTGCCTGGCGCGATGAGCATCGCCAGCCATTCCTCGTACTCGGGCAATGCCTCAACACCTGGTTCGTCGAGCTTCTTTGCGACGGCAGCCAACTCGCGCAAGTCCGTCACGGGTGGTGCAGGCAGGTCATGATCGTCGATGAAGGCCTCGTCCGGCCCATGCCGGAACCTCAGCGCCCCTGTGCGCGTGAAGTCGTGGACGCCCAGCATGAAGTCGAGTTCGGCAAGGCGTCGCATTGAACGCCCCTCCTTCTTGGCTTGACTTGCTTCGCGTCGCTCCATGAGCACCCGCCCCCAACGGTCAGGTGCGGAATCCAAAAAGATGCCGAACCCGCGTACGCGGGGAGCATGCTGCTCGCCCGCGTAGAGATCCAGGCGTGTTGGCGCCGACCGAAAATTGACCCACTTAGAGCGATAGTGCCGACCCAAATTTGACCCGGGTGTTCAACCTACCCTGCCACCTTTTTGAGCAGGGGAGAAGGAGTGATCACCATGGCCATGATTGGCAAAGTCAAGCG
>JANMGB010000386.1:0-2659 GCA_031374415.1 Burkholderiales bacterium
GCCGCCGTGGGGGGGCATGCCGCCGATGTCATTCGGCTTCGCTGCCGGATCCACGTCCGCGTTCGGCGGCGCGCCCGTGCCGATGTCAAGCAATGCTGTGCTCGCGCGCCATACGACGCTGCGCGCCGCGCTCGAGCACCCGTGCCTCAAAGATCTGATCTGCAGCGCTCCGTGGCAGATGAAGTTCTGGGTGTCGCCGAACATGGTGGGCGATCGCGCCACAGCGGCGACGCGCAACGCGCGCGGCAGCAGCAGCATCACACTGCTGCTGGCGTACGTCACCTACTTGGAGCAACAGCGGGCCAAGCTGGCCGACGTGGCGAGCGACGTCGCCAAGCTTCGCTCAGAGACCGACTATGTGATCGGCGCCACGCTGCTCGCTGCACTAGTGCGCAGCTCTGTCGGCGCGGACGACGGCGCGCCGTCGGCTTTTCTGCGCCACGCGGGCGACGGCCACGACGCGATGATTCGTTTGCTCAACCGCGTGGGCCTCAGCAAGTCGCGCGCTCACCAGGCGTTCGCGATGACCAGCGGTGTGCTACGCTGGTTGATCGATTGCTTTGACGCGCAGCTCAACGTCGACTGCAGCGCCCTGGTGCCGTACGGGCTGCAGCGCGAGCAAGTGCATGCATTTGCCGAGCTCTTTCAGCGCTCTCTGCAGTCACTCGCTCGTCCGATGACGCGGTACAAGAACGAGACTCGCAAGCGCCGCCTGCGCGCCACCGCGGACACGACCAAGCTCGCCACTGACGAGTTCGTCGACCAGTTCATGGCGCTCTACGGCGACCTGCTCTATCACGTCGAGGATGACACCAAGCAGCTCGCCGCCGACTTCTTGGCCGGCAAGGTCGACGCCGCCGCCGCGGCAAGCAGTGCGTGGAACACGATCGCCGTCTTGCTCGCTGGCGTCGGCATGTTCTCTTTTCGCAAAGGTGTCTTCGCCAACGATGAGCGCCACAGCTTCGTGGTTGCGCGCTCCCTGGCGGCGTTCACGGCGGCGCGCGGCAATCCGAGCGGCATTGTTCGTGTCGAGGTCGCCGGTGACGGCGACAGTGTCTTCGACTGCCGAGTGCGCGTCTGCGCCGGCTCGCGGCAGAAGGAGTGGATCATCGGCGAGTTTGTCAGCGTGCCGGCTGTCGCCAATCATGTGCTCAACTTGATTATCTCGCACAACCTGCTCGGCAACGAGCACACAATGACGGCGCCGTTCGGCCTCTCGAGCGACGGCGCGCTGACAGAGCTGCAGCGCAAACACCGCCTCATCGTGCCGCTTCAGCTTGCTCGCGGTCCGACTGACGAGGATGTGTCCGCCGCCGTCGTCAATCGCCAGATTCTCGAACAGCAGGTCGAGCTCGCGCAGCGCTCAAAGCGTGTGCGCAAGTCGCAGGCGCAGGCGCTGCTCGTGAACGCGGCGCAGCCGAGCGCCGCGAGCCCGCGCGGCGGCGACGACGACGGCGGTGGTGGCGGCAACGGCAGCGACTCGGAGCACATCGACGACGTGCCTGCGCGTGCAATCGACAACGCGCCACTCACGCACGTCGTCGTCCGCCGCTTGGCAGCGACACTGCAGCAGTACTTGTACATGGTACACGCCGTGGACGCGCTTGGGCTGTGCTGCGCCACGTACATGGATTTGCACAGTCTGCCGGTAGCGCATGACAGCTACAACAAGCTGCACTCCATGTTTGTGGAGCTTGACAGCCGCACCTCGACGCGCTGGAAGCTGGCCATCGGCACATGGAACCATTTTCTCGCGGAGGAGCGGCGCGACGGCCCGAAAACGTTCAACTCGTTAGTGACCGACGGCTTGGACGGGCTTGTTCAGAAGGCACACGCTGTGCACGACACGCTGGCGCGCCACGTGCGTTACCACTCTCTCTCCTTTCCCGAGAAGCCGTGCCCCGACTGCGGCATCTCACTGGCGGCGCGTCCACAGCCGCATTTGCACAGCCACATACAGAACAGAATCAAGCAAATCATGGCGATGCAGCGGCTGAATGATGACGAATGAAGACAGAACAACAGAAGAAGCAACCAACCAACGATACGACAATTTCATTCTCGTTCCTCGAAAAGGACACAGCCATGGTGAGGTGAGGAAGGTACAAGCAAAAAGGAACGCAAACAGGTGAAGGTGAAGAGGTGGTTGGTTTTGGTGGTAGCGGTGGCGTTGTTGGTTGTGGTGACGTTTGCGTGTGTACTGTGGTTGGCCCGGTGGAAGCACTGCCGTTACGTCAAAGAGCAGCAAAGCAAAGACGAAAGCAAATAGGGGGAAAAAAAACAAAGTTGATTTAGTCCGAGCCGATTTTGACTCAACTTTGTAGTTTGAGTCCCAAAAATGTAGTCGGAGTGCGTTTTTTGACCGTTTTTTCGCGTTTTTCAAGTGTTTTTCAAGTGTTTTTTAAGTGAAAGAGGGACTTGTAGCAGTCGTTCGACTACTGCGATGTGGCCGTTCTGAGCAGCCGCTCGGATGGCGTAGCTGTTGTCGGCCGACGGATCGACGCGCTCGTCTTGCAGCAGTCGTTCGACGACCGCGAGGCGGCCGCACTGAGCAGCCCATTGAACGGCTTGGTTGCCGGTGGCCGACGGGTCGACGCGCTCGTCTTGCAGCAGTCGTTTGACAACCGCGAGATGGCCATAAACAGCACCCAATCGGAGG
>JANMGB010000008.1:0-10713 GCA_031374415.1 Burkholderiales bacterium
GCGAACAGCGCTGCCTCTGGGAGGTCAACGAAACAGACATAGACCTACACTTGTCCACAGCCGACCATCACGTGGTCGGCATCCATCCCCGGGTCAATATTGGATCGGCGCGGTGGGTCAAATTTAGATCGGCGCCGACAAAGCAAGCTGTCTATTTCCCCGGCCGTTCTGATGCCAAACTGCGACGCGACGGCTCGCACGTCCAAACCAGCTCTGAGAGCATGCATAGCCGTGTTCGGTCCCTGGGCTTCAATCGACATTTGTTCCAAGCTCTGAATGCGATCATCACTGGTGACACCAAACTGCTGCGCAACTTCTCGCACGTTGCCACCAGCCTCGATCACAGCCCTGGCCGTGTTCGGTCCCTGGGCGTCAATCGACATTCCTTCCAATGTCCGAATGCGATCGTCGCTGGTGATGCCAAACTGCCGCGCGACCTCTCGCACGTTCCAACCAGCTTCAATAGCGGGCCTTGCCGCCTCCTCCCAATTTTCGCCCCCATCCGCTGCTGGCTGGGCGAGGCGGGGCCAACGACACATCGTTTCTAACCAGGCAGGCTCAGGAATGCGCGGCTCGACTTGCCTCAGTTCCGCCAACGCCCTTGGCCTCTCTGCCATCGGCAGGGCTCTGAGACGCGTCATGGCCTGTTGAAAAAGTGCTGGCCGCAGATCGGGGTGCAATCCGTCAATCATCCCCATCGACGCTCTCAATTGCTCCAGCGAATTCACCTGCGCGACCTGGTTCGCAACTCGCAATGGGTGTCGTTGCGGCTCCAGGGCATTCCTGATTCCGCTCTCTGTGCCCGACATCGCAAGCAGATCTCTGGGCGACAAATAGCTGGCTATTTCTTGGAGAGGATCCTCACCCAGGTCGCGCAGCCGCGGCTCATTTCCTTCCCCCACCAGACTTCCCCCGGCGGGGGCGACTTGGCCCCTGCGCAGCTGGTCATCATCATGTTGCCTTGCCTTGGGCTGCTTCTCGTTAACGATGGCAGGGTTCCAGACAATTTCATCGCCACCATCGTCCTCCGGGTCGGGCCGAGGAACTGGCTCGCCGCGCTCCACCGAAGATCGCCCTCGCCCCTCCAACGCCGCCACAGCCTCGTCATTCTGCGGTCGCCTCAACGCCTGCACTTGCTTCTGCGATACCCCCGACCCAGGGGCGTGCGTTGGCACGTCCGGAAACGGCGGCAAGTCAGCCAAACTGTCTTGACGTGACCCCGGCTGGTGTGTCGGCGCCTCGGGCATGCTGAGCAAATCGCTTTGCGGCCCATCGCCTTCTTGGCCCCCTCGCCCCGCCAACGCCCCCGCAGCCTCGCCATTCGGCGATCGCCGCAACGCCTGCAGTCGCTCCTCCAACGACAACGCCCCTGCACCAGTCGACACATTACGAGGTGGGACTTGGCCTGTGAGGTTGGCGATGTTTTGAGGGACTCCCGAGCCGGCCCCCGGTCCAGCCGAGGTACCCCCTTCACGAGGGTGAACTTTGATCTTGAAAAAACCCAAGTGAATCTCACGGCCCTGCCCCTCGCTACTGGCGCTGGTGGGGGCTCCAGCTTGGCCTGGAGACGTTGCGCTTGGCGGTCGTGTGGGCTGTTGTCGGGGTCTCAAAATCGCTGGGACATGCCCCTGGATGGAAATTCTTCGCACAGCTCGTCCCTTATACGACAGGATCAGGTTACTCCCCAGCCGCTCGTCAACACCATCCCGGCTGATACTTGCACGCTAGCCCGGTGGTCATCATATCAATTCAACGCCCGTGCAATTCGAGGTCGTCGGCGAGACGCTCTGTCATCGCCTCGTCGCCCGATGGGAGCAAGACCGGCTCGGCGTAAAGCCTCGACACAACTGGGAAGAAGCGTTGGCTCTTGGAAACGAAGCACAAGGCCACGCAGGATGAAGACAAGGCAATCGTGCTCTTCGTGTTAGGGCTGCGCCATCTGGGCACGGCCCACACTGGGATCTACTTCTCCGTCGCGCCGTTCATCGGCGCCAATTTGGCCTTCGTCCTGCTCGGTGAATCATGGACCTGGCAGTTGTTGCTGGCCGGGCTGCTGATGGATGCTGGCGTTGCGCTCCACCTGAGTGAGAGGCATGAGCACGATCACCTTCACGATGCATTGGCATGAACCTGTGGTGCACAGCCACGCGCATTTCCACGATGCCCTCCATCGACCCTTGAGGGCCCCTGAGTTGATCGATCTTGAACGCCATCGTTCCTCGGAAGTTGATTTGACCGAAGTGCGCTGGACCCGGGGTGAGCTTGTTTCCTCTGCAGAAACCGTCCTTAACGACCTAGGGTAATCCCTGCCAAACCTATCCCCTTATTCCTTGGCCCGTGGTTGACCTCCTGCGGGTGCGCCTGGCGAGAAGGTGTCGGTGGACGGCCACCGTAGTACACGCCGATGATCGAGACGACCATGGCTGCATCGTCCACGGCGAAGGCGATCACAGCACTGCCCTTGTAGTTCGTGACGCGAAGGCCTGGGCGAACGTCATCTCGATGTGCCCAACTGCCTTGAGCGAAAACTCTAAGGTGTAGCTCACCACTTCCTTCAGGCCTTCCGTGCTGCGGTGGCCTTTTCGTGCGCCGCCGCCAAGCGCGCCCGAACTTGGCTGGTAGACACCGCCTGTGAAGGGTCAGCTTTCAATGCGTCATAGGTTTCGGAAACTTCACCGCGCAACCAGCTTTCGACGGCCCGATCCCGTGCCATCAAGACCCGCAAGCCGTCACGAATGACCTCGCTCTCGGTCGCGTACTCGCCCGCCGCAACCTTCGACCTCACCGCATCCGCCATCTCGTTGGGCAAAGTGATGCTGAATTGCTGAGTGGTGCGCATAGGGGCCTCCAAGCACATGACGATAGGACTTAATCCTATCGTGCCGATGGTGTCTCCAGTACCCATACTCAGCGCGTTCTCGATCTGGCCAGCGGCGTGCCAGCATATCCGTCGCAAGCGCGCAGCAGTTCGGCGAAACGATCCGGCTCACGCCGTGCAAACTCGCAGCCACGCTAATGCCCTTCTTGGACGACGACATGTTCGTGCAGGAGGCCGCCATCCTGGCGATCGGCCAGCTGCGCTACAAGCCGGCGAGGGACAAGCTCGTGACGCTGTTGAGCACGGCCAAGCAAAACGGGCGCATCGCGGCGCAAGGGGTCTTGCGGTGCTGGGGTGAGACGGCAGTGGCCACCTGGGGTGCGTCCTGAAGCATAAATACCCTGCGTTCGGAGCGAACTCGTGACAGCGCTTCAACTTGCTGCCGGCGCGTCAGCCAGGAAGAAGTGGCCCAAACTCCTTTCATGGTGCACCTTCCAGTTTGCCCTCGTTCAAAACTCACAACACTTTTGAGAGGAATTGCCTTGGGCCTCGCCTCTGGCAACTTCAGAGAATGACGCCTCCCTGCTGCCAAGCCGCGAGCATGGCGGCAGCCACCTGGACATGGCCATCGCCTGCGAGCATGTCGAGCAGTCGCGGGACAGCGGGGTTGGAACGCAGCGATTGGCGAAACACCCGAAACGCCGAACCCATCTCGTCAGGCTGCTGCTGGAAGAGCGCCAGCAGGAAGGGGTCGGGCCGCTGGACAGCAATCCCAACCGTGGCCAGCTTCTTCACCCCGAAATCTTTGATGTTCTTGGTCACCAAGCTCACGACCTGCACGCCAGGGTAATAATGCTGGGCGAGTACAGCATGCGCACAGGCAGCAACGTGAATGTCTTTGGCCGAGTGCATTCCGAAGGTCACGGCTTTGAACTGCTCCTGCACGTCCACCGTCGCAACCTCGGCCGCTGGCAGCGCCTGACGCATGAGCGCCTCGTTCGCCTTGGCAGCCGCGTCGTCAGGCTTGCGGCCTGTGTCGACCAGCGCCCGGCTCATCTCTTCAAGAATGAGCGGACTCCAGTGCAGGTGGATGAGCCCCTGGTAGTCCAGGTTGATGAGAAAGCCGCGGGTAGTGGCGCCAAAAAGGGTGTCGGCGTCTGCGATGACGGGGATGGCCACTGTACTGGCTCAGCCCGGGAAGATTTCGTCGTCGAGTGACGCGCCCAACTTCGTGAGCGCCCGGCGCCGGCGCGCCTGCTCTTTCTTCTGCCATGCCAGCACCGAGGACCTGAGCACGCGGCGCTGGTTGCCCACCCGTTGGTGCAGCTCCACATCCCCCGCATCGATGCGCGCAACCATGTACGGCCGTGAGACCCCAACCAGATCTGCCGCTTCCTGGCTGCTCAGCACAGGGTTGGCCTCGGCCGCTGCTGTCTCACGTTTGGGCCTGGGGCGCCGCTCGGCATGCAGGGGCGTCGTCACCTGGAAGGCCTTCATGAACTCCAGCTTGATAGCCCGGACCGTGGCGGGTGAGATGTCACGCACGTGATGGCGCACGATGTCCATCAGCGGGTCTACCTGGATAGACACCACCGAAGTGGCTGACTTGCCTGAGGAGGTTTTCTTGAGCATGGACATTGTGCAGGCACTATACCATAGCGCTCGAAACACGCGAAACACGCGAAACGACCAAGGAATGCCTAAAAGCTGCTCAACAGCTCCAGCAGGCGTTCTGCACATCGCTGCGCCTCTCGTTACAACCACCGAGGTCGCTGGTATCTCAATGTGGTGGTCAAGGTGCAGGCGCGGGCCAGCGCGGCCACGGCATCGGTGGGCATCGACCTGGGCCTCAAGGAAGCTGCAGTTGCTTCGGACGCCCAGCGCATCGAGGGACGTTTTTATCGCAAGCTCGAAGCCGAGCTGGGGGTGGCCCAGCGGGCCCGCAAGAAGCAGCGGGCCAAGGCCATCCACGCAAAAATAGCCAACCAACGCAAAGACATGCTGCACAAGTTCAGTACCGCCATGGTGCAGGACTTTGGTGCCATCTTTGTGGGCGACGTGGCCAGCGCAGCGCTGGTCAAAACCAAGATGGCCAAGTCCACGCTCGATGCGGGCTGGTCATCGCTGAAGACGATGTTGGAATACAAGAGCCATCAGGCCGGTGTCGTCTTTGAAGTCGTGAGCGAAAGCTACGCAACCCAGACTTGCTCGTGCTGCGGGAGTATTCCCACCAGCAGTCCGAAAGGTAGGGCGGGTTTGCGAATAAGAGAATGGACTTGCAACGATTGCGGCACGGTACACGACCGTGACGTGAACGCAGCCAAGAACATTCTCGCGGCGGGGCATCGCCGTCTTGCAGAAGGAATCATCGCCTCTTCAGGGCGGTGAGGATGTCAAGGTCTGTGTCAACCATCTCTGACAGGGCTCAGCCCTTGGCCGCCTTGTACAACTCGTCGAAGACGGCTGCACCGTTGTCTCCGAAGAGCTCTTTCTTGACGGGCCCCCAAGCGTCCTGCGTGTGACCATAAGCCTGGGCCAGCGCCTCACGCTCCTTCGTGGTCGGGTTGTAGATCTTGACACCCTGCTTGCTGAACTCCTGGGCGCAATACTCTTCAGCGCTAATCGCCAGCTTGGCTTGTGCCGGCTGCAGCTCGGCGAAGGCATCGAGGAACTGGGTGCGGATGGGCGCGTCCATGGCGTCGACGAACTTCTTGTTGCCAATTGCGACCCAGCCGTCGTGCACCGACTCGATCGTCGAAATCACGCCGATCTCGGCGCGCAAGTTGTCAGGCCCCGAGTACAGGCCGGCAATCGAGGGGTCCAAGGCCTGGTAGCGTCCGCCGCGTGCCGTGGCCGCCGCCAGTTTCCAGGCGATCGACTGCGGCCGTGCCTTGGTCAGCTTGTAGAAAACCCCCAGGCTCTTGGAGCCCGGAATCCGAAAGTCGACGTTCTCGAAGTCGCCGGGTGCCTTGATCAGCTTGCCGTATTGCTTGGTCGAGGTGGCCGTTCGGGCACCGACGACATGCGCACACAGCACCTGCAGATCGTGCTCTCCCATCTTCGACAGCACATGCTTGTTCCAGGCTGCTGATTTGCACAGCCGGACGTAGTCGGCCGGCGCCGCGGACCAGAAGGGAATGTTCAGCGCATCCACCGCGGGCACCATGGGGGCCAGGTTGGCCACCGACAGCAATGCACCCTGCGCAGAACCGTGCTTGACGCTGTTCGCCAGTGCCGACCCGAACCCACCCTTGCCGCCGTCGAGGATCTTGACGTAGACATTGTTGTTGGTGCGCCGCTCAATCATCGACTTCAGCTCGTTGTGGGCGTGCGGCGTTGTCTTGAAGTCGTCCGTGAAGTATTCAGAGTTGAAGTTGAAGACGTACTTCGCCATCTTCTCCTTCTTCTCTTCGTCCTTTGCGTCCTCGGCCATGCCACGCCCCAAGACACCCAGTCCAAGTGCGCACGCCATCAAGTCTCTTCGCTTCATCTCAACTCTCCTTCAAAGCCTGTTAAAAAAATCCAACCTCATCCCGGAGGTCAGCGATTGCGGACAGTTGCAACAGCGTTGTCAAGACGCGGCGCACCGCCGTGTCACTGTTCGCTTACTTCAACGGCCCAAGGTTTGCGCCCCGGCCGCGATCCCTTGCACACCACTTCCTTGCCCGGCAGCGCCGGCGTGGGCCTGACCCCGTCTCACGTAGCGCACGCGGCGTCCCCGCGGACCGGCTCGTCCAGCTTGAAGATGGCCACGATGGCGGCTACGTTCGAGGCCTGTTGCCGCAGTGTTTCCGCGCAAGCCGCCGCTTCTTGCACCAGCGCCGCGTTCTGCTGGGTCGTGTTGTCCATTTGGGCGACGGCGCTGTCAATCTGCTGAATGCCTTCGTTCTGTTCCTGGGTGGCGTTGAGCACGTTGCCGATGATGGAGCTGACCCGCTGCACGCTGTCCACGATCTCGTTCATCGTCGTGCCGGCTTGGCTGACTAGCACCCCTCCCGCCTCGACCTTTTCGACAGAACCACTGATTAAGCCCTTGATTTCCTTGGCTGCGGCGGCCGCGCGTTGCGCGAGGCTGCGCACCTCGGCGGCCACAACCGCAAACCCGCGCCCTTGTTCGCCTGCGCGGGCGGCCTCGACGGCCGCATTCAAGGCGAGAATATTGGTCTGAAACGCGATGCTGTCGATGACACCAATGATGTCGGCGATCTTGCGCGAGGACTCGCTGATCGAGGCCATCGTTGCGACCACCTGCGCCACCACCCGCCCACCTTTGACCGCCACCACCGACGCTTCTTCTGCCATGTGGTTGGCCTCCACCGCGTTGTCGGCGTTTTGCTTGACGGTCGCGGTGAGCTCTGCCATCGAAACTGCCGTTTGTTGCAGCGATTTGCCTTGCTCCTTGGTGCGTGCGGACAGATCCAGGTTGCCCTCCGCGATCTCGCTCGACGCCTCCGCGATTGTCGTGATGCTGGCGCTGACCTGGGTCAGTATCACCAGCAAGCGTTCGGCAAAGGTATTGAAGTTGTCGGCCACGTCGTTGAACTCCGGGCTGTTGCCATGGGGCAGGCGTTTGCTCAGGTCCGCATCCCCTTGGGCGATGTTGTGCAAGGCCTGCTGAATCGCATGGATCGGCCGCAGAACCAGCACGGACAAGATGCGCGACAGCGCGACAACGATGACCAGGTCGAGCAGCAGAATCTGCGCAACCTGCCAGATCAGATCATTGCGCAACGCAGCGTCTATGGCGGCCCGGGACACAAAGATCGTCGCTTGGCCCAGAGGAATCGTCTTGCCCGCGTCGGTATAGGACAGGTCCACCGACCTGTCCAGATCAGCTGCAGGTGCGTTTGCAATCGCACTGGTCTTACCGTCAGCCTCGAGGCCGATGCCGGCCACCACTTTCTGTTCCTTGGTGATCAAGATGCCGACGATAAAGGGCGCCGACATTTCAGAGGCCAGGTTCTGCCGAATCTGGTTCTCGTCGAAGTTCCACAGCGGGTTGGGCAAACTCGTTGCCAGACGACCCAAGGCCCCCTTCACCTGCTGAATCATCGAGGCTTCTCGTTCGTTCCTTGACTTGACAAAGTTGACAGCACCGAACGTCGTCAGCAAGGCAGTGACGATCAGGACGAACAACAGGTTCAGGCGGACCTGCAAGCTGAGAGTTTTCATCGCTGCGGCGGGTAGGTCATATGGGGCCGGGACTTGGCGTGTCGTCGAGAAGGTTGAAGGCACTGCTTGAACAGACCGGAACAATGGACGCTTGCGTTGCCAGAGGGCTGTTCTCGGCATCAACTCAGACACCTGCTCTCCGACAGGAAATCGGTGGGGTTGAGCGCGATTCGGCCGCTTTATGAAACAGTTGCAAGATAATGCGACCAGCGTCACACTTTGATTCGCGCATAAGAGCCGCACAAGTTGTGCATTTCTGCGGTTGCCTTCTTTCTGGCACCTCGATCGGCATGGACCGATGAGATGCCGTGACTCAGCGTTGAATCGGCACGGGCCGATTCAACGCATGAGCTGACGCACCATGCCATCGCACTTGGCAAAAGCACGGGGCGTCCACTGGTGTGCACGGTATGGGTACCGTTGACTGAGGCAGGTGACGACTGCGACGCCGATCCGTGGGTCCCCCCACAGTTCGGACCTCCAGCGGAGGCTTCAGGGCGCAATGCCCCGGGGACGAGTCTTCAGTCTCGCACCTCATCCGCTGGCGATCAAGAGCCCGCCACTGACTCTTGCCCTCAAAATTCGGCAATAGCGCTGACATTAGACGGGGAATGGCCGCCAAGGCTCGGCCGGCGCGCTTTCCGGCAACCTCTGTGTCCAAGGTCCGATCCAGCGCCACAACAATCCCCCAGCGCAGTGGGAGTCGGGCCGCAGTTGGCGCATCGCAAACGCTCTCACTTTGCGCTGGGGTCGCGGCCAGGTCCGAGTGAGGACGTACCTGGGTCGCAGTGCATTTGACCCGCCGGGTTTCCTTGAGAACTTGGGCGTTTCTTTGTTGACTCATTCGAGAGCTGAAAATTGCAAGACAGGTAGCAGTCTTGTGCCAAGCCTGCGTGCGGTTGGCCTCTTCAAGAATTGGCTCTGATCGCCGCACTTTCTAGGCGAGCCGGGAAACGCCGCACACGAAAACAGGTTTTCGGTCAAGACGGAAGTGCGTTTTGCTTCAAAGATGGACTCCTCATCAACTCTGGGCTTCAGCCCGAAAAACATGACCACTTCTTTATTGACTCTCCTGATGTCCATGGCGGCTCGTGTTGCCAGCTCAATTGCGAACGCATGTCTCAGAAATGTCAGGAAGAGGCGACAAGAGCGCGAAAAGGCCGAGTTGGCAATCCGCGATCTGTTAGAAAGAAACCCGAAGGGCTGGGGCGCTGGAGAAATGACGGCCCTTCTCATGCAATGGTCCGGCAGGGCAATGGATGCAAGGATCCTGATCCTTGTACGGGAGCATCCCAATCCGTTCAAATTACTTCGTCTCCTCTACCAGGCCAAGGAGAGCGTGGAGATTGGACCTGATATGCGCATCGAGTCCGATTTTCCAGCTGAGAAATTCCGGCACGATATGAGGATCGCTTTGTCCTTTTGCGGACTTGGTGCTGTGGCTGTCATTGTTGGTTCACTGACTGCACTCCTGCCCGGCCTACAGTTGCCAAGTCTCATCGTCTTTGCTTCGGGTATTGTGGTCGTCTTCGTGGGCGAGTTCCTCACCCGCGAACTGAGAGCTGCATACCTCTTGCTCAGGGGAAGACCATGGCGGGCAATGTCTTCAAGGTCAACGACCAGGTGACGCAGACTTTCGGTGCTGGGCCAGCAAAGACGGTGGCCGAGCGGCAAGAGGCGTTGCGAAAGCGCAGGCTTGAAGAGGGTCCAACGTGACGCCGCGTATTTCTACAGCGTGGCGGCAAAGGAGGGAGATAGCGGCAATTTTGTCTCGGTCTGGCTCGCCCGGCAGGCGCTTGGCGTTGAAGCCTAATTGAAGGAAAGAGCCAAAGGCCACCGCATGAATGAGATCTCGATTTTCGAGACCAGTGCTAAGCGCGTGGAGGTGCATCTCAAGGGCGACAGTCTTTGGCTTACCCAAAACCAGATGGCCGACTTGTTTGATGTTCAGAAAGCGGCCATTTCCAAGCATTTGAAAAACATTTTTGTAAGTGGTGAGTTGGTGGCCGCAGCAACCGTTTCCAAATTGGAAACAGTTCAGCAAGAGGGGCAACGCACCGTGGCCCGAAAGGTGGAGCACTACAACCTGGACGCCATCATTTCAGTCGGCTACCGGGTCAATTCCACCCATGCCACCCGCTTCAGGCAGTGGGCCACAGGTGTTTTGCGCGAGCATTTGGTCCAAGGCTACTCCCTGAACCACCGCCGCTTGCAAGAGCGCGGCATTGGGTTTGAGCAGGCATTGAACCTGCTGTCACGCACGCTGGCCAACCAGCAATTGGTCAATACCGATGGTGCAGCGGTGCTGGGCGTGATTGCGGACTATGCGCGCAGCTGGAGCCTGTTGCAGCAGTATGACGAGCAAAGCCTGGCCAGCCAGACTCGCTCGGACGGCAACAAGCGCTGTGGTTCGTTCTTGTTCCTTTGGTATTTGCGCCTGAACCAGCATTTTCTGGCCCGGCCCGTGGAGCATCTGGTGAACGACAACACCTTGGTGGCACTGGCGCTGTTGGTGGCAGAGAGTTTGCCGGAACAAAAGGAGTTGATGGTCCGCTTGATTGAGCAGTTTGTCTTGCTGAAAGATTGAACCTAGAAACGGCAGTTGACCGCTCTCATCCGCTGGCAAGCCCGCATGAATGCTGACAATGTGGCGCACGACGACCTTCACCTTGTGGGTGATAGCGCTACACACCCGATGGCGCCGCGTTGGGGGCGGCTGGCGG
>JANMGB010000016.1:0-31557 GCA_031374415.1 Burkholderiales bacterium
CTGCCGTCAAACTTTGACGCCAGATGCAGCCCACTGTCAAGCGTGGACGCTACTTGGCCTCAGCCAACTCCTTCCACTGCGTGGCGTTGAGATCTATGAGCCGACCACCGAGCGCCTCGAATTCCGTGGCGCGGTCGTAGTCATCAATCTCTTGCGAGTAGTGCGTCACTGCGTTGACCAAGCCGTAACCCGAGAGGGTGCCGCCTTGAATCAAATGCCGCAACACACCGGTGCCCTCAGACTCGTTCAAGGTGTAACGCTGGGCCAGCACCTCGACTGTTTTGACGGGATCCGCCCTCAAGACAATCCCCATGGTCTGTTGCATCCGCTGCGCCAGTGTTTGAAACAAGGTCTCAGACACCGTCGCCGCCACCACATCCCTGACCTTCATAAAGAAGGCTTTGTCGTCTGCGCGCAGCGTGTCTTGCTGGAACATCTGAACGACATCGACGTCTTGACCGATGCTGCGCCCGACGTGGGTCTTGCGCAAGCCGCGGTCTTGAACGATCAAGCCGTTTCGGCAGACCAGCCGGTAGATCAGGGGCTGCACCTCCAAACTGCCCAACCCCACTTCCGAATTGCTGATCACGACACCGCCTTGAACGACATCACCCGGAGCGACTTCAAAGTGGAGCTTCGAGCTCACCACCTTGATGTACATCTTCTTGTCAGTCAGCTCCAGCGACTCAAACCTTGCGCCCGGCAGTCGATCCAGGATGGGCAGCACGCTGTCCGCCAGATCGAAGTTGTCCAGTCGCCGATAGCGGTCTGAGAGGACCGCACGCACATCACCATCCAAAGTTCGCAGCAGACGTCGATCATCCTGGCTCTTCAACCAGGTGTTCACGTTTTCATCGAGCAGGCGGGGCTGCTCAACGCGCATGCGCTCAAAGTAGGTGAAGGGAATGCCCAGCTTTTCAGCCAACTGCCGCCGGGCCAGCGAAGTGATACCGTAAGACGAATCACCCTCGCTGGACTCCAGGACATGCAGCCTGCTGATGCGCTGATCGCTGGTGCTGAAACTCACCTGGGATGAGGGCAGAACCAGATCCTTCTTGCTGTGCAACTGGCGCTCAAGCTCTGACGCTAACTCGTTCAATGATTTTCCGCATTTCATGATGATCTCCATTTCAATTTGAAAAAATGCGGGGCACTCCTCCCCAGCGGGGAATGAGTCCCCGCTGGGTTCACTGCTTGCCGGATCTCCGGCGCTCTTACGGACTCGGCAAGGTCTTGCGCCGAGCCACCATCTCCCGCCACACGTCGGCCCAATCTGAGCCGGTGCGGCGTGGAATCTCCACATGAACTTCTCGCTGAACGCCGCTTTGACCGTCCTCCCGTTTAAGGCGGTGAGCCAGCGCGTATGCACTGGTTTGGCCAGTAAAGTGCGCGTCGCTGTCGGCGTAGATCCAAATGCGTTTGACACTGGCGGGCAGCCAGAGCTGCGCCAGGTTTCCCGCGTTCAGTGCCGACCAAACCGCTCGCCCCGTGGCCAAATGAACCGCCAGAGCGGTCTCGATGCCCTCCGTGATGGCCAGCTCATCCGTGGGCTCAAACAAGCGCACGGCTGCTCCCACCACACCTCGGGCCAACAGCTTTTTGGCCTGCCCATTGATCTGCGCGCCGCCTTGCAAATACGTCCGGTGCAAAGCAACGAGGCTTCCATCCTTGGCCTGAACCCGGGCCAACATCGCCGGGTAACGAGCCACCAGTTGCGACTTGTTTTGCGCATCCTTCTCGAAGTAGCCCAGGTGGGAATGGCACCTCAGGACGTCTGGCCAGCAGCTCAGCCCCAAGTCTCTCGACTTCAGGTACTGCACCACCTCATCACCCGTTTGCAACGCTTGGGCTGAGCTCCAAATCCGAGCAATCAGACCTTGCGTGTTCGGCAGGGTCTCCACAGACGCTTTTGCCAAGGGCAATCCCAGGCATCGCTCAATCTCTTGAACGGTGCGAGCGAACGACCACCCCATGACGCCCTGCAGCAGCTTGATCCCACCACCCGCCCCACACTTGCGGCAGATGTAGTTGCCTTCACCAAACCGGTCGGTGTACTGAAACCGATCCGTGCCGGCACACATGGGGCAGGGCATGGGCCTGTGCTCCAAGATCTTCTCTGGCACACCGAGCGTTCGCAGAATGCCGCTCCAGTGGCCATGCGCACGTGTCTTGATGGAATCCACATCGACCCATGTCATGACAGTGCCCCTCACTCAAACAGCGCAGCCTGGGTGCTTTCGCGCCGAAGCTGCTCGTTGATCCACTGCGGATTGCGCTGCAAGCGCTCCTCAACCCACTCGGGGTGTTGAAGTACCGCGTCGCGCACCCAGGCGGGATAGCGCTGCAGCGTCTGTCTCAGCCACCCTTTGAGGTGGCGGGCGATGTGCTCACGGATGTCCTGGGCGTCCACCAAACCGAAGAACGGCAGGTGAGACAAGGGGCTGCATCCGACAACACGCAGGCAGCTCTCGAATGAGAACGGCTTGCTTCGCTTGTCCGACTCCGCGAACACCCAGCGCAAGGTGTCGATCTTTTCCTCCAGGGGTGTCAGCGGATTGGGCAGGCTGCGGATTTCCATCAGCAGCCGCCAGTGCAAATGCACGATTTCTTCCTCGGTCCAAGACAAATCCTCTGTCTCGGTTTGAGTGGTCTGTTCGGGGTGCAGGCCATCGAAGGGATGGGCTGGTCCGGCAAGGTTCTTGAGCATGGTTGACCTCATGGGTAAAACGGGGTCGCGCACGCACCCATCGGGGGCGTGGCCCCGTGGGGTTTTCAGGATGATTGACCAGGCTTGGGGCCTGGTGCGCTCTCGGGTAGCAACTTGTCGTTGCTGCCTTCGTGCTGGCTTGGGCTGCAAATGCACAGCCCACGGCGGTCTCGGACCGCTTGATCGATAGCCAGCCATCGACCGGGGGAGAACCTTGGCGAGCGGCACTGCCCATGCAGCCCGCCAAGGTGCCCACGCCCGATCAACTCTCCAGTGCCTGCACGTTAGATCCTGCGAGCTGCGTGGGCACGTCCCCCAAGAGGTATGGGGGCTCTCGAATGCTTGCCTTGGCGTCTTAAGACGCCCTTGTGCAGGGCCAGCTTCTGCATGGCTCAAAGGTAAGAGGAGGGAGTGACGGCGTCAAGCCCTGCGGCCTCAGTGTCTACAAGAAACCCCCCTCAAAACCCCCCCTTTCTTGCTGGAATTTTGATCCTCAGATTTGCACCATGGGTGGCATCGAAATTCCCCCACTGACGCCATGAAACAAGAGCCCGTGTTTCCAAGTGATTGGGTGTCGCCCAATCATCAAGACCTCATCTCTCTACGCATTGATCCTGGGGACGTGAACCCCGTGATCCTGAGTCAGCAGGACCGAAGTCGATTCAGGTCGATTGAAGGCGCCAGTGTGCGGGTCAAGGCCCGGTTCGTGAGCCCCGAGGGCAAGCGGATGTTTGTGCGGGTGTACCAGCACTTCCAGATCAATCTGTACGTCATCTCGGTGATTGCCAGATCGTGGCGGGTTAGCACCCAGGTGGCCAAGGTGGAAGCGAAACTGGGGAAGAGGATCGAGTTGGCGGCCCGCCGAATCAATGCCTTGATGGAGGAGTCCGATCAATCGTTCAAGCAACTGGGCATTATTCAAGCGGCACAGTACGAGGCTGCGCCCATGTGGATCGAGGTGGGCGTCATGTCGTTCATGGGACGCCAGTATCTGGAGCTGATCGAGAAGATGGATCAGTTGATTCCGATGCTCTACACCCTGGAGATCGAGGGTGCGGTGCCCCAAGACGCCCTCGACCTCAAGCGAAGCGAAATCAAGCTCATCGTCAAACGGGTGGCCAGCGCCGCCAGCCTTCAAGCCAGGGCCTTGCGCATGGCGCACTACCAAGGAGATCCCACGCCCGCCCGACGCACGCGGGCCGAGGTACCCAAGCCACAGGCAACGGCTGTGCCGGTGGACCCTGACGAGGGGTCCGTGGATTTGAATGCCCCGCAGGAGGATGCGAAATGATGGCCTCAGAGCTTCTTGAACACGAGTCCGTGTCCGTTGAACTGCCCCCTGATGGCGGCTTTCTGCGCCAACCCCAGGTGCTGAGATCGATTCCAGTCTCGCGCTCCACGCTATGGCGCTGGGTCAAGGCGGGAACGTTTCCTGCGCCAGTGAAGTTGTCGGTCCATGTCAGTGCGTGGCGTGTGGCCGATGTTCGCCGGTGGATAACTGAGCGAACTGCAACCGGGGGTGGCAGGGGATGGTGATGCCAGCCGGGAAAAACCGAGGACGGGGCACCGATCATCAGGCGCTGTCCATCACGATGCTGCAACGTATTCTTCAAGGCGCCTCATACCGCCAGGTGGGCGTGGAGTTTCAGTTGTCTCACTCCAGCGTCGAGCAGCGTGTAAAGACCATCGTGCGCCACCTGCTGGCACGGGGAGACGTTGTGGGCTTGGACCGCCGCAGCGTTCCCTATCTCCATGCGCTTCGCTCGAATCAACGCGCGCTGATGGATGCACTGGAGCACTTGAAAGCGTCGCAGGAACCTTTGACGGCGGCCATGGGCCCTGAGCGCATCGACGAAGCTGCCATAGATACAGCGGTCAGCCTGCTGCGCTACCGCAGCCCCCAGCCCGACCGGGATGTGGCGATGTTCTTGTTGATGCTGGCCACGGGGGCACTCCCGCTGGAGATCGCTCGGCTGCGGGTGAGCGACTACCTGAATGAGGAGGGTGCTGTGCGCAGGGTATCGGTGCTGCACAGCGGATCGGCGGGCGACAGGCCCGTGTACTTCACCAGTGGCCCACTCAATGAGGCCTTGTCCACCTATTTGACGCACCGCCTGAGGAAGGGGTGGGGCAGGGGGAACCGTCCAGGCTACCGTGGCCTGGACCCTGACACAGCCCTGTTTCTGGACGCCCGAGGTCGGCCCTTTGAGGTGACCCTTGTCCGCGAGGGTCAATCGACGCACTGGAGTTGTCCGCAGATTCATCAGACCCTGCGAATGCTGTTTCAGTATGCCGACTGGCGTGGAGCGTCAGCGTCCATGATCCGGCATTGGCTGGCCAATCGGCTGTTGAATCTGGGCGCGAGCCTGGAGCAAGTCAGTCAGGCCATGGGGGTCCGCAACCTCAAAACCTGGAAGCGCTGTATCGAGCCCCATCGCAGCCTTGAGCTGATCACGGGCGGGGTGCTGTAGTCGTGGTGCAGCGATTCCTGATTGACGGCACTGTCTGGCAACCCAGCGACGAGGGGTTTCAGCAGGCGCTTCAGCGGGCCTATGACAGCGACATTCGTCCGCGGTGCCTGTGCATGCCCGAGGGCGTGCCGATGTACGTGTCGCGTCACGGCACCTGGTTAGCCAAACGCATGCCCTTGACGGGCCAAGCCCATGAGGCGGGGTGCCCTTCGTTCGAGGTGCCACTGGCGAACTCGGGCTTGGGGTTTCATTGGGGCAAGGCTGTGCAGGCATCTGGCCTGGGGCTCGCCCTCAAGCTCTCCTTTGGTCTGCGTGAGCGTGCGACATCACCGTCGCTTGCGCATCCCGTTCAAGAGCGCACCCAGGCCAGCCAGGCCTTGATCAGGGGGCTCGGATTGCGGGGCTTGACGCATTTGTTGTTTGAGCAAGCCGGCCTGAACCGCTGGAGCCCTGCCATGGCGGGCAAACGCCACCAGGGGGTGATTCACAAGCACTTGATGGCAGCAGGCCAGGCGTGCTGGGTGGCGGGTGAACCTTTGGAGGACCGGCTGCTGGTGCCCGAGCCGTTCGATGTGCAATGGCTCAAAGAGGTGGCACAGCGTCGCACGGACAAGCTGCGCGCCTTGGGCCGAGATCGTGTGCTCGTGTGCGGTGAGATCAAAACCATCGAGGGGGTGGGTGAGCGTGTGAGGGTGTGGGTCAAGCATTGGCCGGACTGGCCCCTGTGGGCCAGCGCCCAGCTTTGGCAGCGCGTCGAGCGGTCTCACCGCAGCAGCATCGAAGCGCAAGAAACCTCGGCAACACTGCGCATGGTGTTGACGGCGCTGCTGCAACCCTTGCGCGAGGGGTGCTATCAAGTCCACAGCGTTTCCTTGATGCTCACCACCCGTCAATGGGTGCCACTCCACAGCGCTTTTGAAGAGTCCCTGATGGACAGATTGGTGGAGGAGGGCCGGCGCTTCGTCAAGCCGCTGCGATACGACCTGCGCGAGGCGGCCCTACCGAGTGCCCTGCTGCTTGACGCAGGGCCTGAGCCGGTGGCGCTCCACCTCCTGAGCCCCTTCATGAGCGAGCGCGAGCGGATGCAACAGCTCAAGGTTCTGGAGGGATCGAAAGCGTGGGTGTGGGACACCACCCAGCCCTGGCCAGGGTTGCCCGAGCGATTGGGGCGCCCTTGATTTCCGAGCGGACCGAGCGCTAATGAAATGGACTCAGCCCTTGAGTCCCCACTCATCCATGAAAGGCACATCATGAAGACCCATGCCCCAGCGCCGACCCAACTCACCCTGCAAGCCTTGCGTTGTTTGATCCAGCACCGTCGACAAGATTTGAGCGTCGAGCGGGCCTTGTCCGTCTTGCGTCACGTTCTGGCAAAAGACGAGGGTACAACGGTGGCTTTGCGTGCACTGGAAGATGAGCTTTGCATCAGCACATCGGTGCCCCTGCCTGGGGTGGCGGCTACCTCGCTGCTCCCGTCCCGCAATCCTTCGAGGGGGTTTTACGGGACAGTGACCCAAGCCGGGATGGACGCCAGACTGGCTTGGCCGATGGCCATTCGGCATCTTATGGCCGCCACCGGCGAGCGCGTGCAGACCGTGGTGCACTTCTTGGACAGCCCGATGGGGCGGCAGTTCGCTGACTCGGTGGTCGACATGACGGCTCAATGCGCCAGCCTGGAGATCGCCACCCAGTGCGTGGTCGCTCAGTGGATGGGCTGGCGTGTGGATCCCTTGACTCGAAGGGTGCATCACTTGCCCGCAGAGGTGCCCTACCTCATCGGATGGATGCGGGTGGTGGAGAAGAAGTCGAGAAGTTGACAGCTCAGCAAGGTCCAAGAAAATAGGGGTTCAGTTGTGATCAATCACCTCGGTGGCCGCGCTGAAGGAAGCGCAGGCGAGTGCACGCGCCCGGCATCTGGTTCGTCTAATGGGTAGGACGATCCTCTGAGGAAAACGCAGGTTCGAATCCTGCACCGATGCAAGCAGGTAACCATTCCTGCCCACCGAGGTGATTGGTTTAACTGAACTCAAACTTGAGGGAGGTCATGGGCGCCCGCTGCTGAGGTGAAGGTGGCAGCGTCGGCGAGTTCGCCATCAGTTCCCGAGGTAAATTGCCAGATTCTGGATGGGGGAGGTCGTACCGGGTCGTACTGTCATTTCACTTTGGAGGTTCGTTTTCATGAAAACTTTGACGCTGTCGGACCACACGCAAGACAAGCTGAGGCAGGCGGCAGGCGCTCGGCAAGACGCCTATGCGATGGCGGTGTCGCACTTTGAATCGATTTTGGGAGAACGGCAACGGCTTAAGCGCGAGCGGTGGAGCCTGTTGCGCCAGAAATGGAAGGCACGCGATTGGTGGGGCATGTTGATGAGGGCTGGGGCTCTGATCTTTGGGCCCAGCCCGAAGTTGCCGCCACAACCCCGTCTGCGCAAGGCCGATGACTCAGAAGAAATCTGGGTGGCCGGTCGCGAGGGCGAACAGTCTGTGGCCGCCTACCTCGGCATGGCCTTGAGCGACGAATGGACGCTGGTGTCGGGTTACAAGAACGCCAAGGGTGAAGTGGATCAGGTGCTGGTGGGACCACCGGGTGTTTTTGCGCTGGAGATTAAGCACATCAATGGCGTGGTCAACGTCTGCGGGGATACCTGGCTACGCGATAAGTTCGACCGCTATGGCAACTTGGTGCAGAGGGATTTGCCGATTGCTGACAGGCGGGGCCGCTCGCCCAGCCAACAGATCAACCAAGCGGTGGATCTGTTGCAGATGCAGCTCACGCGCCGCTTGGGCGAGGGGCGTGTTCGCCGCGCGGTGGTGTTGTCGCACGAATGCTCTGAGCTAGGGTCTTTGGTGGATCTCACCGTCGATGCCGTGGCCGTGTTGAGTAACTGGGAACACAGGGTGTTCTTCGGTGGCGAGGCTGTCTTGGGACAGGATGACGTCGTGCGGGTGATCGAGGTCATTTGCAAGGACCACGCATTCCACGATCAAAAATTCCGTAGTCGACGAGCCGGCGCCGCGCCTGCCAAGGCAGGGGCTGCCTCAACGCGTCAAGGGCAGACCGTGGATCACTGAGTCGACCGCCCCAGACCCTAGAATTCGAAGCTCTGAAAATTCAATGGGCAGGACATGAAGTTAAAGATTGTGATTTTGGGTGTGAGCGCAGTGGTGGCATTGACAGGTTGTGGCAACAGCAAGGAAGCCAGCAAAGGCAATTTCAAGGCGGCGGTGCAGGCCCACCTCGACAAGAAGCAGGGGGTCTGCACAGTGATCGCCGAAAAGGATTTTCCTTTCTCCGTTGAGAAAGAGGGATTTTTAAGGGACCGATACGCACAGGCCTCCGCGTTGGCCGAGGCGGGGTTGCTGACAAAAACGGACATCACGATGACGGTCACGGGTTTAGGTGGAAATCAGCAAATTCCAGGCGCCGAGTTCAATCTGACAGAAGAGGGCAAAAAGTTTCGCCTCACTGAGGCCGGTGTGTTAGGCCCAACGAACTCGTTTTGCACAGGGAAATTCAAGGTCTCGGAGGTTAAAAACTACACTGAGCCTTCTGATCAGATGGGCGTCAAAATGTCTAGGGTGAACTATGTCTCCTCTGTCGAGGACGTCGCAGACTGGGCCAAGTTGCCCGGGGTTCAGAAGGCCTTTCCTAGGCTGGCCAGCGAGATCAAGCCCCAAGTAGAGGGACAGGCTGTCCTTATTCTCACCAGTGAGGGCTGGATTCACGAGAAAGATTTCCGCAAAGGCGGTTGATGCCCAAGCCCCTTGATTAAAGGCCTTGGTGCGGGAGGATGAGGCATGAGCTGGTCCGTACCCGCGGACGTGGGTAACCCGTTCATCGCGGCGTGTTGAAATCTCGGCCGGCCTTGGCCTGTGGGGAACGTGGCAGAGCTGTTCATGATTTTCCTTCATCGACACCCGCGCTTGCTGGCCCGGAGAAATAAAATCGAGCTTTGTTTAAGGATGCGTGCAGATCATGCCGAACACCACCTTTTCGCAGACCGCCGACGTGGCGGCCTTGGTGAAGGTCAAGGTCGTGGACCGTGCTCGGGAAGAAGAACATCGATATCGTTGGGGCCTTGCCCCCGCAGGTCATCGGATTCGATCCAGCGTTCATCAGGCGCTTCCCCAAGCTCACGAAGCTGCTAGAGCTGGCGCGTGTCACTGATTTTCAGACGTCCCCGAAGCGGGCGAACTCAGGGCCGACGACGGGAGGCTTCTTTCCTGACGACTGCGTCATCTATCACCCCTGAAGCAAACCTCGCGGACCTGCGAGACATCAAGTAAGAAGTAAGAAGGAACCCACTATCACATGAAGAAGCCTGAACCCCCCAGTGACCAAGCTATTGCGCAACTCCTTGAGCGGTTCAACTGTCCTACGCCCTTTGCAGCGGCTCGTGCGGTCTTAATGGGATCCATCGCATCACCCGTTCTCGACCTCTCGCCGGTGGCCGCGGTGGAAATGTTATGGGATGGCGTATTGCCTGTTTTTGAGTCGGCTGGCGATGCGCAGGCGTTGTTCGATCCGTTGATTGGAGGGCTATGGAATAGATTGGCGACACACCAGAATAGCCGCCATCCATTTCGGCTGGTTCGTGTACCTTTCGCGATCACGCCGCTGGGTCTCCAGTCCTTGGCGTTGATGCGACAGCAGGAAATTGCCGGCTTCGTGGACGGGTTGTTTGGCAAGGAGGCTCAGCTGCACTTGCCTGAAAAAGCTCACCAGTCTTTGCAGACTCTCTCTGATGCTTACGCCATGTTTTCCGGCGCTGTCGAGTTGTTGGCCGACGATACCAAGCCAACGACAAAGCAAAGCCTCCTGGAGTTCTCTCGTCATGCACAGCAGATGACTGCCATTTCGGAAGCACATATCAACAAGGTCATCCAAGCATGCAAACGAGCGCGGGCACATCACGCTGAACCTATGGCTATGACGCCAATGGACAAAGATGCTTTTTTTGGGGAACCCGACGAACCCTTCGCAACATCCCCGCTGAGCCAGCGACTCACCCGGCAGGGCGTTACGGTACAGGTCGAAATTTACGAGGACGGGCAAGGAAAATGGATACTTGAAGTCGTCGATCAGGAAGATGCGTCGCACGTTTGGAGTGAGCACTTCGTCACTGACCGAGAAGCACTCGCAGCGGCCATTCAAGCGCTTGAGAATGAGCCCTTGGAGTTTGCTGCCAATCCGGTCCGTTCTCACGACGTGCATTGATAGACGGCCAACGCTGGACACCACACCGCGTGGTTGATGCGAGTGCCCCTTGATTGAAGAACTTGGTGCGAGAGGATGAAGCATGAGCTAACCCAGGAGCCATGCCATGTCCTCTCAGTTTCAATCCACCGAGCCTGCCGCAGTCGAACTGCTCGCCAGCGTTCACCGTATTCCCACCGCTGGAAAAATTCGTGCAGGCATTCGGGTGCTGACCCGTGCGGCGGCCCAGCACCCGCAAGCCCGAGCCCTCTACGAGCATGGATTGGCGCAAGGGCAGACCTTCGATGAGATTGAGCGCGCCATTGCCAAGGCTGTGCCGACCCTCAAAGCGCCGCTTGTCCCGCGCAATGTTCCATGGTTCACTGTTCGCCCACAGGACTTCAGTCATGCCTCGCTGGCTCAGGAGATCGTGGCGCGCTTCAGTGAGGACCGGGGGGAGGGTGCCCAGGTCTACCGCTTCCCCGTGATCTTTCCGGCAGATGACCCGCATGTGGTGATGCCGCATGAGCTGGCGGTGTGGTCGGCCCACGAGAAGCGCTATTGGTCCGCTTTTGAGGGTGGCCAGCGGCTTTGTCGATCCAAAGCGCCGGTGCCGATCCACGACAACGGCAAGCGGGTGGTGCGCGTCTTTGGTGCTCGCAAAACCGTGCTTCGCCAGGACAACGAAGGGCGCTGCGAGCCCGAAGTCTGTCCTGAGTATCAACTGCGCCAATGCAATCTGACCGGGCGCTTCATATTCTTCATCCCTGGCATCCGCTCGCTGTCGGCGTTTGAGCTGCCCACGCGCAGTTTTTACGCCATGAGCGCTGCGCTCCAGATGTTTGAGGCGGTCAAATCCATGCGAGGCGGCCGCCTCGCGGGGTTCATCGACCGCGAGCGCACACCGTTCTATTTCACCAAGCGCCTGATGCAGGTTTCCCACCTGGATGAGGCCGGTCAGCTGGTGCGAATGCCACAGTGGATCGTGGACCTGGAGGCCCCCGTGGATGTCTCTGAGCTGCTCGCTCAGCGGGACGACCAGATCGGTCTGGTCGCGCAGGCGGATCGGGCCGTCGAGGTGCTGCAGGGGCCGCAGCGCAGCTCATCGGTGGACATCCCCGAACCTCCATGCGAAGCGACACTCAGCGCTGAGTCGCTCCTCGCGCAAGCGCAGTCCATGGGCATTTCTCAGTCTGACTGGAGTGTCTACACCGCACAGCGATGGGGCCCTGGATGGGCCTTGAATACCAAGGGGCGGCAACGGGTCGCCGATGAATTGGATCGGTACCGAGAGGATCCGCCAGCGTACCGGCGCCAGATCGCCGCCCGCCTGCTGCTGACGGAGGCACCATGATCCGCATCGCACAGTTCTCAGACCTGCACTATGGGCACAAGATGTTGGAGGAGGCTGACCGGTGTTTTTCTGCGGCCATCGATGATGCCATTCAGATGAAGGTTGACGCCGCCGTGATCTCGGGCGATGCCACCGACCATGCGCTGGACCTTCACTCTCCCGCAGCACGTGCGCTGCTGACCCAAGTCAGGCGACTTGCAGACCATTGCCCTGTGTTGATGTTGCAGGGGACAACGTCCCACGAGCCCCCTGGGACGCTGAGCGTCTTTCGTCTGCTGGGGAGCCGCCATCCGGTGCATGTCTCAGACCGCATTGAACAAGTGGTTCTCGCGGACGGGGGTTGGTGTGCGTCAACGTCATGGCGCTTCGACAGCATCCCCCAGGGCCAAGCGCTCTTTAGTTGCCTTCCTGCGGTGAACAAGGCCATGGTGGTTGCGACCTTGGGCACTGACGCAACGATCACCTCCCACGTTGATGCTGTGCTGGCCGGATTTTCGCCAGGCAATGCCCGCGCCCATCGGCAAGCGATGCCCACGGTGGGCGTGTCACACGGCACGGTGTTCAGCTGCGTCACGGAGCACGGCGTGCCGATGGCGGGTTTCGATCATGAGTTCACCACGGGCGCGCTCTTTGAAGCGCAAGCCCAGGCGTTCATGCTGGGCCATATTCACAAACACCAGTGCTGGCAGCGGGAGAGTGATGTGGGCCACCAGTGCATCGCCTACCCGGGTTCGATAGGCCGATTTCATCATGGGGAGCAGGGCGAGAAGGGCTACTTGATTTGGGAGGTGGATCACCGCGGGGCGAGCTGCACCCTGCGAGCAACGCCAGCACGTCGCACGCTGGACATTGCGTATGAGGGCCCACCTGACATGGACCAGTTGCGCCAGCAGGCTCAATCTGCGGACGGTGCGTGGGTGCGCGTGAGATGGCAAATCCCGGAGGAAGATCGCCACGCTGTGGATCGCAAAGCCATTGAGGGCCTGTTCAGTCGTGCCAAGGGATTGCAGATTGAAGCACGCTTGATTCCCGTGCAGCGTGTGCGTACCGCGGGCCTGGCTCAGGCGACGCAGCTGGCAGACAAGGTGCGCGTGTGGGCGGACGTGGCGTCGGTTGAATCCGAGGTCTTGCTCAAGTGTTTGGCACTGATTGAGCAACACAGCCCCGAGGACATTGTTCTGCAGACCATGCTTGATGCGCCCTTGCCGCAACTCCTGCCCAGGGTTCCCACAGGCTTATCCACAATTTCTGTGGATAACAAGTGTCCTGCGTGTTGAAGAATGCCCAAAGCAGACGGGTGCGGGCCAAGTGAGGAAGGTGTCGACGTCAGCAGTGGTGTTGCGGCCCCTTGATTTGCACCGGTCCAGCGAGAGACTGGAATGCAAAGGAGACGCACATGCACATTCACGAACTGACCCTGGAGGGCTTCGTCGGCATCCACAAGGGCCTCGGGCAGACACGCTTTCATCTGAACCTGGACGCCTTAGTTGGTGACGCCAAGCTCGTTGCGCTGCAGGGTGCCAACGGGCGCGGCAAGTCGACCATCCTCGATAACCTGCATCCCTACTTGACCATGCCGAGCCGGGCCACACCGGGCGGAGCCTTCAGCTACTACGACCACATTCAGGGCCCCCGCGGCCAGAAGATCTTGCTCTGGAGCGCGGGCGGCAAGACCTACCGCTCGGAGGTGGTGATCATCAACGAGCGACGACGTAAAACGGAGGCCTACCTGTTTGAGCGGCAAGGTGAGAGGTGGTGCCCGGTCACGCTCATCGATGGCACGGTGGTGGATGGTCGCCAAGACGTCTACACCCGCTGTATCGAGGCCATATTGGGCAGTGAGCAAACCTTTCTGACAGCGGTGTTTTGTGCGCAGGGCAGGCGGGCGTTGAGCAGCTACCGCAACGCGGAGATCAAGGCCTTGCTCGCCGACTTGTTGGGTCTTGATGCCATTCAGGCCCTTGGCCAACGGGCCCAAGACACCGTGCGCTTGTTCAAGGCCCAATTGAATTTGAAGCGCCTTGAGGTGCAGCAGGTGGCGGAACACATGGCAAGACGACAGACCGAGATCGACGCATGCCATCTGAATCCTGGGCGTCAAGCTGACGTTGTGTTGGCCCGTCAGGAAGCTGCTAAGGCATTGCATAATGAGCAGATCCGCCAGGCGCAGCAGGCCAACCTCCCACTGCGGGTGCAATGGCAGGCCCAGCGTCAGGCCCTGCTGGATGCGGCCCGCAGGCAGCAAGCGGACCTCAAAGCGCAACTGGAGCGCGAGGTAGATCGGTTGAAGTTGCTGCGCCACCGCCTTGGGGAGCGTCAGCGGGCGCACCAGGCGCATCTGCAGGAGCAGGCCCGCCAACGAGAACGCCTGACCCTTGTGCTGCGCGGTGAGCCCCAGGTTCGACATGCCTGCCGAAGGATCGGGTTGGCACAGCAAGCGGCTGCGATTCGCCGCTGTCGACGGGACGAGCAACTTGCGCAGGTACAAAGGCTCAAGGAGCTGGACGGGATATTGGCCACCGCCAAGGCAGAGTTGTCCAGTCTGGAGCGCGAGGCGGGGCAGCTGGTTTTGCGGCGCCAGGAAATTGAACGGCGTTCCGAACTCCAAAATCAGGTGCCTTGCGCAGTCCTGCCAAACGTGTCGAGCGTGTGCCCATTGCTGGCAGACGCAAGGGCGGCACACGCCCTGCAACCTGGGGTGATCCAGCAACTCCAAGCCTTGGGACGGCACAAGGACGCGGTGCAGGCACGCATCCATGACAAACAAGGAGAACGCCACGAGGTCAACCTGTCCATGGAGCGTGAACCCCGTGCCGCAGAAAAGCTGGCCCTGGCCGAGGCGCGGTTGCTCGCCTATCAAAACAGGTGTGCACAACGGCAGATGATCCAGCAGGCGAGGGAGGATCTTTTTCAGTTAGATCAGATGAGCGTGCCGGCCCTGGTGCCTTCAGAAATGGTGGACATCGCCGATGCAGAAAAATCCATGGAGGTCTTTAAGGCTCAGATGTCTGAGCGTCAAAAGGAGGCTGAGCTTGCCCTGGCCACGATTGACGCTCACCTTGCAAGGTTGCCGCCCATCGAATCTGAGCGCGATCTCCTGCAACGAATGCAGTTTTTGCAAGATCGGGTTGCTCAGGCGGAGGCTGAGCATTTGACGGTGCTACAAAAAATGGAGACGCTGCGTGCGTTGGAGCGCGAGATGGCCCGTCTGCGAGATCAACACCATGGGCTCACGGCTGCAGTCGAGCGTTTGGAAGTCGCCCTGGGTCAGTGGTCGTTATTTGCCAAGTGCATGAGCAACGACGGTCTGATCGCATTGGCAATTGATGAAGCTGGCCCGACCCTGTCGGCGCTGGCCAACGACCTCTTGCGGGCCTGTTACGGCCCCCGCTTCACGGTGTCAATTCGCACCTTGCTGGAGACCTCCAGAGGCAGTGAGCGAGAGGGCTTTGAGATTGTGGTGCTGGATGGGCAGACTGGACAGGGCTGTCCGGTGGGCTTGATGAGCGGTGGCGAAAAAACATGGGTTCACGAGGCCCTGAGCCGAGGCATCGCCTTGTACCTGGCTCAGGCAAGTGGGCGTCAGTACGCGACCCTGTTCACCGACGAGACCGATGGGGCACTCGACCCCGAGCGTAAGCGGATGTTCATGGCGATGAAGCGGGAGGTTTTGCACTTGGGGGGCTACGCAAGGGAAATCTTTGTGTCGCAAACGCCTGAGCTGACGGGCATGGCCGATGTGGTGATAAGTCTGGACAGCGTGACTGGCGACAGAATTGGCGAAGCTATTGCACCCTCGTTGGGTGATTGAGGTGCCGGCTGCTGGGTTTCAATGGTGGCGACTGGTTTGCAGCGGTTGCTGCCGGTGGCAAACCGCGGGCGCACTTCCGGTGAGGGCCATCAAGCTGACGTTCGCCCCTGCGGCGGACGGCGGCTTGGGCGTCAGCTAATCGAGGTACAGCCGCCGCCGGTCGCGCAACCCCTCGGGCTTGCGCCGCGAACGGCTGCTTCCGCGCAGAGTGACGGGCTCAAATCGACCCCTCGGCGACATCCGACCGGGCGACTCAACCGCAAAGCGGTCGTACCGCACTCCTGCTGGGTCGATCCCGCGCCGAAGAGTTGCGCCGCTTAGATCTTCGCTTCGCCAACCCCTTATCGGTTGGGCGAACTGACTCAGCGCGCCTGTGGGGATCGCTGATCATCCCACGGCATGTGACGCGTCCATGACTGCGAAGTCGTAGCGCTTCCACGCGCGGCCGGCCTCATACTCGAATACACCGAGCAGAGCGAGGACGGCTTGGGTCTCCGGCGGGGTTGATACATAAGTCCTCAGGTAGTCCTTACTGCACGCCGCTTATGAAGACATCCTTGAACGGCCGGTACCTAGGCCGTAACTACCCTACGATTCTCCCTCTCTTCAATCACCCCCAGCCGAAACCACCATGCTGACCTTCGATGAAGCCCTTGCGACTCTTCCTGCCGGTACGTCACCAACCGTGTTGCTAGGCAATGGCTTCTCGCAAGCGTGGAACGCGGCAATCTTCAACTATGCGAGCTTGTTCCAGGTCGCGAACTTCGGCGACCGCGATGTTGAGATACGAACGCTGTTTGCGCGCCTGAATACTTGGGACTTTGAATCGGTGATGCGCACGCTTCTCTCGGCTGAGCTGGTAGCAGAGGTGCATGGACTGGAGCAAGACGTCATTGACACGATCAAGAGGGACCAAGAGATCCTCAAGGAAGCTCTGCTGACGGCGGTATCCGACAATCATCCGCGCTTGCCGAACGAGCTGACAATGGCGCAGTACGAAGCCGTGCGGAAGTTCCTCAGCCACTTCAGCCAGATCTTCACCGTCAACTACGACTTGCTGATGTACTGGGCCAGGAATCAGGCTCTGGAGCTCGCGTGGGATACCGATGACGGGTTTCGAGCGGAAAGACAGTGGAAAGGGTACGAGACCGATCAAGAGGTCCACTTCCTACATGGCTGCCTCCACCTCTACGAGGTCCCGACTGGCGTTAAGAAGCATGTCTACACGGGTGAAATCGGCGGCGGCATCGTCGGTCAAGTGCGAGACAACCTGAACCTGCAGCCACCACGATTTCCGCTCTTCGTGGCCGAACCGACCCACCAGAAGAAGAAAGAACGGATCGATCGCAGCCCCTACTTGTCCTACTGCCTGCGGGCACTTACGATGGTCAGCACGCCGATCTTCATCCTCGGGCACTCGATGGATGAGAACGACGCGCATATCTTTGAAGCGATTCGCAAATCGACTTCCCGGCAGATCTTTGTCAGTGTGTTCGGCGATGAGCACAGCGACCCGAACCGCCGTTTGAAGGCGAATGCAACGGCGCACCTTGGTGGAGCGATGACGACAGTTGAGTTCTTCGACGCCGGCACCGTCGCTGCCTGGGGCTGATCCAACCTGCAGTGGCGCGCTAGGCCAATGGCAGGTCCTTCGTAGGGGTGTTCGGGTCAAGAATAGCACGGAAGGCATTTTCCAAATCCGCCAGCGGCTTGTGCACGTGCTCCTGGAAATACGTGTGCGCCTCTATCATCGCCTTGTGCTTCTCTTGCAGCACATGGGCCGGGGCGTACTGGTTGACGTCCTGATAGGTGTTGTACTTGATGAGGATGCGGCGCACCTGTTCAAGTGACCTTGCCCCTGTCCAACGTAGTCCATAGCCACTCGTTTACGCGGTTTGTTTAGGCTGGCCCGCGCGCCAGTTTTTCTCGAACCTCATCGGGCTAACATAGCCCAGTGACGAATGTAGCTTTGAGTGGTTGTAGAACGTTCAAGGACTTGGTGGCGCAATTTCCAGACTCACCTCTTCGGCTTCCATTCGCTCACCTTGGCCTGGATCGCTGCTCGCTGCTCAGGCGTGAGAAGCCGAGCTTGGTCCTCGGGCGTGAGAGCAAGATGAATACGATCAAAGTCTTTTCCATTCCAAGCGCCCTCTATTTCTCTCAAATCCTGTTTATCCGCCAAGAGCAACCAAAAATAAGCCTGCTTAGCATCCTTGCGTGCACCCTTCCCTTCGGCGTACATACGCCCGGTGAAGAACTGCCCATAGGCATCCCCCTGTTCAGCTGACTTACGAAACCAAGCCATTGCCTGACCGTAGTCCTTCCTAACATTAACCCCTTCGAAGTAAATCATCCCGTGCCAAAACTGCGATCTTGGATCACCACGTAGAGCTTCGTCTGCGTTTTTGACTATCAGCAAAGGAAACCGCGAGACATGCTCGGCGTCGTACAGCACGCCGAGCTCGATCAGCGTGTCTGTATCTTCATGCCTAGCCGCTGCGCGAATCTGACCGACTTTGCGCAGCGCGTCTGCATTTCCACGCCAAGCCGCTTCGTGAAGCTGGCTGAGCTTGAGCAGCGCGTCTGCATTTCCACGCCTAGCCGCTTCGTCAGGACTGAGTGCGTCTGCTTTTTCAGCCGCGGCGGCTGCTTCGTGAGCCAAATAAGTCGCTCTCCAATCGGCCACCGGGCGAACCAGCCATGGCACCGAAAAAGCCAGGGCGGCTAAAAGCCACCACCACCTCTTGCAAAGACTTGCACTCTTGAGCTTGTCCATCCGATGACTTCCACTTAGTTGAGAGATGAGAGGCTCATTAACTTTGAGCTTGCCCCTGTCCGACGTAGTCCATAGCCACTCGTTTACGCGGCTTGTTTAGGCTGGCCCGCGCGCCAGTTTTTCTCAAACGTCATCGGGCTGACATAGCCCAGTGACGAATGTGGCCTTGTGTGGTTGTAGAACGCCAGCCAGTCGATGACTTCATCCATGGCCTGGCGTTGCGTGTCAAATTTCCTGCCATACAAGCGTCCGACCTTCAAGCTTGACCACAGGCTCTCAGTGGGCGCATTGTCCCAGCAATTCGCCTTGCGACTCATTGAGCTGCGCATACCGTAGCCTTTGAGCACAGCCTGGAAATCCCTCCCACAGTACGTCTCGATCCGCTACAGCGAGCGGCTGGCCGAGGCAGGCATTGAGCCCTCGGTGGGCAGCACTGGCGACAGCTACGACAACGCGCTGGCTGAGACGATCAACGGGCTATTCAAAGCTGAAGTCATCCACCGGCGCGGGCCTTGGAAGACGCGCGAGTCGGTCGAATTAGCCACGCTCGAGTGGGTATCGTGGTTCAACCATCGTCGCCTGCTGGAGCCCATCGGCTACATCCCGCCGGCCGAGGCTGAAGCGAACTACTGGCAGCAGCAAAGCACCGAGCGCACGGCAAGCAGCTCGCACGAACGTCAACACTGAAGGCGGGTTGAACCATGAATACATGGCCCAACCGAGGGGGCCTCCGGCGGCCCCTGCGGGGGGCTGAGTGAGAGAGAATCCAAACCCCAACCCTTGGGTCAGATCGCCATGATCTGACTTAAGCCAACCGGCCTCCTCGAAACCCGGGGCGATCCAAGGCTTGAAGCATGACCAAGGTATTAACTGGATTGCAGCCTACAGCCGGCTACGGCTCCTCTTGGATCGAAGCAACACCCCGACCTATTCCAGAGGGCCGAGCTTCCTCAGGATGGTGCAGCAGGTTGAGGCAGGTCACCCAGCTACGAGCAGTTGATCCCCCTCAGGCAGAGCCGCGGCAAGAGCACACCCTTATCCAATGTGTAGCCGCTGTTGTGAGACCTCCTTGGGGGGCGGATCCTCTGCACGGATCTGAGCGACAGGTTCGGGGTTCGGGGCGATGAACTTGATCAGGAGGATGTCTGGTCTGGGTCGGCTGCACAAGTTCGCGCAACACTGCATCGGTCATTGGTCTGCGAGCGTGCTGTCGGGGAGGAAGGTCACCCCGATGCTCCGGGTGAACGGCCAGTTCCTGTCAGAGCAGCCAGCCGCCACCCCCAAGTAATCGAACGGCGGGTATCGGCAGGCGCCGACATTGGTCATTGAAGATCGGCTGTCTGCTGACTGTCTAGAGCAGCAGTGTGTCAAGGGCAATTGCCCGGGTCGGATCAAATAACTTGAACGCGACCTGCTGGGCAAAGATCGAGTCCTGCAAGGATTCTGGCCAGAACCCGCTTCGCCGAATTCAACTGGAGTTGAAGGAACACTCCCTCGGGAGAGCTCGGGGGGGTGCAGTCTGCTGCTCCGTACAAAGTCGCCCCACAGTGACAGCCGAAAAAATGGGGCACCAACTATCGGTGCCCCTCAGACTCACTCTTCGTTCATAGAGGGCTGCGCCAGCCGCTGAACTGCCGTGCGGTAGTGGCCATCATCCAACTCCATGCCCACATACCGCCGGCCCAGCAGCTTGGCCGCCATCAGCGATGAGCCCGACCCGCAAAACGGGTCCAGCACGATCCCACCCGGCTTGGAGAATGCCTTGACCAACGGCGCCAAGACACCCAGCGGTTTTTGAGTCGGGTGAAGCCCATTGCCAGCGCTCATCCAGTCCACCACATCGCCAATGATGGCGTGGGGTTTGGGGTTGCCCTTGGCCAACAAGAACGCATTCTCATGTTGGTATTTGAGAATGCGGGTGCAGGAGGCGTAACGCTTCGGGAATGTCAAATGTCCGACGACCCGAAACCCTGACGCCTTCCACGCCTTCCAAAACTCCCCCATGCGCGACCAACCGTAGAAGCTCACGCAAAACCCATCCCGCTCCAGCACCCGGTACATCTGGGTGAAGGAGGGGAGTAGCCAGTCGGTGTTGTCATCGTTGTGCACCGAGCGACCCAGGCGATCCTTGTACTGGACGCCGTAGGGTGGATCCGTGACGATACATTCAATCGACTCGGCCGGAAATCCCGCCATGACCTCCACGCAGTCGCCGCAGATGATGCGTCCACCACGACCGGCTGCACTGACGGCATCCCGGGTCTTGGTGCCATACGTCACACTGTTGTCATTGACTTGGCACATCACATCAACCCCTCTTCAGCCATCGATAAAACGGCTGGTCCGGACACGATAAAGTGGTCCAGCAGCCGCACATCCACAAAGCCCAAAGCCGTCACAAGTTGGGCGGTCAAGTGCCGATCATTCACACTGGGCCGGGTTGAGCCTGAGGGGTGGTTGTGCGCGACGATCAAGGCGCTAGCCCTGTTCACCAACGCAAAACGCACGACCTCACGTGCATAGACGTGGCAACTGTTCGTGGTGCCTTGAAACAACTCCTGGGCCTCGATCAGGCCGTTTTGAGCGTTCAACGCGAGAACCACAAATGCCTCCCGCTCATGCTCTTTGAAATGCAGACGAAGCCAATCCGTCAAGTGACTGGGTTGGCTTACCGTCAACTCCGTTTTCATCTTTTCCTTCAAGTCGCGCATCAACAACTCACGCGCCACCGCAAGGCGGCCTATGAGGCGTTCTGAATACACGGCGGATACATCACAACTCACCACGGATGAGGATGGACCGTCATCCTTGAACAGCAGGCGAATCAGGGCGGCCGTCGGCAGCCCCGTCAAAGCCAACTTTGCAACAGCTTGCATTGTTTCCATGTCGACTCCATTGAATTCAAATGTGAAATAAAGCGGGGCCGACACTCGTCCCGGTGGGGATGTCGGCCCCATCGGGTTGAGTCACAACTACTGGGAGGCCGCCCCCGACGAATCGAGGGCGCTTCCATCACTGCTTACTGCAAAGCGCTAGGCTTCGGTCTCACTCTGCGGGTATTGGTCCCGGGGCTTGCTTCATCCAGCACGGCAGAACCTGGAATGACCTCGGCATGAGGATCAAAATCAGGCGCCGATCCTTGCGGCAAACGACCCACGGGCCGATCACCTGAAGCTGGCAGACACTCCAAGGCCAAGTCGCCACTCTGGCGTCCCATGTTGCGCAATCCTCGCAAGGGCGCAAGGAAGAGCAACTCGCACAAGCGTCGAACACCCTCACCGATGCGCTGATTACGACGCCGACGGGTCTTGTGGACCCGCAGCGATTGCTTGCAGCGCACATACAAGGCCAGATGCTGGCGCTTCATCTGCACATCCGCCTCCAGCTGGCTCAACACCTCGGCAGCCAGTTGCTCATCGCTGGCAACCGACTGGTAGAAGTAAAGCCAAGCCTTGTACTCCTCGCGCATCAGGCCATGGGCTGCTGCGCGTGTACCGCGTTTAACGTTTTCCATCATGTCTCCAGTGAATGTGATGAGGGTTGAAATCAGCGTCGACGGGGCAAGCCTGCCAACGCATTTCTTGGGCGAAGCAACACCGCGACCCCCTGGGTAGATCCAGGGACACGGCACAAGCCTCGACCACCCAACAGCACACACGCTGCTGCGGCCACTCGCTGGGGCGAGGGCGGTACAAGCAAACTGCTTTTCTGCATAGCGTTCTCCAAAAAAAATGGGGAACGCCTGTCCCCTTGGGGTGGTGTTCCCCAAGTGGGTTGCCTGGACGAGCCAGGTTCTTTACAGCACCCATCCAAAAGGATGGGCTGTGTGCGACCGGGATAAACCGGGCGATATTTCCGAAGGGCAGGTAACGACTGCGACGCCAGCTTGCGCCGGACTTCGACGGGATCTCTCCCGGCGAAGGTTTGCAGACAAGGTGTCTGCGACGAGAGACTTCAGTGTGTGATGTCTGCTGCCACCAAACAAGGGGTCGAAGTGAATGTCCAGCAAGGCTCCCCGGGCAAGACGCAAGGCTTCTTGTGGACATTTGTATCGAAGCCAGAGACTCATCCGTCGGCCCACGCTGGCCCTTGAAATTCCGGCCTCCTGATCGATCCTGAGTGTGTGGGATGTCCCACGAAACACATTCAGGAAGACGACATGAGACTCTCCAAAGCGCAATACCAAGCTGTGGTCGACGCTGATGAAATCCAGCTCCTGCCGCTCGACAAGCTAGACCTCTCTAACGAGCTGCAAGCACGGCACCAATGCCCCGATGCCCAAGGCGTGTCGGCTCTGGCACAGTCCATTGATCAGAGCGGCCTGCTGCAAAACCTCTTGGTCGTTCAGGCCGCCAAAGGCCGAGTGGAGGTGTGCGCAGGAGGGCGCCGCTGGTCGGCACTGAAGCTGCTCGCCTCGCAAGGCCGCATTGCCCACAATCACCCCGTGGCAGTGCGCTTGGTGCCGGATGACGCCGCATTGATGATCAGTCTCGCTGAGAACGTATTCCGCGAAGCACTTCATCCTGCAGACGAGTTCTTGGCTTTTCAAAAGCTGATTGCCCAGGGCCGCTCCGTCGAAGACGTCGCAGCCGCATTCAGCGTGACGCCCCTGGTGGTCAAGCGCCGCATGAAGCTCGCAGAGGTGTCGCCGCAGCTTCTCCTCTTGTTCAGAGCCGGTGAGATCGGCTTGGATTGCCTGATGGTGCTGGCCTCGGTGGATGACCACGCCCGACAGGAGCAGGTCTGGGCGCAGACACCGGAGTGGCAGCGGCGTCCTGAGGCATTGAGGCGGCTACTGAGCCAGGACGAGATATCCGGCACCGACCCCTTGGCCCAGTTCGTTGGCGTGGCGGCCTACGCACAGGCTGGCGGCCCCCTGCGCACAGACCTGTTCAGCAACGAGGACGAGGTGTCCTTGCTGGATGGGGCTTTGCTGGAAAAGCTGGCCGCAGAAAAGCTCCTGCCGGTGGCGGAGCAGCTGAGAGCGCAGGGGTGGGGCTGGGTCGAAGTGTGCCCACGGTTTGACGCCCAACATTACCAGTCCCACGGCTCATTGCGCCAAACGCCCCGTGAACCCACGCACCAGGAGCAATCAGTCCTCGACGAGTTGGAGAAGCGCTTGGCGGTGGTTCATGCTGCCCTTGACTCGCTTGATGAGGAATCTGAGCAGGGCGAGACATGGGTCAATGAAGAGGATGCGCTGCAAGCACAGATCAATGCCCTGGAAGATTCGCTCCTTGAGTGGCCAGCGGATTGCGTACCCATTGCAGGATGCGTGGTGCATGTGGGTCGTGACGCTCAAGCCGCAATTCGGCGTGGATTGATTCGCCCCCAGGACCGCTCAGCCGTTCAGGCCGTTCAAAGCAAGGCCCCATCAGAGGCCGTCAATCCCGTCGTGTCGCTGCCGGCACCCCATACAAAGCCCGTGCACTCGGAGCGCTTGGTGCGAAACCTGACGGCGCATCGCGTAGCCGCCTTGCAAGCCGAGGTGGTTCAACGCCCGAGCACGGCCCTGGCGATTTTGGCCGCCCACTTGTGGGGCCAAATTCAGTGCCATGGCGTGTTGAATTTCCTGGATGTTCGGGTGACGAACATTCACGATGAGCTGCCCCGGGAGGGGAGCGATGTGGGGCAGGCCAAAGCCTGGCTCACGGTGGAGCAGGTGAACGAGGCGTGGCGCAGCAGGATTCCCACCGACACGCAGGCCGTTCTGCCCTGGTTGTTGACGCAGGATCAATCGCTGGTGTGCGAACTCTTGAGCGCGTTGGTGGCGGTTTGCATCCCTGGGGTGTCGTCTTCAGAAGAATCGACTTCGGCGACCAAGGCGTTGATGCAGGTGGTCGATCTGGACATGACACGCTGGTGGTGCCCCACAGCCGAAGGGTATCTGGAGCATGTTTCCAAAGCACGAATTGAGGCCGTGGTCGAAGAGGCGGTCAATGCGCAAGCCGGGCGGGTACTCCGAGATATGAAGAAGCCTGAGATGGTAGCTGCCGCAGAGCAGGCATTGGTCGGCAAAGGTTGGCTACCTTCTGTCTTGCGTGCAACACCTGTGGCCGCGAATGATGGCAGTCAAGGTGAGTGTTCGGGTGAGTTCAAAGTCGGCTGAGGGTCAGACAGTGGCGCATCAGACTTGTCAGCACGTGATGCGCTTGTCTGAGATGAGCCGTGGGCCCTGCGAGGCCGGCGACCGCTAGATATCTGACCTAAATATGCTGAGGCCGCCTTGCACCGCGAATGCCCCGCGGTTAGGGCGACAACCATGCGGGCTTGCTGGTCAAGCTCGCGGTCTTCGCAGTGACCGCCACGCACAGGGGCGGGTACACCCGAGACCTCCTCGTACAGATCGTGCATCACCTCGTGACGCAGGCCGTGCGCGGTGACATGCAATTCCTTGCGCGTGATGCCTGCCTTGCCGACCACATAGTAGAACCGACGCAGATTGGCCTTCAAATCCTTGGCGGGATCAGTGACCGTGGCCCCTGGGGTGAGGGCCAGTGCACGGGCCTCTTCAAGCACGGCTTGCTGCAACGGCGTGCAAATCGGAATCAAGCGTGGCCGCCCACCCTTGCTGCCCTGCTGGATGTGAACACAGGTCTGCGCGCTCTTGCTTGCGACTGGTAGCCCGGTATTCTCAAACACCACCACATCGCGATGGGGACGCAGCATGATCGCTTCTTTGACCCGCAAGCCGAAGGCAGCCGCCAAGCGCAAGGCCACCCCAATACGGTGATCCATCTGCTCGACCTCCTTGATCTTGGCCTCAATGTCGATGTCTTGGGCAGACCAACTCTTGTCACGCTGTGCAGCTTCAATCCGACCCGGACCTGTGAAGCCATAGACCTTAGGCGAGCGCACCATGCCGTGCTTGCCAACCCAGCCACACAATCCCCTCAGGAAGCTGAGGTAGGTTTGCACGGTGCCGATGCTCAAGCCCTGCGCCTGCCAGTGTTGCACCATGCACCGCACATGACGCTCGCCGAGACGGCGGGGATCAGGCGGCAAGCGCAAGCCCGCCACGGCAGGCAGCTCGCGAAAGAAGCGGCGCAGGAACAATGCGCGCTGCTCGCGCGTCTTGAACGACACGCTCTTGGCCAAGGCAGTGTGCTGTTTGTTGAACAGCTCGATCAAGACATCCAAGACGACGAGCGGGTGCGTCTGCCCGGGCGGATACCCGGCCAGGATTTCTTGGCGACTCCTGCCGCCCCACGCCTGTTGCCTGCGGGGCTGAGGAGACTGCGTGCGTTTGCGATAGGGCATCAACGGCTCCAGAAAAATGTACAAAGGGATGACGACTTCAGACACTGCGCCCCTCTCCACGGTGGGCATGGCATCCAAGCCAATGAATGAAAACGGAGAAAGTCTTCAAAGAACAAGTACCCATGTTTCGTCGGCCAGCCGACGCGGTCGTGCTTCAAAATGGAAACGATGTGTGGGGTCCGACCTCATCCGCGCATTTCGGCACAGGACGGGGTGCCCTCCTCAATGGGTGGGGCGTTCGGCCAGGATCAAGTCCTGGGGATGTTTCGGTGGACCCGAGATTTCGATCAAAGATGTCGCCACTCGCAGGGGTCCGCCCCTGACCAGCAGGGCGATGACGAGTGAGCGGGGAGGCTGCGGCTGCCGTCTTCAAGAGACAGCGCACCGCAGATGCACAAGGCCGATCCCGCCGAGCAACATACACACAACACAATCTGCAAAGGCACCAGGGCCTTGCATTCCTAACCGGCGAGCGTTCTAGCTGCATCGCCGTGACCTGACTGAACTGCATCAGGTCTCTAAAGGCACCTTCAAGAAGGGCCTGAGAAGAGGACAAGCCTCTTCATTTTCGTGGGCAGGTAACGACTGCGACGCCCCTTTCGCTCAGGCTCTGAGCAGGCTGACAGGGGAGTGCCTCGGGAGAAGCTCCAGTACACCGCAGTTGATTGGCCTCGTCAAGATGCCCAGATGCAATGTCCAGCAAGACGGGTACGCCAAACAGGGGGGTTCTTGCTGGACATTGACTTGGCCGGCTCATCGGGTAGCGCGGGATCGGTTGCGCAAGGGTCAATGGGCGCTTGAAAGCGATGCCAACGGCGGCCTGAACGCCATCAAATTTCGCATCATTCAGGCCGTTTTCCCGGTGTCGAAAAACACGCTCTATTGCGATCTATTTTTTCAACAATGCACAGATCGAGGCGCCATGCGGGGTTGACAGCGATTTCAAGGGCCTCAGGTTTCTACGCTGGAGGCTCTCCGTCGAGCAGCGTCCGGGAATGCGCGAGGTCAAACCACGATGGCAGGTGGTGGTGAAGCAGGAGCAGTTCTCCCAAAAGTGCCCTCAAGACCCTTTCACTATCTGAAGTCCGGTTGAACTCCCTGGTGAGGCTCGACTTGAACCGCACCACTTGACCCGACGGGCTTCGATGAGAGCTTGGTTCTCCCATTTTTTGGAGAACGCCATGCTGGATTTTCTTGCCGGTGACGTGGTCAGCGTGCACCCTGTTCACTCCCATCGACCCGAGGTGCGCGAACTGCGCATTCGCGCTGGACTGGGCCACCCCAGCCCGGGCATTGAGCTGCCCTTCGTTTGGGATCACCCGCGCTTGCCCGCACGACCCGGTGACCATGTCCTGCTTCTTTTGAAGGGCACCCGGGTCGTTGGGCTGCATAACCACTCGACGGCCGAGCAAGTGAATGTCGTCAGGGGAATTTCACCACGCCTGGTCATGCCCGTGGACGTCATGCAATCGTTTGCCGTCTACCTGCTCGTAATGCTCGTGTTGGGGCTCGTGGCAGCGATTGCGGCGGGCTTGGCCTGGGGCATCGTGTCCATCCTGACTCGCCAGCTGTTGCATCGGTGGATCCAGCGCGAAGTGAGCGCGTCGTTGGCTGACTTGACGTGATTCGCCATCCCTGCTCAGCGACGGCTCGGAGCCCTCCATCCTTGTCGTTCAAACGCGGATTGGTGGCGGCTCCTACAGCACGGTGAAGCGGCATCTGGATGTCAGCGAGGCGAGGCTTGTGTTTGAAAGTGGAATTCATCGTTGTCCAGCCCAAGGAGCGTCCATTGACCTCCCCGCCGGGATAGTTGACGCCATCCAGGCTGCACCATTTCACTTCTCCATTTCCTTCAAGAAGCCTTCCCATGCTGGACGGCTGTCAGCGGCTATTTTCCCACTGGCAAACACCCGACTCCGGCCAACGCACATCGGTTCAAACTGCCTCTCCGCCCGTGGGCTGCGTGGGACACCGGGGTCGGGGACACTTGTGCCGCTGGCTTACGACGTACCTTTCTATAATAATTTTGGCTTGCCTATATTTGCGATGACCGCACATTGCTTGCACCAGTGACCACGGCGAATGGCGCTGACCAAGCATTGGGCTTTCAACCACGCATTGGATATGGCCTTCTGCAGGGCTGGGGAAGGGGCCATGTGCCAGTAGCTTTTGCTGCTGAAGGCCGGTTCACTTTGAACCCTGCGAGCTCGCGATGTACTTCGCCATCGCCTTAGAGTTCCGTTTATGGATCCGTGCGATGACAGCGCACTGGGGGCACCAGTGATTTTGGCGAATACTGCCAAACGTAGCCTTCCAGACATGCCCACGGTCACACATCCACTCTAGCTTGCGCGCGCTTGAAACATAGTGCTCCGACAAGCACTGGCCGCCACGCTGCGCTGCGACCTCACGCGCTACCTCAATGCCCAAGCGCTTACTGTCAAGAACGCATTGGCCGCACCATGCTCCCCTCACGATGCGCGCACCCGTCGTTTGCCAACGATGGCCATGGGCACACACAAATTCATATTTGGCGGTGACGCCGATGTAGGTGCTCGCCAGGCACTGCCCCCCTTTTTTCTGGGCCAGATCGTGCAGTCTTTTCATGCCATCCGGCAGCAGATATTTTTCAGATCTCTCTTGGTGCGAGCACGGCAAGCACCACGCCCCTCGCAGCACCTCGGAGCCGGTGGCCTGCCACTGATGCTGGGCTTTGCAGCGGAATTCATACATGAGATAGCCGCCCTCGTAGGACGTGCTCAGACACTGCCCGCCCCGGCTTTGGGCGATCTGCTGCAGGCGCAGCAACCCGTCGGGCAACATGGTCTTCAACCCGTGTCTGCGCTGCATGCAAACCAGGCATCGCATGTTATGCCGCGCTTTGCCTCCAACGCGTGACCACGTATGACCTTCTGGACACTCAAACCGGTAATTCTCATACGGCCCGCGCCAATCGGCATCCAAGCATTTGACACCCGCCTGCGCAGCCAACTGGTGCAGGTGCTTCATATGCTCAATGGCTTCGCAGGCCTTGCAAACCTTGGGGCCCCCATAACCAAAAATGGCCCCATGGCGCTCAAACGTGTGTCCGTGTTGGCAACGAAACTGGTAATAATCAGCGTTGCCCGTCCAGTGCGGCGTCACACATTCCAGCCCCTTCAATTTAAGCGCTGCATTCACCTCCTCAAATACTTTTAGATGGTCAATCCGCGGGCGGGGTTGCTGATTTTTTGGGCTCAAAGTGCGGGCGTAGTTTGGTTGCTATTCGACCCTAGTTTACCGGCCTCCTGCACCACAACGCGTGGCGGTGCAAGCCACGCGCAGCGCCTGCAGGCTTGGCGTTTGCGCTCTGCAACCGCGTCACCCCCCCCGATTGGGGGATGACGACAGCGCCCGGTATGCGGGTAAGCTCTCCGGGGGCCTTGGGATCCCACAAAACCTCCTGGGCACCCCCCGCAAACCGGGGCCTGGGTTTGCACGCCCTCGTGGTCTCTTGCTTGCGCGGCAACAATGCATCGACAAAACGCCGCTGACGATGGACCCCCAAAGCGCGCTCGTCCCAAGACACCCCTGCCGCCTGTTTTTTGACCCCAACACCCTCACGCCATGTCCGATTCCCTCTTCAACACCATACTCGCCAGTCAGGGCCCGAGCCAGTCCAAGCGCTTGATGTCGCTGCACACGCCGCTGGGCGCCGATGTGTTGCTGGCCGAGCGCATGCATTGCGAAGAGTCCATCGGGCCGGGTAACTTCTTGACACTGCCCGAGGTCGATGAGCTGGGCTTGAGTGACGCCGGATCAGTGCAAGCGTTGCGCAAAGCGGCGCTGCAAGACATCACGGGTTACCGGCTGTGGATGACAGCCTTGAGCACCAACGCGCATCTTGAGTTGAGTGAGCTGCTGGGCAAGCCGGTGCGCCTGGATTGGCAAACCGATTCTGCTACCCCGCGCAGCGTGCATGGTCGGGTGACGCGCTTTGAGCTGCTGGGCTCTGACGGCGGGCTGGCGCGCTACGCCCTGCGCATCGAGCCGGGGCTGCGCATGCTCAAGCTGCAAACCGATTCGTGGATTTTTCAAGACCAAAGCGTGATCGAGATTGTGGACGAGGTGCTGGGTGAGCAGGCCAGCGCCTGGGGCATCAAATGGCGCTGGATGCTGGCCGACGAGTCGGTGTACCCCCGGCGCAGCCTGTGCACGCAGTTTGAAGAAACCACGTTGCAGTTTGTGTGCCGCTTGTTGGCCGAGGAGGGTTTGTTTTTCTGGTTTGAACACCAGTCAGGCCAAGACTTAGGCCAGCACACTTTGGTGATTGGCGACCAGGCTGCGCTGCTGTTGGCACACCCGCAGGGCAGCATCCGTTTCACGCAAAGCGGTGCGGCGGTGTTTAAGAACGACAGTTTGAACCGCGTTGAGACCTCGGTGCGTTGGGTGCCCACGCGGCTCATTTACGGCTCGTGGGACTATCGCCGGGCGAGCATGGTGGAGTCTGAGGTGAGCCTGGCGGTGCCTGGCTGTGAGGATGAGTTGGCGTATCACGACGTGCCTGGCGTGTATGCCTTTGAGAGCCCCGCCCAGGCGCAGCGCATTGCGCAGCGCCACCTGGAGTCGATGCAGCTGCCGGGGCGGCTGACTCATGCGCAAGGCATTTGGCGCGCAGCCCAGCTGGCCACCCGCTGGAAGCTGGCTGATCATCCGTGGGTGCAGGCGGACACCGAGCAGATCACGCTGGGCATGCGCCAGCAGGGTCGCAACAACATCACGGCCGAGCAACACACCGCACTCACCCAGCGCCTGGGGGCGTTGCCTGCGCTGTTTTTGGGCAGCTTTGATGCGGCCCTAGATGCGCAGGGCAAGGGGGCAGACAAAGCCGGCAAGAAAGGCAACGACAAGCCTAAAGAGAAGGCCGGCCTGCTCCCCAATCAAACCGAAGCGCCGTTGTTTGAGACCCATCTGGTGTTGCAGGAGGCCAGCATAGCGCTGCGCGCGCCACTGCGCGCTTGCGTGGGGCCTGACACTTTGTACGACCGCCCGCGCGCACGGGGTGTTCAGACCGCCGTGGTGGTGGGCTCACCCGACCCCATCTACACCGACCGCGACAACCGCGTGCGGGTTCAGTTCCACTGGCAGCGCGGTGCGCGAAGCAGCCACCGCTTGACGCACCCTGAGGGCTCCAATGCGCCGGGCACGGCGGGTGCGGGCACCTGGGTGCGTGTGATGCAGTCCACCGCCAGCGTCAACAGCGGCGAAGTCTTCACGCCGCGCCGGGGGCAGGAGGTGATAATTTTTTTCCTCGAGGAGGATATAGACCGTCCCATCATCATGGGCGCCGCCTATTCAGGGCGAGGGCAAGAGGATGCGCAAGGCAACCTCAAAGCCACCGGCCCCAGCGGGGCCACGGGCAATGCAGCGGCCTGGTTTCCCGGGGGTGAAGGGGGGCATGCGCACGGCGCGGTGCTCAGCGGCTTCAAGACCCAAAGCATGGAGGCCAGCCAAGTCGGCATGGGGGGTTACAGCCAACTGGTGTTTGATGACACGCCGGGGCAGTCCCGCGCCATGCTGGGCACGACCCACCTGAGCGCTGGCGCGCCGTCGAACTGGCTCAACATGGGGCACTTGCTTCACCAAGTGGACAACCAACGTTTGGCCCCGCGAGGGCAAGGCTGGGAACTCATCTCGACCGGGCAAGGTGCCCTGCGTGCGGGCAGCGGCTTGCTGCTGAGCACCTTTGCCAAGACTGGCGGCACCACCCAAGCCAGCGCCCACAGCATGGAGGCCGAGCACGCCACCCAGACCCTGGCGGGGGCCAAGCAGCTGACGCAAACACTGACTGACACGGCCCAACAGCATGCGGCGTCCTTGCCCGCTGTCGATGTCAAGACAGCGAAAATCAGCACAGACCCCGAAGCCGCATCGGCAAGCCTGCCGGTGGTGGTGCAGCAAGAAGCGCAGCTCAAAAGCCTCCAAGCCACCGATATACAGGG
>JANMGB010000061.1:0-21774 GCA_031374415.1 Burkholderiales bacterium
GGTTGAAAACCTCTTTCAGAGAATGAAAGTTTTCCGGCGTGTAGCCACACGCTTTGAAAAACTGGACTGCATGTTCCTTGGCTTCGTTCACCTCGCGGCCATCAGCAAATGGCTTCAGTGAGTTTCCGAACAGGCCCTAGACTGGTTCAAAGAATCGCTCGGAACACCACACGCTCTGATTCTCAGCAAAAAGTACTTCAGCGAGAGTGATTTCAAAAAAATCAAAGGCATCATCGCCGACATGAAAAAAGACGGCACGTTGACGAAGATTTTCTCTACCTACTTGTCCAGTGAAGAAGTCCAAGACGCGCTGAGGTTCTGAGCTTGAATTTCCCACCTCGCTGTCATCAAAAAACTGAAATCGGTTTGAAACCCCGGCCTTCAGGCCGGAGAGCCCCGAAGGGGCGACTCGTTGGGAGGGGATGCAAACCCCTTCCATCAGCCTACACACCGACCTTTAGGTCGGTCGAATGTTTGCTGGGGTTCAATCGTGCTGGTGGGCCGTGCGCCAGCCTAGCCGTACGTCGAGCGCTTCGGATTTGCGGACCACGGCCTCGTAAGCCATGTCACCGAAGTCGGCTGCATCCAGGCGCAGATACCCGGATGAGCGTGAGCCGGGCAGGGGCCAGTCGCTTGGCGGCGTTGCAGCGTGCGCCATGAGTCGGATGTCGGTCATCGCACCCTGAGGCCCCGTGCGCAACAGTCGAGCCGGAAGCTGCCAGGCGGGCATCCAGTCCACGCGCAGCGTTTCGTTGCCCACAACGCCCGCCAGGTGAACCTGCTCATCCACCCCCGCTCCCGTCCTCGACACAAGCTTCAGCGTGGCCAGCACTTCGGGATCGACAAAGCTGGCCAGGGCCTGCCAGGGTGCGCGGATGCCGAGGGTTGCCAGTTCGCCCGTGCTGTAGTCCACCACGCGCTTCTCGGCATGGAAAACGCGCTCGAAGCTGAGCCGCCCCTGAGGGTCGCGACGCCAGACCTCGTCGATCGACCCTTTGAGCACGGCGACCTGCTGGGCACTGCGGAAGAAGTGCCAGAGGACGGGTGCGGCGGGTGTGGCCCCAGTGTTGGTGATGTTCGGCGCGGCGATCACGCTCACCTCGTACCGTGCGACCACGGGCGGGGGATCCCCCGACAGGGCCAGCGCGGCGGCAGACGGGGAAATCCGTGCCGAGAAGCTGTTGATCGGGGCCCCGTGCGGCCCATGACCTTCGTGCGCCTGGAGTGCGGCCGGGGTGACCAGCACGGCTGCCGCGCAAAGCAGGATCAAACCCGGAGTCAATCGAATAATGCGGTTCATGGTGATCAGAACCCGAACGCTGCACGCATCACGTGGAAGATCCAATTTTGTTCCATCGTGCCGTGCACCAGGTAGGCCTTGGGTCCGCGGGCGTAGATGCCGACGTCTTCGCCAGCGTGCGTCTCCGAGCGCAGGGGAATGGCGGCTTCTTGCAGGAACGCCAGGTCCGTCGTGTCAACGCTGCTCAGGTTCGGTCGGCCTGTCGGGCCACGATAGCCCGGCCCATTTTGGTAGCCGAGTGTTGTGTACGGCAGACCATTGGCGTCGACTGAGGGGCTCAGTGCTTCACCGTCCTTGGTGGGCACGTCCCGAACCAGGCCGAGGATGTTGTTGCCTCGGCTTGGGTAACCGGCGATGGTGAACACGTGGCTGTGGTCGGCGGTGACGATGATCAAGGTCTGGTCGAGCTGCCCCGTCGCTCGAAGCATGTCCACAGTGCGGCGGATCGCGTTGGAGAACTCGATGGTTTCGATCAGCGCGCGCCGGGCGTTGCCCGCATGGTGGGCGTGGTCTATGCGCCCACCCTCGACGTGCAAAAAGAAGCCCTTGCGATCCGTCATCAGCATGCGCAGGGCTTTGTCGGTCATCTCGCTCAGGGTGGGCTCGCCCGCGCCATCGTTGGCCTTGTCGGCCTCGTATTGCAGATGCGAAGGTTCAAACAGCCCCAGCAGGTATTGATGCCGCGTAGGGTCAAAGGCCTCGAACTGGGACTTGTTCCAGACATACTCTGCGCCGCCCTGCGTGCCTCGGGTGCTGACCCATTCCTCAGCCAGATTGCGGCCGTCGAGCCGGCGACCCTTGGCGGCCGGGTATTCCGGGTCGGTGCGCGTGTTGGGCAGAAAATAACTGCGCCCGCCGCCCATCGCGACCTTCAAGCTGGCGCGCACGGCTGGTGAGGCCTCGATCAGCTGGCGAGCGATGTCCTTGACACCTGAGGCCGCGCCGCGGCAGGGCGCGCCGGTATTGACGTCGGTGGTGGGGAGATCAGCGTCGGACTCCCAGTCGCGAGCGGCGGTGTGCGCGTACAGCGCGGCCGGCGTGGCGTGCGTCAAGCGGGCTGTGGACACAATGCCGGTCGACTTGCCGCGCTCGGCACTGTATTGCAGGATGGATTTGAGCTTTTTGGCGTCGATGGCTGCGGCATTGCACTCGCCACGCGCGGTGGTGTGGTCGACCGACAGCATGCCTTCGCGGGCTTTGTAGCCGGTGGCCATCGCCGTCATCGTCGGCGCCGAATCCGAGGTTTGCTGATCCCATGAGTAGGTCTTCGAGAACGCGGTGTGGGGGTAGTTTTCGAAGGACAGGCGGTTTTCCTCGCCGGGCTTGCCCTTGAGCTGACCTTCGAGGATGCGCGCGGCGGTGACCGTTGACACGCCCATGCCGTCACCCACAAACAAAATCACATTCTTCGCTTTGCCGCGGATGTGCTTCAAGCGCTCACCGTCCTGGACGAACTTCTTCCCGTCTTGGTACCAGTCAGACACTGATTCAGGCCCTTGCACCAGGGGCGTTGACTGCGCGAGTGCTTGGGCTGCGCCCCAGGTCGTGATGACCAAGGCGGCAGCCGTGGCGAGAATTGATTTCATGCTCAGCCCCTTGCTCAAAAAGTGTTTGTTCGTGCCGCGACGTCAAGGCAGAAGAGCGGCCGCTGCTGCGCCGAGCCCAAGATTGTCGGGACGGAGTATGACCGTGCCATGAAATGCACGCATTGAAGGCCTGAGGGCCTCCTACAATCCCCCCATGATCGCCCAACGTACCCTCAAAAGCCTATCTCGTGCCGTAGGTGTAGGCTTGCACGGGGGGCAGCGCGTGGAGTTGACGCTTCGCCCGGCGCCTGTCAACACCGGCATTGTTTTTCGCCGGGTTGATTTGCCCCAAGCTGTCGACATCCCGGTGCACACCCAGGCAGTGTGTGACACCCGCATGGCCACCAGTGTGTCGCCGTCCGGGGATCCTGGGGCTCCCAAGGTCAACACGATCGAACATCTGCTGTCTGCCTGCGCCGGCCTGGGCATCGACAACCTGTTGATCGACATCACCGCCGAAGAAGTCCCTATCCTTGACGGCTCTGCGGCGTCGTTTGTTTACTTGTTGCAAAGCGCGGGCATCGCCCTGCAGGACGCGCCCAAGAAGTTCATGCGCATCACGCAGTCGGTGGAGGTGCGTGAAGGGGAGGGGCGCACACTGAAGTGGGCTCGCCTAGACCCCTTTGAGGGCTACACCCTGACGTTCGAGATTGACTTCGATCATCCGGCTGTCAACCAGACGGGCCAACAAGTGCGCTTTGACATGGCCGGTGGCCAGTACAAACGCGAGATCGCCCGGGCGCGCACGTTTGGCTTCACGAAAGATGTGGAGCTGATGCGCGCCAGGGGTTTGGGTTTAGGGGGCAGCATGGACAACGCCATCGTGGTCGATGACTACAAAGTGCTCAACGCGGGTGGCTTGCGCTATGACGATGAGTTCGTGAAGCACAAAATTCTCGATGCCATCGGGGATCTCTACGTGGCCGGCCATCCCTTGATCGGGGCTTACAGCGCTTTCCGCTCGGGCCATGCCTTGAACAACAAACTGCTGCGCGCCGTGTTGGCCCAACCCGAGTCTTACGAGGTGGTGAGTTTCAACGACGCCAGCCAAGCCCCCGCCGGCCTGGGTGAGCTCGCGCCTGCGTGGTAACGCAGGTGTGCCGGGCGGGCGGTTGAGCATGGCAGCGGTGCGTTTCGTGATGCTCGTGTGCCTCGTGCTGGCGGGGGTCTGTTGGGTTATGTACCGCTGGACGGGGCGTGTGCACTGGCGGCGACGCAGTCTGGGCTTGTTGTGGGGCACCTTGGGGGGCGTGATGTTCGGTGCCACGGCGCTTTGGCTCTATTCGCTTTGACGGTGTTACCCTCACAGCCCATCACCGGAGAAACCCATGGCCATACAGGCACAGAGAAACAGAGCGAGACTGCATATTCTTCGAGACAACGTCCACCGCGCCAAGCGCGATGTGAAGCGTCGGCTGCCCGGCGCCGCAGAGCGCCTGAAGGCCCATGTCGCCGCACGTCTGGCCTACGCGGAAAACGGCAAGTAACCCATGCCGCGCCTTGCGTTCGCCTCGGTGGATGCAGGACCGGTCAAGGCCTTCAGTTTGTGGACCATCCCAAAAAGGCCATGATCTCAGCCAAGTGATCAGGGTAGCTGGACAGCGCATGGTCGCCCCCGTCCAGCACCCGCAGCTGGGCCGCGGCATAGCGTGCGGCCATCTCACGCCAGTCCAGCACCTCATCACCTTGCGCCACCCAGGCCATCAAACGCTGCGGCTCACGCAAGGGTCCCGTATCCAGTGCCCGCAGCTCATCGATGAATTCAGCCCGAAAGAAAAACACCTCATCGCCATGAAAGCTGCGCTGCTCGCCAATGTGGGCGGCCAGCAAACGGGCTGGGGCCACGGCCGGGTTGATCAACACCGCGCGGCACCCCGTGTTCTGTGCGATGCGGGTGGCATAAAACCCACCCAGCGAGCTGCCGATCACGCCCAAATCCCTCCGGTGATCAATGGGCCACGCGGCCACCACCGAGTCCACCCACGCCATCGCTTCTTGGGGTGAAGCGGGCAATTGTGGGCACCAACAGTGCACACTGGGGGCGTTCCCTTGCATCCAGGCTAAGGTTTGCTGGGCTTTGGCCGAAGCAGGAGAAGAGCGAAACCCGTGCAGGTACAGCAAATGGGTGATCGGGGGTTCGGCGGTCATGGTTCGTCATTGTCACCGCCGGGCGCCCTAAAGATTGCTCGGCATCAAGCAGCACCACACAGCAGGAGGCGCCATGCGAGTTGGAATTCTCACCGGCGGAGGCGATTGCCCCGGGCTCAATGCCGTCATCCGAGCGGCCACCAAGTCGCTGATCCATCAGTGTCATGCTGAAGTCATCGGCATCGAAGATGGCTTCTTGGGCTTGATTGAAAAACGGGTTCGCCCCTTGGACATGCGCACCGTGTCCGGTACCATCGGCATGGGCGGCACCTTGCTGGGCACCCACAACAAAGCCAACCCTTTTCACTTCCATGCCGCGGGCGGGGCGGATGTGTCTGACGAGGTTTGTGCCTATGTGCGTGAGTTGGGCCTGAACGCCATCGTGGTCATTGGTGGCGACGGCAGCATGACCATCGCCCACCGCATGAGCGAAAAAGGCGTGCCGATTGTGGGCTGTCCCAAGACCATCGACAACGACCTCGCCCACACCGAGCGCACCTTTGGTTTTGACACGGCGGTATCGATTGCCACCGACGCTTTTGACCGCCTGCAAACGACCGGCCAAAGCCATGGTCGGGTCATGATTCTGGAGACCATGGGCCGCTATGCGGGGTGGATTGCTCTGGAGGCCGGTATCGCAGGCGGCGCCGACATCATTTTGATTCCCGAGCTGCCCTACCGCATTGAAGAGGTGGTCCGGGTGTGCCAAGAGCGTGAGGCCCGACAGCGCTTCACCGTGATCGCCATCGCCGAAGGTGCGGCCGTACAGGGCGGTGCGATGACCGTCAGCCGGCGTCTGGCAGACAGCCCTGACCCCATCCGTTTGGGCGGTGTGGCCCATGTCTTGCGTGAGCAGTTGCAGTCCTTGTTGCGCTCCGAGGTGCGTGCCACCGTGCTGGGCCATGTGCAGCGCGGCGGGGCCCCAACGCCCTTCGACCGCATCCTCGCCACGCAGTTCGGTCATGCTGCCGCGCAATTGGTGGCGCAAGGAAACTTCAACCGCCTGGTCACCTTGAACGGTGGCCGGCTGGACAGCGTGCCGCTGGCCGAGGTGGCAGGTCGGGTGCGCACTGTGCCCATCGATCACCCCTTGCTGCTGGCCGCCTGGGCGACGGGTGTGTCGACGGGTGACCGGGTGCGTTGAGTTTCAGGCTAGTGCGTCAGCGCTGCCCCAAGGCCTTCAGCAATTTGTCGTGAATGCCGCCGAAGCCCCCATTGCTCATGCACAGCACATGATCGCCTGGCTGTGCTGCCGCCACAACGCGGCTCACCAAAGACTCGATGGTGGGGCACACGATTGCCGTATCGCCGAGCGGTGCCAAGGCTTGCGCGGCATCCCACTCCAAGCCACCGCTGTGGCAAAACGATAAATCAGCTTCCTCGAGCGCCCAAGGCAATTGGGCCTTCATGCCGCCTTGCTTCATGGTGTTCGAGCGCGGCTCGAACACCGCCAAAATGCGCTCAGAGCCGACCTTGCGGCGCAGGCCGTCCAGGGTTGTGCGCAGGGCCGTGGGGTGGTGAGCAAAGTCGTCATACACCTTCACGCTGCCCGCCTCACCGCGCAACTCCAGCCGACGTCGCACGTTCTCGAAGCTCGATAAGGCTTGTGCGGCCACCTCAGGCGCCACCCCCACATGTTCGGCGGCCGCAATGGCGGCCAGTGCATTGAGCTGATTGTGTTCACCCAGCAAAGCCCAATCCACGCGGGCAATTTTCAGGCTGCCACGCAGCACATCAAACGCATGCGGTTCGCCGCGGGCCCGCAGCTCACCGGGCATCTCTTTGCGGCCCCCAAAGCGCAACACCTCACTCCAGCAGCCCATGGCCAACACCCGTTGCAGACTCTCTTCGCGCGCATTGACGACCAAGCGGCCTGCGCGCGGTACGGTGCGAACCAGGTGATGAAACTGGCGCTCAATCGCCGCCAAATCATCAAAAATATCGGTGTGGTCCAACTCCAGGTTGTTCAACACGGCGGTGCGTGGCCGATAGTGAACGAACTTGCTGCGCTTGTCGAAAAACGCGGTGTCGTACTCATCCGCCTCAATCACAAACGGGCTCAAGGGCTGCGCCTGGCCCAAGCGGGCGGATACACCAAAATTCAGGGGCACGCCACCCACCAAAAACCCGGGTGCCAGCCCCGCTTGGTCCAGCACCCAAGACAACATGGCCGTGGTGGTGGTTTTGCCGTGCGTGCCCGCCACAGCCAGCACGTGACGACCCTGCAGCACGTGGTCGGCCAACCATTGCGGCCCACTCGTGTAGGGCAGGCCGGCGTCAAGAATGGCCTCCATCAAAGGAAAGCGATGACGGTTGCCTTCCCCAGAGCGGCTGACCACGTTGCCCACCACGAACATGTCGGGCTTGAGGGCCAATTGGTCGCTCTCAAAGCCCTCGATCAACTCGATGCCCAGCGCGCGGAGTTGATCGCTCATGGGCGGGTATACATTGGCATCACACCCCGTGACCCGGTGACCCGCTTCGCGCGCCAACGCTGCCAAGCCGCCCATGAAGGTGCCGCAAATGCCGAGGATGTGAATGTGCATGGGAGAGTCCTGATGAACCAGGTTTAAGGCATGGCGCGAAGACTGCGCTCGGCAGCGGCCAAGGTCACACGAAGGTCTTCTTCAGTGTGGGCCGAACTGACGAAGCCTGCCTCATACAAGGCCGGTGCGAGGTAAACGCCTTGCGATAGCATGGCATGAAAAAACTGATTGAAACGAACCTTGTCGGTGGCCATCACCTCCCCATAATTTTGGGGCAATGGCAAGGACGCTGAGGTGGGGAAGAAGAACCCGAACATCCCCCCTTCGCTGTCGCCCACCATCGGCACGCCCGCGGCTTGCGCATGGGCCAACAAACCCTGCAGCAATTGCTGTGTTTGTTGGGTGAGGTGCTCATAAAACCCGGGCCGTTGAATCTCACGCAGCGTGGCCAAGCCACAGGCCGTGGCCACCGGGTTGCCGGACAGCGTGCCCGCCTGATACACCGGCCCCAGTGGCGCCAACTGCGCCATCACCTCGCGTCGCGCGCCGAACGCAGCCAAGGGCATGCCCCCGCCAATGACCTTGCCGAACACACTCATGTCAGGCTCAAAGCCCGGCAAGGCTTGGGCATAAAGACTTTGTGCGCCGCCCAAGGCCACACGAAAACCCGTCATCACCTCATCGAAAATCAGCAAGGCCCCGTGCTGGGTGCACAGCTCGCGCAGGCGTTTCATGAAAGGCAGGCTCGCACGCACGAAATTCATGTTGCCGCAAATGGGCTCGATCATCACGCAGGCCATGTCAGCCCCATGCAGGGCAAAGGCTTGCTCCAGCTGCTCGATGTCGTTGTACGTCAGCACCAAGGTGTGCTTCACCACATCAGCGGGCACGCCAGCGCTGGTGGGGTGACCCAAAGTGGCCAAGCCCGACCCGGCCTTGACCAACAAGGCATCAGCATGACCGTGGTAGCAGCCCTCAAACTTCACAATCATGTTGCGACCGGTGGCGCCGCGTGCCAGGCGCAAGGCGCTCATGGCGGCCTCGGTGCCCGAGCTGACCAAACGCACCTGCTCCATGCTCGGCACCAGTTTCAGGATCTCTTCAGCCAGCTCGATCTCACGCTCTGTTGGGGCGCCAAACGACAGCCCCTCGTTCACGGCGCAATGCACGGCTTCCAGGACTGCGGGGTGCCCATGCCCCAATATCATCGGCCCCCACGAGCCGATGTAGTCGATATAGCGTTGCCCCTGCACATCAAACATGTAGGCGCCCTGGGCGCGTTCAATGAAGCGGGGCGTCCCCCCGACAGCCCGAAACGCTCGCACGGGGGAATTCACCCCACCTGGAATCACACGTTCGGCGCGCTCGAACAGGCCGGCATTGGTGGGGGAGTTAGACGGCATGGATTCGTTGACGCCAGGTTGCTGACGCCACCCAAAGAAGATACGTTGCTTGGAGGGTGAAGGGGGTCACTCGTTCCGTGATTGTGAGGGAATCAGTGAATTTGTCGTGAGCCTGATGATGGGGTGCCCTCATCGACACCGTCCTCGGCCTGTGCGGTCTCATCGTCATCAGGGCCTTGCGCCCAGAAAAACCGATCTGGAATGACATTGCCCATGCCAGGCCGAAACCCGGCGTCCAGGGCTTGATCCAAGAAGGCCAGCGCTTCGCCCACCGCGGTGTGGACCTCGGCCCCCGAGGCCAGCAAGGCGGCCACAGCCGCCGACAGGGTTTCGCCGGCGCCCAGAAAACTGACCTCGAAGCGTTCAAACTTTTCGCCCGTGATGGCCCCTTGCGGCGAGGCCAGGACGTTGTCCATGAACTGATCTGGCAGGGGCACGCTGGTCACCAGCACAAACCGCGTGCCGTGCTCAGCGGCGGCCACGGCCAGTTCGCGCGGTGACGCCGGCCGCCCGGCGTCCCATTCGGGCAACAGAAAATCGGTCAAGGTCTGATGATTGCCCACCAACACCTCGGCTTGGGGCAGCACCAAGTCACGGAAGGCTTCGTGATAGCCCTGCAGGTCGTCCTCTTCCATCCAGGACAGGTTGGGCATGTAGGCGACCAAAGGGACATCGGGGTAATCAGACAGCACCTCGGCCACCACACTCACGCCTTCAGCTGAGCCCAAAAACCCGACCTTCCAGCCCGCCAGAGTGATCACATCTTCCAGGATGCCGCGCGCTTGTTCTGCCACGGTCTCAGCGTCGAGGGTGTGGTGTTCAAACACCTCGGCCGTGTCTCGCATGATGATTGAAGTCAACACGGGCAAGGCGTGTCCGCCCATGGCCGCGATGGTGGCAATGTCAGCCGCCAACCCCGTGGCACCACTGGGGTCATTGGCGTTGAAGCACATCACACAAGGCGGCAGGACGGATTCCTGAAGTGGCTCTTGGCCGAATTCAGTGACAGGGGATTCGAGGGGCATGGAGGCGTGTCCGGGAAAGACCAGGGATGGGTAGACTGAAAATGTGCGGTATGTTGCGCCTGGGGCTCAAATTTCATGGCTTCCTCAAGCAGCCCCTGGCTACAATGAACTCGTCATTGTAGTGAAGCCGAAAAAATAACGTGACTCAATTTCGAACTTGGATGTGCTTGATCTGTGGCTGGATATACGACGAAGCCACGGGAGACCCTGAACATGGGATTGCGCCTGGTACGCCCTGGGACGCCGTTCCCATGAACTGGACCTGTCCTGAGTGTGGTGCCCGTAAGGAAGATTTCGAAATGGTGCCCATTTGACCTTGGCGACGTCTGTGCCTTTGAATCTGTGAGGAGCATGCAGTGAGCAACGAAAATGCAACCCAACCGGTGAGCGTCAAAGTGCTGGTCATTGACGACAGCAACACCATACGTCGCAGTGCCGAAATTTTCCTCAAACAGGGCGGGCATCAGGTGTTGCTGGCCGAAGACGGCTACGACTCGCTGTCCAAGGTCAACGACCACCAGCCTGATCTGATCTTTTGCGACATCCTGATGCCGCGACTCGATGGTTATCAGACCTGCGCCATCATCAAGAAAAACCTTCGTCACGCCAATGTTCCTGTGATCATGCTGTCCTCCAAAGACGGCTTGTTTGACAAGGCCCGGGGCCGGATGGTGGGGGCGGAAGACTACCTCACCAAGCCCTTCACCAAAGACCAACTGCTCCAAGCGGTTCGGCAGCACGCCAAAGCTCTTTTTGAGCCCACCTGAGGGCTCTGCCGGGCCAAAGCCCTTCGCAAGTGATTGAGGAAAACAATGGCGATCCAAAATATTCTGTTGGTAGACGACTCCAAAACCGAGCTCCATCATCTCAGTGAGTTGCTAACCAAACGCGGCTTTACCGTGCGCACCGCCGAAAACGGTGAGGAGGCCATGCGCAGGTTGGTCGAATTCAAGCCCGATTTGATCCTCATGGACGTGGTCATGCCGGGGCAAAATGGGTTCCAATTGACCCGCGCTATCACACGTGATCCCCGGTTTGTCAATATTCCCGTGATCATGTGTACCAGCAAAAACCAGGAAACAGACAAAGTCTGGGGTATCCGGCAGGGTGCCAATGACTACATTGTCAAGCCGGTCGATGCTGAAGAGCTGATGACCAAAATTCGTGCTTTTGGTTGAATTTGCGCCCACCGCCTCAAGGCCGGGAAGTGATGGAGAGAGAACATGGCGATTCAAGATATTTTGCTCGTTGACGACTCCAAGACTGAACTCCGTCACCTCACGGAGGTGCTGACCAAGGCGGGGTTCAAGGTGCGCACCGCGGAAAATGGCGATCAAGCCATGGAGCGGCTGGTCGAGGCCAAATCTGACTTGATCCTCATGGACGTGGTCATGCCGGGCAAAAATGGTTTTCAAACCACGCGTTCCATCACACGCGACCCCAGATTTGCTGATATTCCTGTCATCATGTGCACCAGCCTCAGCCAAGAAACAGACAAAGTGTGGGGTTTGCGACAGGGTGCAGTTGATTACATCGTCAAACCTGTCAAGACGGACGATTTGCTGGCCAAAATACGCGCACTAGGTTGAATCAACTTGTGCGTGATGCCCCATCATCAGCTCACGCAAACTCACTCTTAACGTAATGGCACGACGACGCGAAGCCCTCGTAAAGCTCCAGACCCGCCTGGCCGAACAATTGGCTTTGGCGAAAACCCAGGTTCCTGGGCGTTCATGGTTGGCCGTTGAGTGTGCCGGATTGGGTTTTTTATTTCCCCTGAAAGAGGCTGGAGAGATATTCCCGATGGCGCAAGTGTTGGGCGTACCACACACTTCGCCTTGGTTTTTGGGGGTGGCGAATTTGCGTGGACACCTCCACGGCGTGGTCGATTTGGCCCGCTTTTTGGGCCTCAGAAGCGAGGCGGTATACCGCGACCAATCTCGCATGGTCGTTTTCAATCCGGGCTTTCAGCTCAATTGCGCTTTGGTCGTAGACCGCTTGGCGGGTCTGCGAAATGAGGTTGAAATCCAACTTGAGCCCGACGAAGGAGATGCGCGCCCCCCGTTTGTGAGCGATCGTTATCGCGACCAAAATGGGCGTGTGTGGCAAGAATTGAAGTTGGCGTCGCTAGCGAATACCGAAGCATTTCTTAAAATTGTTGCCTGATTACCATTGATCTCAACGCATCAGCAACCTCAATCGGGATATAAAAAGCCGGGGAAGGCACCGAATGAGCTTGCCGAACAGTTCAGAATCAACACCTACGATCTGCTCATGTTGATTTTCATTCAACCCTTGTAGCGGACTGCGACATTTGACAGGGCCAGACAGCACCTATGAAAACTGACTCATCCATCAACAGCGAGATCTCCGCTTCCGAGCTTCCTGAGTTTTCGGAAACCAACATCCAAACGGACCGTGTGTCCATGGCCTTGCCCTCCGGCAGCGGCTTGCCATTTATTGGCAGCAGGCCGGTCAGTGACCAACAATGGATTCTCGGTGCCATGGTGGTCTTGGGCCTGGTGGGCTTGGTGGCCATGACAGTGTTTTCGCTGAACTCGGCGGCCAAGGGTTCGGCCCAGGTGGCCGCCAGCGGCAAGGCGTTGATGCAGTCTCAACGCTTGGCCAAGTCAGTGTCTCAGGCCTTGGTGGGTAGCGCGCAGGCTTTTCCGGAGGTGCAAGACAGCTCTGACGAACTGGCCACCAATGTGCGCGGTTTGAACACCGGCAACGCACGTCTGTCGGCAGCGCCCCAAAAAGTGCAGGATCTGCTCGTTCCCTTGCTGCCTCTGGTTGACAATGCGGAAAGCAATGCCAAGTTGGTGCTTGCTCAGCAGGCCATCTTGACCCAGGTCGGGCAGGCCCTCAAGGCCATCAATCGCCAGTCGTCTGATTTGCTCGAGATCGCCGAAACCGTGGCGGCCCTCAAGCTCCAGCAGGGGGCCACGTCGCCTGAATTGTCCGCCGTGGGCCAAATGGTGATGCTCACGCAACGGATGGGGAAAAGCGCCAACGAGTTCTTGACCGTTGAAGGCGTTAGTCCCGAGGCTGTCTTTTTGCTTGGTAAAGACTTGAACTCGTTTCGCGAGCTTGCACAAGGCTTGGCAGAAGGCAACGCCGAGTTGCGGCTGCCAGCCAGCCGTGACCCACAAACCCAGGAGCGCCTGGGGGCGCTGTTGAAGCAGTTTGAAGAAACCCGTACCCAGGCAGGTGCCATTTTGGGTAACTTGCAGGGTTTGGTGGCTGCGCGTGAGGCGCAAGCCGCCATCATTGCCGACAGCGAGAGGCTGCGCGTTGAACTCGAGAAAGTGCAAGAAGCCTTGGGCGTTCAGACGGGTTTCGGTGTGAGCAGCCTGCTGGCCCTGGTCATTGCCACCTTGGTGATGGCCGCTGGCGGCTTGGGCTTCCTGCGCCTGTTCGTTTTGGAGCAAGCCCAGCGTGCCTTGTTCGCTGAAAACCAGCGCCTCGAAGCTGAGCGCCAGGAGCAAGAGGCCAAGCGCGTCAATGACGCCAACCAAGCGGCTATTTTGCGATTAATGAACGAGCTGCAGACGGTGGCTGAAGGCGATTTGACCCAACAAGCCACGGTGACCGAAGACATCACGGGGGCCATTGCCGACTCGGTGAACTACACCGTGGAAGAGCTGCGCACCCTGGTGTCCCAGGTTCAAGGCACGGTCAGCCGCATGACGGAAACCACTCAACAAGTGGATGCCACCTCCACCGAACTGCTGGCTGCCTCGACTGAGCAGCTGCGCGAAATTCGTGATACGGGTGAGTCGGTGCTGCAGATGGCCAGTCGCATTAACAACGTGTCGGCGCAAGCCCAAGAAACCGCCCAAGTGGCCCGCCAATCGCTGGATGCCGCTGAGTCTGGTTTACGTGCCGTGCAAAACACCATCGGCGGTATGAATTCCATCCGCGACCAGATTCAAGAAACCTCGAAACGGATCAAGCGTCTGGGTGAATCGTCACAAGAAATTGGTGAAATCACCGAGTTGATTTCCGACATTACCGAGCAAACCAACGTCTTGGCCTTGAACGCCGCCATTCAAGCTGCCTCTGCCGGTGATGCGGGCCGAGGCTTCTCTGTGGTGGCCGAAGAAGTGCAACGCTTGGCTGAACGCTCCGGCGACGCTACGCGTCAGATTGCCGCGCTGGTGAAAACCATTCAAACCGACACCCAAGATGCCGTCGGCGCCATGGAGCGGTCCACGCAGGGGGTGGTTGAAGGAACCCGATTGACTGACGCGGCCGGTACCGCGCTGGGTGACATTGACCGCGTGTCAAGGCGCCTGGCCGAGCTGATTCAACAAATTTCTAACCAAGCCCTGAGCGAAGCCGAATCGGCCAACGTCGTGGCGGCTAACATTCAGCACATTTTTGCGGTGACAGAGCAAACGGGCGAGGGTACCCGCTCCACCGCACAGATGGTTCGGGAGTTGTCCAAAACGGCTGAAGAGCTCAAGCAGTCGGTGGCACGATTCAAGATTGACTAAGGCTGTTTCCTTAGGCCCTTAGACGCCTGACAACCTATGAGTATCGGATGGACACACTGAATCGAGAGAGTGAATCGACAGACCTCAGCGCTCTGGCCTGGGTCAATGAGGAGTTGCGTCGCTCCCTGGATGGCGCCCACAAGGCCTTGCGTCGGTTTCTCAAAGAGGCCGAGTCCGTGTCTGGCTCTGACACCGATGCCGTTGATCCTGCCGTGTTGCGTGCTGCGAGAAATCAGGTGCACCAAGGCGTCGGGGCGCTTGAGATGGTGGGGTTGTCGCCGGCGGCTGCCCTGCTGCGCGCCAGTGAATCCGCTTTGCAGCAGTTCATCGCCAAACCGGCCAAGCTCAACGACATGGCGGTTGATCGCATTGAGCGCGCGTCGTTTGCCTTACTCGACTATCTTGCGCGTTTGTTGGCCAACAAGCCTGTGTCGCCGCTGTCTTTTTTCCCCCAGTACCAGGCCGTGCAGGAGTTGGCCAAGGCTGATCGCATTCACCCCGCTGACCTTTGGGCCATCCAATGGGATTGGCGTGAGCTACCGCTCGACCCCCAGGTCTCACCGAGATTGCCCGATAACGCCACACGGTCCGCCCTGGAGTGCCACATGTTGGCCCTCCTGCGCACGCCGGCGCCTCACACCTTTTCTCGCATGAGCGAGCTGTGTGCCGGGTTGGCTGCTGGCGCACCGGGCTCCAAGGCGTCGACCTTGTGGCAACTCGCCTCCACTGTGTTTGAGGCGCAAGGCGCTGGCTTGTTGCGCTCCGACGTCTATGTCAAACGGTTGGCGGCACGTTTGTTGTCTCAACTGCGCATCTTGGAAAACGGTGGGACGGACGTCTCTGAGCGTTTGGTGCAAGACCTGTTGTTCTTCTGCGCCCATGCCCAAGAGCCTGCTCCAGGCCAGGCAACACCGCGCTTGGCTTCGACCCGTGCTGTGTGGGATTTTCAGCCCAATGCCATTGATTACAACGCCGCCACGCTGGGCAAGTTTGACCCGGCGCAATTGGTACAGGCCAGCAAGCGCGTGGTCGCGGCCAAGGAGGCGTGGTCTGCCGTGGCAGGTGGCGAGTTGCATCGATTGGCGGGCTTGGGTGAGCAGTTTGCATTGGTGGCAGACTCTTTGCGCAAGCTGTTCCCGCAAGGCGACGCCTTGGCGCAAGAGATCCAACAAGCCGCCGCCCAAGCCATTCAAGGCGCGGCCGCTCCGGATCCCGCCTTGGCCATGGAAGTCGCCACCGCCTTGCTGTATGTCGAAGCCAGCCTTGAAGACGGTGAGGTGGATGCCCCTGAACAAGGCGTGCGTGTGCGCAGGTTGGCCGAGCGCATTGCGTCCGTGGGAGTCGGGCAGGCACCTGCAGCCCTTGAGTCCTGGATGGAGGCGCTTTACCGGCGCGTCTCAGACCGGCAGACCATGGGCAGCGTGGTGCAAGAGTTGCGTGCCTCCTTGTCGGAGGTCGAAAAGCTGGTGGATCAGTTCTTCCGTGAAGCCACTGAAAGCACCTCACTGATTTCAGTGCCCGGCTTGTTGTCGTCAATGCGTGGCGTGTTGTCAGTGCTGGGTCTGGATCAAGCCTCGGCGGCCGTGGTGCGCATGCGCGACGATGTCGATGCCCTGATGTCCAGCGTCGGCAAGCCCGACGCTGCGGCGTTCAATGCCCCGGTGTTTGATCGTTTGGCCGCCAACTTGGGCGCGCTTGATTTCCTGATTGGCATGCTCAGTGTGCAGCCGCAAATGGCCAAGTCGCTGTTTGTGTTGGATGTTGCCAAGGGCATCCTCACCCCTGTGATGGGTCGCGAAGTGTCTGGCTTGCGCCCCACCAGTCATGACACCGAGACGCTGCCCACCGTCGAGCCCCGCTTGATCGAGCAGGCGCAGTTGTTGGCCATGTCCGCCGCCCGAGAAGATGTCTCTTTGGGCGACCTGAATCGCGGTCTGGAGATGTTGTCTCAAGAGGCCCGTGCGGCCGAGCAACTCAATTTGGTAGCCACGGTGGCGCAGGCCAAAGCGGCGCTGGCGCTGGCTGCTGACGCCACAGAAGTGACCGATGCCCGCGAGCAACTCTCAGAGGCCCTGGTCGACTTCGTCGCCTCGTCGACCGAACCCGTCGGGCTTGATGATCCACTGAACCGAAGCTTCAGTACCGCGGGGCCCGTTCCCACCACTGAAGACCTCACGGAAGACGCGGAGATGCGCGAGATCTTCTTGGAAGAGGCCAAGGAGGTGATCGTGGAGGGCGGCGCTGCCCTGGAGCGACTCAGCCAAACCCTTGACGACATCAGTCTGCTCACCACCATTCGCCGGGCCTTCCACACCCTCAAGGGCAGCTCTCGGATGGTTGGCTTGAATGTGTTTGGCGAGGCGGCGTGGGTCGGCGAGCAGTTGTACAACGGCCGGCTTGGCGATCACAAGCCTGCTGATGAGCCCTTGATCACATTCACCCGCTGGGCGTTCGCGCACTTCGGTGATTGGGTGTCTGATATTGAAAACCGACGCGACGCCCAACGCACGCCGGCGCCCGTCCTTGAGGCCGCCCGCGCATTGGATGCGAACGCAACAGGGGCTGCCGATGCGGTCGGCCCGGACCTCATGCCTTTGGAAGAGGTTATCGATTTCACCACGATTGATGATGGTCCCTCGCTTGATTTCAGTGCGCCCCAAGACAGTGAGCCTGTTCCGGGAGAAAGCGGTGGTGAGGCAGGGCGACCCGCCGCCACCTTTCCCGAACCCGAACCCGAACCCGAATCCGACGAGCTGAGCGAGGCTGGCGATGTCGGCTTGGTGCGCACTGATGATGTGCCTGCACCTTCACCTTCAATCGACCTTGATCTTAATTTTGAGTTTGACGGCGACCCCTCAAGCCCTGTCGCCGCCGTGTCGGACGACGCGGCCCCAACCGTCATGGATGACCCCGCCAGCGTGCACGTCGATGTGCTGCTCGAGCCGTCAGAATCCAACGAAGACGAGCAAGCCGAGGAAGATCAGCTGAAGTTGATCGGTGAGCTCAAGATCAGCATTCCACTGTTCAATATTTATCTGAATGAAGCCGACGAGCTCTCTCGCCGCTTGAGTACCGCTTTGTCGGAGTGGGCCCTGGAGTCCGCTGACCACGCGATCAGTGATGAGACCATTGCGCTGGCGCATTCATTGGCGGGCAGTTCAGCGACGGTTGGTTTCATGGGTTTGTCAGGGTTGGCGCGTGCCTTAGAAAACGCTGCGATGCGCTCACAGGCGGCCGGTTCGGGAACCTCCGAAGAAGCCGAGTTGTTCCCTGATGTGGCTGATGAAATTCGCAATCTGTTGCATCAGTTTGCCGCAGGGTTTCTCAAAGACCCTGTGCCCAGTTTATTAGAGCGGTTGTCGGCCCTGGAGCTCGTGTCGGGTCGTCGCCTTGAGCGCTTGAGTGGGCATATCCGTCTTGAGGCTTTTGATGAACCCGACGAGGTGGCGCCCACATCGTCGCTGCCTTTTGAGGCGGCCAATGACGAGCCGCCCGTTGATTTTCGGCCGACGACGGTTTTTAGTGCGCTGCCGCTTCTGGATGCGCCCGCTTTGGTCGAGTTGGCGCCCAGAGTCAGTATGGATTTCAACGCCCCTCAGGGGGGTGTTTCCGACATTGCCGAGGACGAGGCTGCCGACGAAGACGACATTGATGCCGTGGATGCAGTCGACGCTGAGTTGTTTCCCATCTTCGAAGAGGAGGGGCAAGAGCTGTTGCCCATGCTCGCCACGCAGATCCGTGATTGGGCGCGCGAGCCGGCTGTTCAAGGCCATGGTGGCGCGTGCATGCGCACCCTGCACACGCTCAAAGGCGGCGCTCGCTTGGCGGGCGCCATGCGCTTGGGCGAAATGGCCCATCGTCTGGAATCGCGGATTGAACGCATGCTGGGCCAGACCCAGGCGGAGGTTGATGACATTGAGGTCTTGAACGCCCGCTCAGACGCCCTGACGCATGCCTTTGATCAACTGCGCGCGCGCGACCAACGGGCCGTTGCAGAGCCTGAGCCATCCGCCATCCCTGCCGTCTACCTCGCCGAGCCAACAAGCACGCCAGAGGCAACGTCGGTCGCCCCGACTGGAAAGGCCCCTTTGGGGGTGCCCATGTCCCGTGCTTTGGCCGACATCGACTGGTCACACCTGGGCAGCGAGATGGCGGTCTCAGCGCCCTTGCAGATCATGACCAAGTCCGGGGGGGCGAATTCGGCGGTGCGCGTTCGCTCGCCGCTGCTGGACCGCTTGGTCAACCAAGCCGGTGAGGTCAGTATCACCCGCTCTCGCATTGCCTCTGAGGTGACGCAGTTGCGCGGCTCCCTGGGCGACTTGACTGACAACTTAGAGCGTTTGCGCTTGCAACTTCGTGACATCGAACTTCAGGGTGAAACCCAGATGGCCTCCCGCATCGAAGCGGCCAAGGCAGCGGATCAGTCCTTTGACCCACTGGAGTTTGACCGCTTCACACGTTTCCAAGAGCTCACTCGCATGATGGCCGAGTCTGTCAATGACGTGGCTACCGTGCAGCGCACCTTGAACCGCACGCTCGACAGCGCCGATGACGAGCTGGCCGCCCAAGGTCGCCTGACCCGTGAGCTCCAAGACGATTTGCTGCGCACCCGCATGGTGGAGTTTGACAGCCTCTCAGACCGCCTCTATCGCGTGGTTCGGCAAGCCTCCAAAGAAACTGGCAAGCAAGTTCGTCTGGACATGGTGGGTGCATCGATCGAGATTGATCGGGGTGTTCTGGATCGCATGACCGGCGCGTTTGAGCATTTGCTGCGCAACAGCGTGACGCACGGCATCGAGTTGCCTGATGCGCGCCGCGCCGCTGCCAAAGACCCCATTGGAACCATCTCAGTCACCGTGAACCAAGAGGGCAATGAGGTGAGCGTGGCCTTCCGTGATGATGGCGCTGGGCTTGACCTGGATCGCATTCGACAAAAAGGCTCGGCCATGGGCCTGCTCGATGAAAACTCGAGCTACAGCGATGCCGAACTCGCCAACTTGATCTTCACGCCCGGCTTCTCGACGGCGGACAGCGTCACCGAGTTGGCCGGGCGCGGCATCGGGATGGACGTGGTGCGCTCCGAGGTCAATGCCATTGGTGGCCGCATCGAAACCGCCACTGCCGCCGGACAGGGCACCAGTTTCAAGCTGCAATTGCCTTTGACCACCGCGGTGACACAGATCGTGATGTTGCGTGTGGGTGAGACGACCTTGGCAGTGCCCTCCACCATGATCGATTTGATCCGGCGCATCTCGGCTGAAGACGTCAATCAGGCCTACGAATCCGGGGTTTACCCCTTCGGTGAGCGGACGGTGCAGTTTTTCTGGCTCGGCGCCTTGCTGCAGCTCAGCCCCCGCAGCATCGAGGCCACTGGCAAAAGTCGCTACATCGCCATCATCAAAAGTGCGCAGCAGCGCATTGCCGTGCACGTGGATGAAGTGCTGGGCAACCAAGAGGCGGTCGTCAAAAACCTCGGGCCCCAGTTGGCCCGTTTGCCGGGCTTGGCGGGGATGACCTTGTTGGCCTCAGGGACCGTCGCCCTGATCTACAACCCTGTGGCGTTGGCCACTTTGTATGGTGATCTTGCGCGCAAGGCGACGCACGCTGCCTTGCAAAAGCCCTTGACTGAGGGTCCCACCAAGGCCGTGCCCGAAGAGGCGGTTCGTCTGGCGCCGCTGGTGCTCGTTGTGGACGACTCATTGACCGTGCGCCGGGTGACCCAACGTCTGTTGGTCCGTGAGGGGTATCGCGTCACGCTGGCCAAGGATGGCCTCGACGCGCTCGAAAAGCTGGCCGAAGAAAAACCTCAAATCGTGCTCAGCGACATCGAAATGCCGCGCATGGACGGTTTCGATTTGGTTCGCAACATTCGGGGTGATGCCGGCCTGCGTGACTTGCCAGTTATCATGATTACGTCACGCATCGCTCAAAAACACAGGGATTACGCTGCCGAATTGGGAGTTGATCATTATCTCGGCAAGCCATACTCTGAAGAAGATCTGTTGGCCTTGATAGGTCGTTACACCAGCGCACATGCCATTGCATAGATCTGAGATGGATTTCGCTGCCTCAATTAAACCCAAAATGTCCAAACTTGTTGATCATTTGGCTGACTTAACGGGGTTTCGCGACCGTGATCTGCTCGATGTCACTCTCGTGGGTGCCATCAAGGATCTCCTCAGGCCGGAGGTTGTGGCCATCTACCGCGTTGTCGGCGAGGTGGGCGATGAACACTGGCTGACGCGGGCACGGCTCACCAAGGATTCCGTCGTGGCCACGTTTGATCCTGTGTGGGCCGAGCTCAGCACCCTGCCAGGGGTTGACGAGCTTCCTCACCGCCGCCAGGCCATGGGCGGTCAAAGCGTGGTTGAAGTCCCCGGACCAGCCCATATCACCGTCTTCCCCGTGGCCACGGAGCACGACGTGGTCGGCGTGATGGAGGTCCAGACCCGACAGCCGGTGTCCGATGAATACAAGCGCTTGGTCACTAGCATTTTGCGCATCTACCGCAATTTTCAGGGCCTGCTTGACTACAGCGAGCGCGACACTCTCACGGGCTTGCTCAATCGCAAGACGTTTGACGAAGCCTTCCTCAAAGCATCTGCCGAGCAAAAACTGGTTGAAAGCTCAGGCAAGGGCGATCGCCGTTCAGTGGCGGGCGGGCCTGCCAGCAGTTGGCTCGGCGTGATCGACATCGATCACTTCAAGCGTGTCAACGACACCTACGGCCACTTGATTGGCGACGAGGTCTTGTTGCTCCTGTCACGCTTGATGCGGGCGAGCTTCCGGTTCCATGATCGGCTCTACCGTTTCGGGGGTGAAGAGTTCGTGGTGCTCATGCGCTGCGACAACGAGGTCGATGCCGGGGTGGCCTTCGAGCGCTTGCGGTACAACACCGAGAGTTACGCATTTCCCCAGGTTGGCCGGATCACGGTCAGCGTGGGCTTCACGGCCCTGCGTTCGGGGGACACCCCCAGCGGCGCTTTTGAACGTGCGGACAAGGCGGTCTACTACGTCAAAGAGCACGGCCGCAACCGCGTTTGCAGCTACACCGACCTCACCGCCCAGGGCGAGTTGACCGAGGACGATGACAAGACAGGTGACGTCGAGCTGTTTTGAGCAGGCATTGCTGCCGGGGACGGCTCCGAACAGGGTCTGGTATCCCGTTTCAAGCGTGCAACACTGCACTAGGGCCTGTTCGGAAACTCCTCGCCAGCCATCAAACGGCCTCTTGAAGCGGTCTGCGGCGTTGCAAATGCTCGCAATACCGACCGGTATTGCTGTGCTTTGCGCCTTGCAGCCCACTCCAATAGGCCATTTTCTGCCC
>JANMGB010000077.1:0-6023 GCA_031374415.1 Burkholderiales bacterium
ATCTTCGCCACGTGGATCGGCAAAGCGGGGATGGTGGAGGGCTCAGAGAAGTACGTCTCCAGCCCCGAGAAGGCCACCCGTTCAGGGATCAACAAGGAAGACAAGTCCTGGCAAGCTGCGGGCATCAAGGTGGATGAGAAGTTGGCTGCTGTGGCCGCGCATGACCCTCATGTGGCGGTGCAGTTGCAGTTGCAAGAGGCTTTCGGTTTGAGGCCGAGGGAGTCCATGCAGCTGCGACCCCACCTGGCCGACCAGGGCAGCTATCTGGCGGTGAACCTGGGCACCAAGGGCGGGCGGGATCGGGTGATCCCCATAGACACTGACGCCAAACGGGAGGCGCTGGCAGCGGCCAAAGCCTTGGTGGGCGATCCCGCCCAGGACAGCAACGCCAAGTTGGCAAGCACCATCCCCGCAGAGCGCACGCTGGCACAGTGGAAAAACCATTACTACTACGTGCTACGAGAGGCGGGGATCAAGCGCACGGAGGGCATCACCAGCTACGGGCTGCGCCATGCGTACGCCAACGACCGCTACGAAGACAAGTCCGGGCAGGCGTCCCCTGTTCGTGGCGGTGAAACACCTGCACGCGGCAGTGAAGAACGCGAGGCCGACCGGGCCGCTCGCCTGGAGGTGGCCGAAGAGCTGGGCCACTCCCGCGAGGCAATCACCACAGCATACCTAGGCCGATAACATGAACAAACCGAAGCTGAGCGTGATTGATGGAGGCAGAGCGGAGCTGGAGATTGAGGCGCTGAAGTTAATCGGGACGGATTTTGAGAAGTTCTTGGCGATGGCCAGGAGCCTCGCCACGCCCGCAAACCAATGTTTGGCCACGGTGGTGGCGGGTGGCTTGGAAAAACCGAAGGAAGATACCAATAGGCCCCCCTCAGGGGGGCAAAGTTAAGGGCCGCTGCGCGGCTACCCCCGCCTCGTGCGAAAACTCAGGCGACACGCCCGCCGTGGACAACAGCCCTGCCCACCGCTTCGCCGTGGACAGCCCCCTTCGGGGGTTCGGCAGTTGCCCACCGCTGAACCAGCTTGCCCCAGGGACAACAGCCCTGCCCACCGCTTCGCCGTGGACAGCCCCCTTCGGGGGTTCGGCAGTTGCCCCCAGGACAAGCCTCTAGCCACCACCAAGGCGAAAAACGCCTTTACCCACCCCCGCCCATCAAGACGCTCTTTCGGGGTGCCTGGAGGGCTGTACAGGCCCTCCTAGGGGGCAAAGCCCCAGGGGGGCCGGGGGGCAGCATGCCCCACGCCAAGGAGCGCCCCTAGGGCGCGGGCGGGACGCCTGGGGGTTAGCGGCGACAGCCGCCCCTTTAGCTCAGCCCCCTTGGGGGGCCATTTTTTGATCCAGAAAAGAACTAAGAAGGGAAATGCCGCAAACCCGCATGAATGCTAGGTCGTTTTTTCAAAACAGGTGAGTCGGTCTATCAGACGTGCGAAGTTGGTCTATCAAAAATAGCTTGTTTTTGATAGACCAAAGATCTAGAATCGTTTTCAGTCGATCAAAATACTGGAGCAAAATGAGCGAGGGTCGGTACAAAATCAATCCATTCTTGGAGGGAATGATCATCCCGGTCAAGGGCAAGCAGGTGCGCCTGTCAAAGTTGGGCCGGGAGGACAACGTTCTGATCAACCAGTCCACCGGGGAAGTGCTTGGAACCCACGTGACGACCTACAAGGCGGTGGACGGAGAACAGTTCGTCAAGCTGTTCACGGCCAACATGGCCTTGACATTCGACCTCAAAGCACCGGGGATCAAGGCGTTCAGCGTGTTGCTGTGGTCTGTCCAGAACAAGGGCTTGTCCAAGGATGAAGTACCGCTCGATGCCATCGTACTGGAGGAATTCACCGATGCCCACACGGACAACGAGTCTCCGCTCCGCTTGAGTACAGCCACCTTCCTGAGGGGGCTAGCCGAGCTGGTCAAGTCGCAGATCATCGCCAAGACTATGAGACAGGGTTGGTATTTCATCAACCCAAACTTCATCTTTAATGGCGATCGAATTGCCTTCACAACCATGATTGAACGGAAGAAGGGTATGGGCAAAGAACGACTTGAAGCTATGGGTCAACAACGTTTAGACCTTGACACGCCGGAACCGAACACATCTTGATGTGAACAGGATTGAGTGAGTGAATTAAACGCCAGCGAGCCTCAACTATTCGGGATGTGTTGGTCTATCAGTTCACGCAAAACATCAGAGATGCTGCGTCGGTTCTTTGCCGCATAGACCTTCAGCTTCAGGTGTGCCGTCTCGTCGAGTTCGAAATTTACCCGCACCTTCTGCCGCTGCTCTTCGGCCATTGCCTTCAGAGCTGCCGCCTTTTTGTGCTCGCTTGGCCGACCTGCACTCAATCCAAGTGAGTTACTCATTTATTCATTTACTCATTTGATGAGACGCATACCTACTCATTTGAGTAAATTCTTGATCTCGTTGACCAAGGCCCGAACTTCCTGGGCCGCTTCACCATCGGGTTCAGCATCATTAACGGTTGACCCCAGGGCGGCGGTGCTTGGATAGCTAACTCTTTGCGTGATCCTTGACTCCAGCACTGGTAGGCCGTAACCCCGCAATGCCTCAGTGATCTCGGCTCCGATCCGCGTCCCTTTGATCGCCCTTGACACCACAAACGCAGCCTGCAATTTGCCGTCTGTAATTTCGATGCGTTGTTTGACCAGTTCAACCAAGTCCGCCGTTGCCCAAATGTCATACGGTGATGGCTGCACAGGGATCAAGATGAAGTGAGCCGCCTTAATCGCTGATACCGCCAAATCAGCAGCCTGGGGCGCTCCGTCGATCACCACATAGTCTTTGTTCCCGATGCTTTTCAGATCGCGTTCAATGGTTGGCCTGTCTATGCCCACCACCGACACGCGCTGATCCTCACGCACGGCCGCCCAATCACGGGCGCTGCCTTGAGGGTCTGAATCCACCAGCAAAACATCGGCTCCTTCCAGCTGCAGCGCCGTGGCCAGGTGGGTCGCTATCGTCGTCTTCCCTGATCCACCCTTCTGGTTCAACACAGCAATCACCTGCATCAGTAGCCTCCATTTGAGTAACACATCATTACATCATTACATCATTACATCATCGCATCAATTACGCAAATGAGTAATTGATGCGATTTTACTTTGGCCACTGTTGAGCCCCATGGAGCAAACGCAGCAGCTCGATGCGATCTGCCTTGATGCGATAGATGACGATGAACGGGGTGCGGCTGATGACCAGCTCGCGGGTGCCTTGCTTGCGCCCTTTACGACCCAGCTCGGGGTGCTGGCCAAGCTGGCGAACCTGGTGGGCGATGCGGTCGCCCTGCTCCATGGCGGCCTGGTGGTTGTTCTGGGCGATGTAGTCCAGTTGCGCATCGCGATCAGCTATCGCCCTGCGTAGCCAGACGATCAAGCTGTGCCCCCTTCGGCTCGCTTGGCCAGCTCAGCGCGCTTCTTCGCCCAACTCGCGTTGGCCTCCTCGTTCGACACCCACTCGGCCGCGGGGTCATCGGCCTCAGCCAGGCCGATTTCCACCTGTGCCCGAAACCACTTGTCATGGGCTGCGGCCTCGTGGGCGCTGCGCAACCGCTCTGAGGCGTCCTCGCGGGACTTGCCCACCAGGGCCACGGTGCTGAAGTTGGTGGCGTCCAGCAGCTCAAAGCGGGCGATGTGAAGCTCCTTCTTCAGGTAGTCCACGCAGCGATCCAGGCTGCGCCACATGCGGGGCTTGTCGCTGCGCTGGGCACCGAGGGGCTTTTCCATCATGCCCATCTTGAGCATGACGGACCAGCCGCCAGGCTGACCAATGATCGACGCCCCACGGATGGCGGACGCTTCAACCATTCGTTTGGCCATGGCGGTGTCGATGGTGTGGGTGGTCATGGTGGATTTCCTGCCGCAAACGACTGTTTGCCAATAGGAACATTGTGCATTTTCTCTTGTGTTTATGCAACCAACACTAGGCAATCCACCCCAATCGGTTGACATAAAACGAATTGGCCAACCTGGCCAGGCTGGCCCCCCTTATGGGGGGGTTGGCAAGAGAGAACTTGCGGGTAGAGTGTTTGTCTCTACAGCCGTTTGATCACACACAGAGGAAGCAGGATGAAAGACATCTATCTGAAGTTCACCAAGAAGACCAATTCCAAAGACATCCCCGGAGAGTCCACGGACTCTGTCCACAAAGACTGGGTGGAAGTGGAGTCATGGTCACAAGAGATTCAGCAACCAACTTCGACGACGGCATCTACATCGGGAGGCCATAGCAGCGAGCGTTGTGAGCATGCTCCGATGGTTTTTTTGAAGCGTTTGGATAAATCCAGCGTGTACATGTATGAGGCATGTTCAGCCGGGTATAGTTATGACGTCGATATTATATTTTATAGGGCTTCTGGAACCGTCCGGACAAGTTACTTGACGATCAAACTTCACAATGCAATTATAAACAGTGTTTCATCATCCATGGCAGGAGGAATTCCCATGGAAAGCTTCACTCTTAAATATTCCAAGGTGACCTGGGAGCATAAATCTTCCAAAACGGATGGCAGCGCGAATGTTGGAAGAGATTCTGGTGGCTGGGATTTGGCACTTAACAAAGCAGCTGCTTAAAGGAGTATAAATGTCAGCCGCCCTCGATCATAGTCAAGAACCTACTTTTACCATTGTAGCAAGAGTTGCTGGGGTTGCTGTAGGTTTTATCGTAAGCCCGCTCAGCCCAAGTCTTCATCTGACACTATTAATAAAAGACGCATACGAAGGAATATTAGGCATAGATGGCCAGCCAGACGGGAACTTCAGAATTTTGGGCTTTGAAAGAATGGTTTCCAACTTTTATGACAACACCGTGCCGACCCAACTTCTAACCTACAACGACACAATGCCTTGGGAAAGACGAGTTCGCTACAGCAACCCAAGAGAAATTGAAATAAATATAGTACCGCCTTCTTTTATTACTCCCAGAGAGTTTAAGAAAAGCCTCATAAGAAATGCAAAAAACTTTTCTGGCATGATCATACAATATTCCACACCAAGGAATATTGGCGGCAACCATATGAACCCAAGAACTTACAATAGTAGTTCATATTTGGTGGGATTGCTTAACAGCGTTGCTGGTGAAGGTCGCGGCTATGACACCGTCATCAGAAATGCTTTGAAAGGCTATCAAGTTCCAGGCATTGACACGCCAATACCAGCGGGTTATTTTACCGGCTAAATCAATGATTAACTGGCCCAAACTTTTTTTACATTTAGCTGCATGGTTTTCACTTATACCTGCCGCAGGGCTTGCTATAACTTTTTTTGAAAACAATCGCCCAACCAGCAAACTAACAAGTTACTTTATTCTATTTGCTCTCTCTGCAGCATATTCTGTATGGATTTTTAAATCTTCCATACCGCCTAGCGGCAAGAATATTCTCATTTACACAGCGTTGATTGCTATTTTGGGAATTGCTTCTCTTGCTTTATTTGCCATACTAACAATAACGATATTTGGCATGTGAAAAGCACGCTCGTTGGCTCGCTACAGGCCGGGCGCCAGCTCACGGACTTCGCCATCTGAGAGAGCGTCGGCGGCACGCCGCCAGCGGCTTGGCGAGCCGCTGAGCGGGCATGAGGAAGGCACTCTCTTTTTATGTTTTCGCAGAAAACTCAAAAGAGAGTGCCTTCGGACCCCTAGGGTCCGGCACAAACCGTCTAGCCCCTAGGGCTAGACGCTTGACTTTAGGCCCTAGATGGGCCTAAAGTCAACTGCGAGCAAGGATGAAAATGGAGTTGACTAAGCTGATCTTCGCACTGGGAGTGGGCCTGTTCGTGCTGGCGGCCATGGTGCTGTCTTGGCGCTATGGGGCGCAGGCCCGCCAGCCAGAGGTGGATGCGCTCAAGGAAAAATTGGAGCAAACACAGGCCGAACTCCAATTGGCTCAGGGTCGGTCAACTGAACTCAATCAAGAACTGAATCGGCATATCGATACCAGCAAGGAGGAAAGCAACGCCACTCGCAGATGGGCCAAGTTTATGAACGAAG
>JANMGB010000140.1:0-1152 GCA_031374415.1 Burkholderiales bacterium
CAAGCGCACGGAGGGCATCACCAGCTACGGGCTGCGCCATGGGTACGCCAACGACCGCTACGAGGACAAGTCCGGGCAGGCGTCCCCTGTTCGTGGCGGTGAAACACCTGCACGTGGCAGTGAAGAACGCGAGGCCGACCGCGCCGCTCGCCTGGAGGTGGCCGAAGAGCTGGGCCACTCCCGTGAGGCAATCACCAGCGCCTACCTAGGCCGATGACATGAACAAACCGAAGCTGAGCGTGATTGATGGTGGTCGAGCGGAGCTGGAGATTGAAGCGCTGAAGCTGATTGGGACGGACTTTGAGAAGTTCTTGGCGATGGCCAGGAGCCTTGGCAAACCTGCGAACGGGAGTTTGACGACGGTTGAGGAAAAGCCGTCGGAAGGGCAATCAGCGGTCGAGGAATCGACGGGGATCACGGGCCGTGTGGGCGACGGCAACGATGAGGATAAAGCCCCGTAGCGCGTAGATCAGCCGGAACGGAAACTTGCGCACGACCACGCAGCGCAGATCCTCGGTGCCGTGGACCAAGGGCAAGCCGGTAGGGTTGGATTGAACCAGGCGCTCGGCGTCCTGGATGGCATGCACGAAAAGCCGCCCGAGCCCGGGGGCTTGTTCGTCGTAGTGCTCAACCTGCTGCAAGTACTCGGAATCGGCTTCTGGCAGGTAGCGCAGCGGGAGTATCAGCGCCACCTACCGCAGACGGGCCAGGGCGTGGGCGTGCACCTGGTCGGCTGCGATGGTGGGGCTACCGTCACGGTCGAAGCAAGCGAGGCGGCGGGCCGCTTCGTTGTTCCAGGCTTGCTCGGTGTCGGATGAAGTGGTGCCGCTGTCCAGGGATTGCAGCAGATCCAAAGCCAAGTGGGCGCGCTCGTTGGAGCTAAGCGCCTGCGCCTCGCTGCGCAGCCGATCGAGGATAGGGGTGTTCATGCGCCAAGGATACGACGGCACCAGGGCAGGCACAAGGTTTCCTCCGAACGACCCGCAAACAGGTGCGGGGTGGCTGACCTGAAAGGGCCTAAAAGGGCTTGACAAGAAGGAATAATGGTAATATTATTACTCTTATTCCCACTATGACTAGGCCACCCCGATGGAACTGCCCAAAGAAACCCGTGCTCGGATCTTCGCCGCCGCTGACTCGCTCTACGACCAG
>JANMGB010000151.1:0-8439 GCA_031374415.1 Burkholderiales bacterium
GAGGAGTTTCCGAACAGGCCCTAGTACCCCGTCTCAGTGGATTTGAAAGGTTGAATTGTTGCGAGGCCCATGGCGTCGTACAAAGGCTGCTGGATTCCCGCCTGCGCGGGAATGACGTGGTGGAATGCCAAGCCTTGCGCCCGTCATCCCCGCCTTCTCCCGTCATCCCCGCGCAGGCGGGGATCCAGGAGGGTGCCTGAGGCGCAACAGGCCCGCGCGCACCTCATTCCTGCACGCTCCGCCTGCCAATGCACCCCCTGTTCCCCTTGGCGAATTCAACCTTTCAAATCCACTGAGACAGGGTACCAGTACCCTGTCTCAGTGGATTTGAAAGGTTGAATTGTTGCGGGGCCCATAGTGAAGTACACAGGCTGGTGGATTCCCGCCTGCGCGGGACTGACGTGGTGAGATGCCAACCCCTGCGCCCGTCATTCCCGCCTTCTCCCGTCATCCCCGCGCAGGCGGGGATCCAGGCGGGTGCCTGAGGCGCAGCAGGCCCGCGCGCACTCCATTCCTGCGCGCCCCACCTGCGAATGCGCCCCCTGTTCGACTCTTTGAATCAACCTTTCAAATCCACTGAGACGGGGTACTAGGCCGCGCTGCGCCGTTGGACACACCGGCTCGATGACTCCTTCCAACCGGCTCCCTGGCACCACCTGCTCCATCTCCGCCAGAAACTTCTCTTTCCTCTTTCCTCTTTGCCTTCTTCTTCTGCGCAAACTCATGGCTTGCAAAGCTCAGCTGCTGCGGCATCTTGGATCGTTGCTTCATGGCGTCTCGTGTGTTCAGGTCTGAGCCGTATGGGTCAGCGTTTCCCTGGCGTTGGCGTTGGCTTTGGCCTGGCTTTTTGAGGCCCCCCAATGACCTTCGCGCCACCACAAAACAAGACTTTTCGCTCGAGAACGAAGCACGCGGCATTCAGGGCACCCACGCTTGCTCATTGAGCGTTTTCGGATGAACGGTGACGCACAAGTTCTCGCAAATGTTGGAATCAGTTACATGATGATGCAATTTGAAACATAAGAAAGTTTTTTCCTCATATGCTTCAACCAGTTCATCGATCAACGAAGTGATTGCTTGCAAACCTGAGGGGGCACCTATGTCTATTTGGAAGAGTCAACTGAAATACACTGCTTTGGCCTGCGGACTTTTGTCACAGGGCATGGCGCTGGCATCTGATTTTTACTTGGTAAATGCGGCTACTGACACCAAAGTGGCACTCAAAATGGGCCAGGTCATTGATTTAAGACAGATTCCATCGAGCTACTCTTTGAGTTATGAGCCTGCCTCGTCTTCGGGCCCAAAGGAAGTTAAGCTTATAGGCCCTGTCCAACATACCCGCAAAGAACAAATAGTGCCTTATTCTTTATACGGCGACAGCGGGGCAAACTATTACGCCAACCCAACTGAGAAGAAGCTGATACCGGGTGATTATATATTTTCTGCTGGGAGCGAGTCGGTTTCATTCAAGGTCGTTCAGGGCACAGATCCAGCACCAGCACCAGCACCAGCACCAGCACCAGCACCAGCACCAGCACCAGCACCAGCACCAGCACCAGCACCAGCGCCAGCGCCAGCGCCAGCACCTGCACCTGCACCTGCACCTGCACCAGCACCAGCGCCAGCGCCTGCACCCGCACCCGCACCCGCACCCGCACCCGCACCCGCACCCGCACCAGCACCCGCACCTGCACCCGCACCACAAGCTAATGCTGAAAAGCCGGCCAATCGAAACGAGGCCGCACGCTTTCTTGCCCAGGCCACCTTTGGGCCCGTGGATGAAGATATCAACGAGCTGATGCAGATTGGCTACTCGGCCTGGATTGATAAGCAACTCGCAACTCCACGCGGCACCACGCACCTGGCGTTCTTCGATACCGCTAACAGGGATGGCAACGACAACGAGGTTGCCAATGCCTTCTGGAGTCAGGCACTCACAGGCAAGGATCAGCTGCGACTTCGGATGGCCTACGCGCTGTCGCAGATCTTCGTCATCTCTCTGGCAGACGGTGACGTCGACAACTTTGATCGCGGGGTCGTGGCCTATCTAGACATGCTGGCTGATCACAGCTTCGGCAAATACCGCGATTTGCTGGAAAAGGTTGCGCTCAACCCGCTGATGGGCCTCTATCTAACGCACCTGGGCAACCAGAAAGCCGACGCCACGGGCCGCGTACCCGACGAAAACTTCGCGCGCGAGACCATGCAGCTATTCACCATCGGCCTGGTCAAGCTCAACGAAGACGGTACTGTGCCGCCGGGCACCGCATTGGAGACCTACACAGGGGACGATGTGGCAGGTCTTGCCAAAGTATTCACCGGCTGGAGCTGGGATTGCGGCAGCGGTACTCGGGACGATAAGTGCTTCTCCACTGGCAGTAGCGCATCCAGTAACCCCGACCGTGCTTTGAGGCCGATGATCGATTATCCGAAGTTCCATAGCCCCGACGCCAAAAAATTCGTAGGCAAGGAGATCCCGGCGGGTACCAGCGCAGCAGAGAGCCTCAAGCAAGCGCTTGACCACCTATTCGCTCATCCTAACGTGGGCCCTTTCATCGGGCGGCAGTTGATTCAGCGCTTCACCACCAGCAATCCGAGTCCAGCATACGTTGCTGCGGTAGCGAGAGCGTTCAATAACAACGGTAGCGGCGTGCGTGGCGATATGAAGGCGGTGCTCAAGGCAGTGCTGATGCACCCCGAAGCGCGTTTGATGACCCTTACATCGGGCAAGGTTCGTGAGCCCGTGCTGCGGATGTCGGCCGTTGCACGCGCCTTCAAGTACAGCAGCGCCTCGGGCAAGTACAAAATTGGATTGACCGATAGCCCGAGCGAGGATCTGGCCCAGGCACCGCTGCACGCGCCTTCGGTGTTCAACTTCTATCGGCCGGGTTACGTGGCAACGGGATCAAAAAGCGCGGGACAAGGTCTAGTGGCACCTGAGTTACAGATAGTTGACGAGACCAGCGTTGCTGGCTACGTGAATTTCATGCGAGACAGCATCAGCCGCGGTATCAACGACGACGATGTGCGAAGCAACTTCACGGATGAACTCTCGAAGGCTACCAACGCAGCAACCCTGGTGGACCATGTGACGACACTTCTTACCTATGGTGCTATCGGCCTGACGCGGAAAAACGAGATCGTCACTGCGGTGGAAAAAATCTCCGCATCAACGGATTCGGGCAAACGCAACCGAGTCAATGCCGCTGTCCTGCTGACAGTATCTTCGCCGGAATTTCTGGTTTTGAAATAAGGAATGCATCATGACAAACCGCAAAGATTTCTCCGCTCCTGCTATTGACCATAACGTGTCGCGTCGCCTCTTTATTCGACAAGCCAGCGCCATGTCGGCACTGGCCGGTGCCGGCGCACCGCTGGCGCTGAACCTGCTGGCCGCTGGCTCAGCTGCAGCGCAGTCCGGCGCAGCAGACTACAAGGCCATCGTGTGCCTGTTTATGTTTGGCGGCAACGACTCCTTCAACACGGTGTTGCCCACGGACTTCGATTCTTGGAATGCGTACGTTCAGACGCGGGGCCAGGCAGGTGGGTCGATCGGGTTAAAGTCGATTGGCACTTCGCCCGTTGCCTCGGCAAGGGCGTGCTCTCCAGAGCGCCTGGGCGGGGTGTTGGGCATTACGCCAAAAGACGCAAGCCTGCAACCAGGCCGCGAGTTCGCGCTCAACCCTCTACTAGGTTCCTTGAAGGCGCTGTTCGATGACAGTCGCCTGGCCATCGTGGCCAACATCGGCCCACTGATTAAGCCGACCACCAAGGTTCAGTACACCGATCTTAGACATCCGCGGCCACCGCGCCTGTTCTCCCACAACGACCAGCAAAGCATCTGGCAGACGTTCCAGGGAGAGGGAGCCCAGCAAGGCTGGGGTGGGCGCATGGCCGATATGATGGTTGGCGCCAATACACAAGCCGTGTTCACGGCTGTTTCGGCAGCAGGCAACACCGCATGGTTGACAGGTCAGAGCGTGCGCCAGTATCAGGTGGGCGGCAGTGGTCCTTTGCGCCTCGGTGGCGACAGCAGCGGCAAAATTTACAATTCGACCACATTGGAGAGTTCGCTCCAAAACATCGTCGGCAGCTCAACAACAGGCAGCCATTTTTTCGAGCAGGATGTGGCCTTTGTCTCGAGGCGCTCAATCGACGCCGAGTTACTGTTGCGCAGTAGTTTGCCCCCCCCCAGCCATCCTGCGTTCGGCACCTCACCCATAAGCGGCAGCTACAATCCCAAAGCCGACATCAAGCTCCAGTTTTTGAACCCGTCCACGGGGGCCAGCGAGTTCAATCCCCTCGCCCAGCAGCTGCAAGTGGTTGCGCGACTCATTGAGGCCGGCAAGGCGGGCAGAACCGGCGTGAAACGCCAATTGTTCTTCGTGAGCTTGGGTGGGTTTGACACCCATAACAACCAGAACGATACGCAGTCTGTACTGCTGGCGAAAGTGGCTCATGCTATGAGCTACTTTGACAACACGCTTTTGAATATCGACGCTCTCAACAGCGTTACCACTTTTACCGCCAGCGATTTCGGCCGTTCGTTCACATCAAATGGCGACGGTACCGACCATGGCTGGGGCGGCCACCAGTTCGTGATGGGTGGAGCCGTGAAAGGCGGCAACATTTACGGCAAATTCCCGACACTGATGGCCCGCACAGCGGGCGCCGACCAATTCCCTGGCGAATATCAGTTGCGCAATGGAGCGTTGCTGCCCACGACCTCGGTAGATCAGCTTGGAGCCACGCTGGGGACATGGTTCGGCTTGAGTGATGCCCAGAACAGCGAGGTATTCCAAAATCTGAAAGAATTCACTGCGAAGAATCTGGGCTTCATCAAGACGACATAACCTGTAAGCCTGTTATTTAATCAGCGTCAACGAGAATCAAAGCATCTTTGATTCTCGTCAGAGTCTGATCCACAGTACCCTGCGCCCCATTGAAGTGCGAGCAGCTGGGGCCTTGTCTCTTGCCCCCCAAGATGGAAAAGGGGAGACTTGGCCCCAATGGTGCGCGTTGGGGTTCAAAGACACGGTCTGACCCTCGTGACAAGCAGGCGTTTCTAGGGCGGGGACTTGGAATCAAAGGCTCCCTCCAGGCGTCGATAGCTTGGCAAGCTGGACCGTACGATCCAGACCGCCCAGTCATGGCGTCCCTGCCGCGATCAACCACCGGATGGCTGGGAAAGCGCGGATGGCAACTTGGCTGTGGCCACATCCTCGTCGAGCCGAAACTGCCCCGTGGGCTCCAAGCGGGTCAGGTGCGCGTAGGCGTACTCGCAAATCTTGATGTGCTTGAGCAATAAATCGGCCACATCAAGAGGAAAGCGCATCACATCAACGAAGGGCCCCGGGCTCCACTGCTTGAACGAAGTGTCCCCCGTGAGCTGCGCCAGACAGCTCATCAGCGAGTCGTCCAGGTACAAGGATTGAACGCTGCTCTCTAGGGTGTTCTCGTCGAACAAAATCACCAGGAAAAGACTGACCAGATAAATCGCCGAGACAGCATCCAGGTTGATCCGGTTGGGGGTGAACTCGAAGCGCGGCAACCCAAGGTCGGAGAACACCAGATCGCCACGCGGCGGTGGCTGGGGGCCCTGAGGCAGGGCATGGCCCAGGTCGGCAAAGAAGTTCAGGATGATGGTGTCATGCATGAGTGTGGTGTTCATGCCCTGGGTGTCCCCCAAGTCCTGTCCCTTGGCCGGGCGCAGATACGGCGCCACGACTTCCGAGGCGCCGCAATTGCGCGCCACAAACTGCACCAGGGCGTTTTCAATGGCCAAGTGCCGCAGCAGCATTTCTTGCGCTTGGGGCGACAAAAAATGGGGGACAAACCACACGCTCAAGCGGTTCAATGCACGCTCTGAGCCCAGGCGCCAGGGCCACACGCGCTTGATGATCTTGACCGCCCAGATCAAGGCCACACTCAGCGGTTTGATGATGGGCAGCAGGTAGCGTCGTGACGGGCGTTGGTGGTCGCGCCATTGGGCCTTGCGCCACGCCACAGGCAGCGGCGAGCAAACATTGCCGGCCAGCACCTGCGCGAGCGAAGCTTGACGCAAGCGCGCTGTTGGCGGGGCCTCGTTGTGCAGGCAGACGCCCGTGGAATCGTTCATCAAATGTGGTCCAGCTCTTCCAATTGCAGGCAATACAAGCGCCCCACCACGCGCGCCATCTTGACAATCTTCTCGGCCGCTTCTTGCGTGATCAGGGGCAGACGCAGGGCCGTTCTCAGCTTGTCAAAGTGGTCGTCATCGTTCTCGGCGTGGTAGGACAGGAACACCACGTCTTCCGGGGCCAAGCGCAACTGCTCCTGGATCAGGCTGCCCCAGCGGCCGGCCTTGAGCGTGCCCAGGCCTTCAATGATGAAGATCGCGCCAAACACCTGCACCGGGTTGCTTTGACTGAGCTGGTGAAACATGTAGGCCGTCAGGGCTTCAGAGCCGACATTGCGGGGGTGTTGCGCAATTTCCTGCGCACTGCCACCCAGGCGCACATACATCTTGTCGAGCATCAAAAAATCGCGGTGTTCATCCGCTGCGTGCTGAATGAGCAAGGAGCGCAGGGGGAACAATTCGGCCTCCATGCTGGAGGCGGCCCGGGCAATCCAGCGCCCGCCTTCCACCACTTGTTGACGCAGATTGATCAACAAGGTTTTGTAGTCCTCCAAGCTCAGCCGGGATTGCTCTAGTTTGCGGATGAAGGGCACCGCGTCCAGGCGTTCACTGAAGGCCTGCCACACCAACGCGAGTTCGGTGGCCAGATAGCGAGTCACCGCCTCGTCGGTGTGGCCGAACGACGCGCCCAAGGGTGAGTGCTTCAGGGCGTGATCAATGCGCTCGGGCGAGCGAAGCGGTGCGGTGGCATAGGGGGCAACGGAGATCATGGTGGTCACATTCAGGAAGGGTTGCAAACAGTGAATTGCGCGTACGACACGGAAAATCGGCCCGACTCAGGCACCATGCACAACACCTTCTCGCCGGGGCGAAAGCGCGAGCTGCGCAGCGCCTCGTCTAGCAAAATGAAGATGCTAGCGGCACCTGTATTGCCCTTGGTGGCCAAGTTGGTGAACCACTTCTCGGGAGGAATATGAATGCCATGCGATTGAAAGGTCTCGGCCATCAAACTCGAAAACACATGAGAGCTCAAATGGGGCAAAAAATGGTCTACCTTCTCAGGCACCAACAGGCCCTGATCACGCAGCCGCTTAGCCTCTACCCCTACCGAGCCCACCAGCCCCAAAGGCAACAGCCGAGTGTCTTGGCGCATGACAAAAACACCTGCCGCTTCAGCCTGCGCATAGGTGTCGAACGACTGGAAGGTGCTGCCTACACGCACGTCCTCAGGTGACGTGGTTCCCATGTACATGCAGGTGGGAAATGCATGGGCATAGGAGCGAAACTCCACCCAGTCCAAGCGCAAGCTGAGGCGCTGCGGATGGGGCTGGCTTTCCAGCACCACGGCCCCAGCCCCATCCGACAGCATCCAACGCAAAAAGTCGGCATTGAAAAACTGATACGAGTCGGCCGCCCCTGAGCGCGTTGGGGCCAGCTCGCTTTCCTTCTCAAAACGTGTCGCACGCAAGGCTGGGCTGGGCATCTCGGAGCCCACCACCACCGCGTTCGGATGTTCACCCACGCGGATGCTGTTCGCTGCGGCCTTGAACGCCGACATGCTGGCACAACACACCCCCGCGGTGGTGAGCACATCCATGGGCCGCGTGCCCAGGCGACCATGCACCATCGAGCCAAACCCCGGCATCATCAAATCCGGCAAGGTGGTGGCTGCCGCCAACATGCTCAGCTCGGACACGCTCCAGCTGCGGTCCTGCAGAGCTTGTTGCACCGCCAGTGCAGCCAGCTCTTCATTGAGATGGGTTTGCCGACCGTCGCGCCAGGCGTAGTGCCGCGTGCGGATGCCGTTGGCACGCAACACCATGCGCCGATACCGGCTGGGCTTGCCGCCCACGCAACCCAGGACCTCTTCCATGGCTTCGTTGTCTACCGGGGGGTTGGGCAGGAAAGCTCCACTCGCGGTCACATAAACAGGGATCATCGAAAACTCCAGTGGGGCCGCATCGCAGCAGGATTCGAGGCTGCAGCATAGGGTCAAACACCGGAGTGAGCGGGAAAATGCCGGAGTGAATAATGCGCCTTGACAAACATGTCTAAACGCCGTTACTTGAAAATGGCGGCCTTCACCTTGTGGGTGAGAGCGCTACGCACCCGATGGCGCACGACAACTTCAGCCGCAATAGGCGCTGTCAGCTCAAGCAGGTCTTTGAACCACTGCATGAACTCATGACGCCCTCTGATCCACCTAGGGCGTGTTAACAATTACCCAATGCCGACGTAGGCACAAACGAGGGTGATCATGGCCAAGAAGTTGCGAGCCAATTTTTCATAACGGGTGGCGACCCGGCGGAATTGCTTGATAC
>JANMGB010000156.1:0-31778 GCA_031374415.1 Burkholderiales bacterium
AGACATCGCAGCAGCACGAGTTGTGTTGCGATGGGCCTTGGAGGCTGAAGACACAGGCCGGGAACCGCGCCTATACGGGGCTGCTCACGCTCCCCGTGAAACTCCATCCTTTGCGCAGCATAGGGTGGAGTAGTTCATAAAAAAGCCCCACCGAGGTGGGGCTTTGGGGTCTGACTGCACCAAGGCGCAAGATCACTTCTTGTTTTGCTTTTCCGTCTTCTTGGCTTTCGTAGGCGCAGCGGCGGGCGCTGTCACGACCACCGCAGCAGCTTCTTCTTCCTCGACAGGGGCAGACACGGACACGAGGACAGGATCCTTTTTGCCATGGGTGACGACCTTCAGGCCTTCAGGCAAGGTGATGTTGCTCACATGCAGCGATTGGCCTTTGGCCAGAGTGCTCAGGTCGACAGTGATGAACTCAGGCAGTGCGGAGGCCAAGCACTGTACGTGCAGCTCGGTCACCACCTTGTTGACCAGGGCTTTGTCGATCTTGACCGCAGGTGATTGATCTTCGTTGATGAAGTGCAACGGCACCTTCTTCGAGACCTTGGTCGTGGCATCAACGCGTTGGAAGTCGATGTGCAGCACGATGGGGCGGAAGGGGTGAACCTGGTGGTCACGCAGCAGCACCTTTTCAGTCTTGCCACCCAGTTCCATGTCGAGGATGGAGGAGTGGAAGGCTTCTTTCTTCAAGGCAAAGAAGAGTGCGTTGTGATCGAGTTCGATCATGGTGGGTTGGCCGGCACCGTAGACAATGCCAGGCACCTTGTTGGCATTGCGCAGGCGGCGGCTCGCTCCGGTCCCCTGCAGGGTGCGCTCAAAGGCGACAAATTTCATGTTCAGCTCCAAAAATGGCAAACGCTCGCGACCAAGCGTTTTCGGATGACGGCCTTGCGGCCACGGCGTACCAGCGTCTCGCAGTGCTGGCTTCAACCCTGCGCCACCTCCGTGGCGCAGGGTTTGAAGAGGTTAGAAATTGTTGTTCTGTTCGGCAAACAAGGAGGTCACAGACTCGCCGTCTGAGATTCGGCGAATGGTTTCCGCAAACAAGAAGGCCACGGACAGCGGACGTATTTTGCTGCACTGCTTGCCTTCATCGCTCAAGGGGATGGTGTTGGTGATCACGACTTCGTCGAGCGCGGAGTTGTTGATGCGCTCCAGGGCGGGGCCGGAAAACACCGCGTGTGTACAGTAAGCGTAGACACTCTTGGCGCCGCGCTCTTTCAAAACCTCAGCGGCTTTGACCAGCGTGCCAGCGGTGTCAATCATGTCGTCCATGATCACGCAGTTGCGGCCCTCGATCTCGCCAATCACATGCATGATCTCAGACACATTGGCCTTGGGTCGACGTTTGTCGATGATGGCCAGCTCGCAGCTGAGTTGTTTGGCCAGTGCGCGGGCGCGCACCACGCCGCCCACGTCGGGCGACACCACCACCAGATCGCTGTAGCGCTTGCTTTGCAAGTCAGCCAACAGCACGGGCGAGGCGTAAATGTTGTCGACAGGGATGTTGAAGAAGCCTTGAATTTGGTCGGCGTGCAAATCCATGGTGAGCAAGCGCTCAACGCCCACGGCTTCCAGCATGTTCGCCACGACCTTGGCACTGATTGGCACGCGGGTGGAGCGCGGGCGCCGATCTTGGCGAGCGTAGCCGTAGTAGGGGATCACGGCCGTGACGCGGCGCGCAGAGGCGCGCTTGAGGGCATCGACCATGATGCAGAGTTCCATCAGGTTTTCGTTGGTCGGGGCACAGGTCGGTTGCACGACAAAGGTGTCTCGGGCGCGCACGTTTTGCTGGATTTCAACGGCCACCTCGCCGTCTGAAAAGCGACCCACGGAGGCTTTCCCCAACTCGATGCCCAGGTGCGAAGCCATCTCTTGGGCCAACACGGGGTTGGCGTTGCCTGTGAACAGCACCGTATTGAAAAGCATGGCTCCTCCGACGACACAAACAAGTCAGGGGTGCTTGCTCGGCCGAGCAGGCACCCTGACGCGGGATTTTCTACCTGGGCAATGACCAGTCGCTGGTATGCAACGCCAGATACGGCTAAACGGGTCATTGCGTTTGAGCACCGTCATGTCTGACAACTTGCGACCAGGCTCAACTGTTGGCAGGGGAAGAAGGATTCGAACCTTCGCATGTCGGAATCAAAATCCGATGCCTTAACCAACTTGGCGACTCCCCTACAAGGGTTTGAAGCCAGAGGCTTCAAACCGCTCACTCTTTACGCTCACTCTGTCAACCTAACTCCTACTGTCAGTCGGCCGCCCAGTCCACGAGGGGGTGGGCTTCCTGACTGACACACACCCGGCCTTGCCATGCGGTAGGAAGTGACTCCAACCAGCGAACCGCTGCCGAGGTGTTGTAATTTTGATCTTGGTCCAAGCGTGCAAACACTGCACTGCCTGAGCCGGTCATGCGGCTGTTGCCAAACTCATGAAAGAGTTTTTGCAAAGCCACCGCGATGTCCGGGCATTCTGCTTGCGCAGCCGCCTGTAAATCGTTTTGACCCCAGCCCCTCAGAATCTGACGACGCCATTCACTGGCGCAAGTCGCGGTCCCGTCAAGCGTGGTTTGCTGTCCAAGAAAGCCGCAGACTATACCAGCTTGCACGCGAATGGCCAAGAGGGGGCTGCTGAAAATTCGCTGGGTTTGGGCGCCGGCGGGCGGTTTGATCACCACAAAAGTTTGCGATGGCAGGGCGATGGGCTGAAGCTGTTCGCCAATGCCCTGCACCCAGGCCGGGCGCCCACCCACAAAAAAGGGGACATCGGCACCCAGCGACAGGGCCAGGGGTTGTAAGGCAGAGCGCGGCCAGTTCAAGCCCCAAAGGCGATTGAGTGCCAGCAAGGTGGTGGCTGCATCCGAGCTGCCACCCCCCAGTCCGGCGCCCGAGGGCAGTTGCTTGTCGATGCTGATGTGGGCGCCATGGGGCGTGCCGCTGGCGGCCTGCAGTGCGCGTGCTGCCCGCAGGCACAAGTCGTCTGCGGGCAAGGGCGCACTGAGGTCTTCACGAGACAGCGCACCAAAGGGGCGCTGCTCAAAGTGCAGCGTGTCATGCCAATCGAGCAGCACGAACACCGATTGCAGCAAGTGATAGCCATCGGCTCGTTTGCCCACGACATGCAAAAACAGATTCAGCTTGGCGGGTGCGGGGAGGTCGTACAGGCAGTGCATGGAAAAAAGGGGGCGGGGTTAGCGCAGTAAGCGGGCGTGCACGATGACCACCGGGGGGGCATCCCGCTGGGCTTGGATCACGCCTTCGGCAAATTGCGCCAGCTGTATGCGCCATCCGAGTTGCGTGAAGCCGGTGCTGGGTTCTCCCGGAAAAGGGGTGGACGCCGCCCCGCTCCAGGGGCGCCCCAAAAGCCAATCGAACAGGGCCTGCACAGGGATGCTCTCGCCCAAAACGTCTTCGCTCAGGGCGTTCAGGCTCGGGTATTGACGCTCGCCTTGAGGCGTGATGAGGCTGACCTGTTGGGGCCCCCATTGGGCTTTGCCCATCAAGGTGCCCATGGGGGTGGAGAGGTCGAGCTCGCCGGACGGGCCATGGCGCCGCAGGTCGAACAGCGCGCTCACGCTGCGCGCGGGGGTGTTGTCGTGTGCCGCTACGCGCACTGCCAGGCGCCCTGACAGGTTGTCAGGGTCGCTCGGGGTGGGTGGGGCGGGCGGGGTGGCGCAGCCCGCCAGGCCCAGCAAGGCAGCTAGGCCGAGTGCGCTTGTCCGTTGCCAGTGGCCCAGGGGCCGCCACCCAGAACTCATAACTCAATCCGCAGGCGGGTCAACATCTCTTTGAGCACTTCACTGCGGGGATCGCGTTTTCGGACTGCGCGCAGAATCACGCGGGCTTCATCGCGTTGCCCGAGTGTCCACAACACTTCACCCAGATGGGCCCCGATCTCCGGATCCGGCCGGCTCTTGTAGGCCTTGCGCAGCAGGCGCAAGGCCTCTTGGCCGTTGCCCAGGCGGTATTCGACCCAAGCCAGGCTGTCCGTGATGAAGGGGTCTGCGGGGGCCAGTTCCACAGCGCGTTGAATCAGAACTTTGGCTTCGGGCAGGCGCATGTTGCGCTCGGCCCAGGAGTAGCCCAAGGCATTGTGGGCATGATGGTGATCTGGCTTGAGCGCGATGACTTTGCGCAGCAAGCGCTCCATCTCGCTCAGATGGTTGAGTTTTTCTTCAACCATGGCCTGCTCGTAGAGCAAATCTACATCGTTGGGCAGGCGCTGGTTGGCTGTGCTGAGTACCTTCTGCGCCTCGCTCCATTGCTTGGCCTCGCGCAGCACCAGGGTTTCGAGCAAGACCTTGGTGTGATCGTCGGCTTGGCTGGCCGTGAGATTGCGAATCATGTTGCGCGCTTCGCGAACTTTGCCCTTCTTGCTCAAAATTTGAACGCGCCGCTGCAGCACATCACGCACCAGCTTGGGGTCGTCGACTTTGCTCAGCCAGGTTTGCGCGCCCTTGATGTCGCCGATTTCTTCGCTGGCCTGTGACAGCAGCAGCCAGGCCTTTTGGCGCATCTCCTGGGGATCATCGTCGATCCCGCTGCGCTCAATGCGCTCGGGTTTTTCGAGCAGGTCAAGCAGTGTTCGCAGTGAGGTCATCGCCTCTTTGGGATGACTTGTTTCGAGCTCCACCGTGCCCAGGGCCAACCAACCGGCAGGGACCAGAGGCTTGTTCGAGGTCACCCACTTGAGCTGGTCCATCGCCTCGTTCAAGCGCTGCGTGCTGGACAACACGCGCACAAACATCAGCCGCACACCCAGGTTGTCGGGGCGGGCCTGCAGGTACCGCTCAAGCACGGCGCTCGCGCCAGCTTGGGTTTCCATGAGTTCCAGGGCCAGCAGGGCAGGGCCTTCGGCTTGGAGGTCTAGCGTCTGGGCGCGTTGGGCCAGCGCCAGGGCGCGCTCGGGCTTGTCAGCCGCCAACCACACCCGGCCCAACGCCACGTGGGCCGCCACCCGGGTGTCGGGATCTTCCAGGTAGCGTGACAGGGTGTCCCGGAGCTGGGTTGCGACCACCTCCGGCTGAGTGACCCGCGCAAACAAGCGGGGGGTGCTGTTGATCAGCGAAATCCGCGCGCTGGGGATGCTGATTTTGAGCAAGGTGCTGAGGTGGGGCATGGCCTCGGCGGGGCGGCCCAGCGCCACCAGCAACTCGATCACATAGCGGTAGGCCTCGGTGGATTCGGGCAGGGCGGTTTGCCAAGCGAGTGCGGCAGCCAAGGCCTGCTCACCGGCGCGGGCTTGCAGGGCAATGTCGGTGCTGCGTTGGAACAAAACCTCGCTCTTGTTTTTGCGTGCCGCGTCAAGCATCACTTGGTAAGACATCCCGACGTTGCCTGATTGCAACTCGATTTCGCCAATGAGAAGCTGGTAAAACAGCCCTGCGTCCATGCTTGAATTTAGCGTGGCGACTTGGCTTTTGGGGCTTTGGGTTTGGGCGCTTGCTGGGAGCGTCAAAACGCACGCAGCCAACGTCGCCGCAAGGCCTGCCGCCAGGGGGCGTACCCATGACAGTCGAGGGGTCGAGGGCGCGGGTTGGGGTGACCCCACACTGGCTTGAAAATGCATGCATGCTCCTGCTGATTCGCAAACCATTCTATTGAGGTTTGGCTCATTTCACCGGCCCGCCCACTCGCTTTGGCCCACGGCGTGCTTTGTTACTTCTCATTTGATTTCTGAACATGCCTGAATTGCCCGAAGTTGAAGTGACCCGCCAGAGCTTGGCCGCGCGCATTGAGGGGGCGCGTGTGCTGGCCTCGCGTTGGGGTAAGCCGTTGCGCTGGCCGCTGGGTTGTGCCCCGGAAGCATTGGTGGGCTTGACCGTGAGCTCGGTGGCGCGGCGCGGCAAGTACTTGTGGTTCGCCATGCAATCGGACGGCGTGCCAGCCGGCGGGCTCTTGCTGCATTTGGGCATGTCGGGGGCCCTGCGCTTTGGCCCGGTGGATCCCCCCGGGGTCCATGATCACTTTGATCTCGTGACCACGCAGGGCACGTTGCGCCTGACGGACCCGCGGCGCTTCGGGGCGGTGGTGTGGTCGGCGAGTTTGCAACAAGACCCCGCCGCCCGGCTGTTGTCCAGACTGGGGTTGGAGCCCTTTGATCCGACGTTTGATGGCCCTTATCTGCACGCCGCCCTGTCAAAGCGTCGGCAAGCGATCAAGCCCGTGTTGTTAAGCGGTGACATTGTGGTGGGCGCAGGCAACATTTACGCCTGTGAGGCTTTGTTCGCTGCCGGCATTGACCCGCGCATCGCCAGTCATCGGATCAGTCGCCCCCGCGCGGTGCGCCTGAGCGAGGCCATTCGCGCGACCCTGGCCCAGGCGGTGGCGCTCGGTGGTTCAACTTTGCGAGATTTTCGTGATGCGCACGGCATGGCGGGCGCCTTTCAGGAGGTTGTCAAGGTGTATGGCCGGCAAGGCCTGCGTTGCCACATTTGCGCCACATTGATTCGCCGTGTGGTGCAGGGGCAGCGCTCGACGTTCTTTTGCCCTGCATGCCAGCGTCGCTGAGGTGACGCATGCCACGCAACCCGGTGAATAGGGGGTATGTCTTTGGCGCTCAAGCAGTTAACATCTTTTCAAATGCCATTGGCACGATGGCAAAGCACAAAAGGGCTAGATTTTGGATCACCTCAGCGACATTCCCATTCGGCCCGCCTTCGCCCGCAGTCTGGATACCCTGAGCGATTGGCGTGCGGCTTTGTGCCGCCAAATTGACGGCTTGTTGCGCTATCTTGAAGGCCACGACTTGGTTGCAGCGTCGGCGCGCGATGCGCTCATGAACATCAAGCAACGCTTGGCCAACGAGAAGTTGGTGGTGGCTTTTGTGGCAGAGTTCTCACGCGGCAAGTCAGAGTTGATCAACGCGATTTTTTTTGGTGATGTCGGCCGACGGGTGTTGCCGGCAGCCCCCGGGCGCACCACCATGTGCCCGGTCGAGTTGGGCTATGACGCCAGTGAAGCTCCTTTGCTGGCCCTGTTGCCGATCGAGACTCGGCTTGACGCTCAGTCGCTGATCGAGCTGCGGCAACAATCTGAGCTATGGACACATTTGCCCTTGGTGGTCGGTGACAGTGAGTCCCTGGCCAACAGCTTGCGAGAGGTCATGCGCACCCAGTGGGTGGCTGAGGAGCGGGCCCGTGCCTTGGGCTTTTGGGACGACGAACGCCCCGACGACAACCCGCCGCGCAACGATGAAGGTTTGGTGGAAGTGCCCCTGTGGCGCCACGCCCTCATCAATTACCCCCACCCTTTGTTAGAGCAAGGTCTGGTGGTGTTGGACACCCCGGGTCTCAACGCCATCGGTGCCGAACCCGAGCTGACCCTCAACCTGTTGCCCACGGCGCATGCCACCTTGTTCATTTTGGCCGCCGATGCGGGGGTCACCAAGTCAGATTTGGCGATTTGGCGCGATCACCTGGGCAGCCATCCTTTGGCGCGCTATGTGGTCCTCAACAAAATCGACGCCTTGGTGGATCCCCTGGCCAGCGCCGCCGAGATCGAGGCCCAGATCGAGTCGCAGCGCCTGGCCACGGCGCGCACCCTGGACATCCCGGCGGCACGTGTTTTTCCCTTGTCGGCGCGTCAGGGCCTGACTGCGCGCATTGAGCATGACGATGCCGCCTTGGCCTTGAGCCGCTTGCCTGCGCTGGAGCAAGCCTTGTCCGAGCAGTTGCTGCCGCAGCGCCGCAAGATGTTGGAGGCCGCTGTGGCCGATGCCTCGCATGATGTGCTGTCTCATGTGGCGCGCCGGATAGGCGATGTGCGCCGCCAACTGGCTGAGCAGGGTCTGGAGCTCAATGGCCTGCGGGGCAAGAGTGGCACCAAAGTGCGCATGATGCTTGATCGCGTGCAGGCTGAAACGGCAGAGTTTGAGCAGTGCACGACCCGCTTGCACGCCTTGCGCGTGGTGCATGCCCGCATGATGAAAGACGCGCTGATTGATTTGGCCAGCGACCGGCTGCGCGAAGAGGTTGAGCAAATGCAGATGGCGATGAGTGCCTCCATCATGAACTTGGGCGCCAAAAGGGCTTTCACGACCTTGTGCCACAAGCTGCGCGCGTTGCTCGACACCGCCAACACCCGGGGCCATGAAATTCGCGACATGCTTGTGCCCTCGTTCAGTCGCTTGAATGCCGAATTTGGATTTTCACTGGCGGTGCAAACGGCCCCTAATTTGGCTCGCTTCAAAGAAGATTTGGACATGCTTGAAAAAAGTTATGTCCAGTACTTGGGCGTGACCCAAGCCTTGCGTTTGTCGCAGCCCAAGTTCATGGAGCAGTTTCGGCGCATGTTGTTGTCCAAGCTGCGCATGGTGTTTGAGACGGCCAGCAATGAGTTTGAGATGTGGAGCAAGTCGGCCTCGGCTCAGGTGGATGTGCAGCTGCGCGAGCGGCGTCAAAGCTTCCGTAAACGCCGTGAAGCGCTGGAGCGCATTCAAGTTGCAGCCGGTGAGTTGGAGCAACGCATCACCGAGGTCGAGGTTCAAGACGCGCGGCTCAAAGACAACCTGGACCGCGTCACCGAGCTGACCACGTCGCTGCGTGAGCAAGCGGGTTTGGTTGATTTTTCAACGTCTCAGTCTTTGCGTTTGGATTTGATGCGCGACAGCGGATTGCCGGCCGAGTGAGCGTAGCGGGGCACGACGAGCTGGGGCGCCACTTTGCCTCAAGGGTGGTCGCATGGCAGGCTGATCATGGTCGCCACACTTTGCCATGGCAGCAAACCCAAGACCCCTACCGCGTCTGGCTGTCAGAGATCATGCTGCAGCAAACCCAGGTGGCTACGGTGCTGGCTTACTTTGAGCGCTTCTTGCAACGCTTCGGTGATGTGCAGGCCCTGGCCGCGGCTTCGCAAGACGATGTGTTGGCCTTATGGAGTGGCCTGGGCTACTACAGCCGTGCGCGCAACCTGCACCGCTGCGCACAGGCGGTGGTGGCTCAACATGGTGGACAGTTTCCACGCAGCGCTGCGCAGTTGGCGGAGTTGCCAGGCATTGGTCGCTCGACCGCAGCGGCCATTGCGGCTTTTTGTTTTGGTGAGCGGGTGGCCATTTTGGACGGCAACGTCAAGCGTGTGCTGACCCGTGTGCTGGGGTTTGCGGGTGACTTGAGCGTGGCCGCCCAAGAGCGCGCGCTGTGGAACATTGCCACCGACCTGCTGCCCACGCAAGACCGTGACATGACGGCTTACACGCAAGGTCTGATGGACCTGGGTGCCACCGTGTGCCTCACGCGCCAGCCTGAGTGCACGCGCTGCCCAGTGCGTGATCTGTGCTGCGGGCACCATGAAGGCCGACCCCAACACTACCCCATCAAAACCCGCAAGCTCAAACGCAGCCAGCGCGACAACGTGTGGCTGTGGTTGTCATGGGGCAGCCGCTTGTGGCTGACCCAGCGCCCCGAGCAAGGGGTGTGGGCCCAGCTGTGGAGTTTCCCCGAGCTAGACAACGGTGCCACCCTGGCTGAGCTGTCCAAGGCTTGGCCTGGGCAGGCGCAGCCCTTGAGTCCCTTCACCCATGTGCTGACCCATCTTGATTGGCTGTTGCGGCCGGTTCGTTGGTCCCTGCCGGAGGACCTGTCTGAGCAGCAAGTGAGCGCTGTGACCGCCCCGCTGGGGGCGGGCCGTTGGATGAGCCTCGACGAAGCTTTGAGTACGGGGCTGCCCGCCCCTTTGCGCAAGCTGTTGGTGAATTCGGCCGGGTACCCCGTCTCAGTGAATTTGAAAGGTTGAATTGTTGCAGGGCCCATAGTGAAGTGCACAGGCTGCTGGATTCCCGCCTGCGCGGGAATGACGTGGCGAGAGGCCAACCCCTGCGCCCGTCATCCCCGCGCAGGCGGGCCCGTCATCCCCGCGAAGGCAGGGATCCAGGAGGGTGCCTGAAGCGCAACAGGCCCGCGCGCCCTCCAGTCCTGCACGCTGCGCCTGCCAATGCGCCCCCTGTTCGCCTTGGCGAATCAACCTTTCAAATTCACCGAGACGAGGCCCTCCTACCCCGTCTATAAGCGCGTGGTTCTTGAGCAAAAGCTCAAGCCGGAGTAAGCCGGCCTGGGTTTGAGGCGCTATGGCTGCGTGTTAGGGTCAGAGTCCTTTGTCCTGCGGATGCCGCAGCCCGCAAACACCAGCGGCTGGTTGATCCATTCGGTCCAGGGCAGCCACTCGGCGGTGCTGCTCGTGCGGAGCTTGAGATCGGGGTTGATGAGGTAGTAGCCGTTGCGATGGCGCAGCCACAGCTTGCGACTGGGTTGGTAGGCGCTGTTGACTTCAGCACGTGCCAGGACACCGTTGAAGTAGCTGCGTTTCTTGCGAGACGGGTTCAGCACGCTGTCAGGAATTTTGTCCACGCTGCGCATCAGGTGGTCGGCACAATACCCAATCAGGTTGCGTTGGATTTGCGGGTCGGGTACGAGCTGCGAATAGAGTTTTTTGTAGCTCGCCAGCATCAGCCCCAGGATCCAGTATTCGCCCTGGTGACGCTCCAGTCGGATCAGGCGGCCGTGGGTTTGGACATCGATCACCAGGGGCGACAGCAAGACAAACAGGGCCTCCAAGTTGGGCTGCGTGTGCGTCGGGTCGTCCAGCGTGCGTGCGAGTGCGTAGTCCCAGGCGCTGTGTCCATAGTGATCGCGCACCAGGGGGTCGGCGCCACGTTCCAGCAGGGCCTCGACCAGGGCCGTGTTGCCGCAGTGCGCGGCCATCATCAAGGGCGTTGCGTTGAAGTAGCAGCGGTGGTCCACACCGTACTGATCGCATTGGCGCAGCACGTCCTTGAAAGCGCGTCCGCTGTAGCTCAGGCGTTGGCGCTCGGCAACCGCATCGATCTTTTTGCCCAGCAGTTTGACGGCTTCATTGCGCTGGCGCTCCAGTCTCTCGATGTAGTTTCGGGGCAGCTCGCCCGGTTGCATCGGGGCTGGAGGGCGCCCGTCGATCAGTTGCAGCGTCATGGCAAGCTGGAGGGCGGGCTCGAAGCGGCTGTTGCTTGCCAACTCACGGATCCAGCTGCTTTGGCCGTGCCACAAGGCGTAGTCCAGCAGCGCCTGACGCGGCTTGTTGGAAATTTGGCCCGACTCCAAGGCCTTGGGCAGCAGTTCTTGCAAGGCCACCTGGTCCCAGACGGGCCAACTGGGCTTTTGGGTCTTGAGGACACTCTGACGAATGGCATCGGCTTGTTCCTGTTTGCCCTGCAGCTCCAGGCGGCGTGCCTCTTGGGCCCATTCCAGCTGGCTAGACGCTTTCGCTTGGGTCAGCGTCACGGATTCAGTGGTGCTCAGCTCCAGCAGTTGCAACAGGGGGTGGCTGGTGTCTGACTCGACCCAGTACAGGTTTTCGACCACCCGGGTGATGCCCACGTAAAGCGCATTGACGTAAAACTTGAACAGCTCCAGCGTGTGGTCGGCTTTGTCTTTGCCGCGGCTGTAATTCAGGGCGTCGCCCGTCAGGTCGCCGAGCTGCACGCCTTGGGCAATCTCGGCAAAGGCCGCGCGCTGGCTGGAGACCATGTGCACCATGATCACATTGGGATACTCCAGGCCCTTGGCTTCATGAACCGAGAACACCAGCGGGGTCTGAAACTGTTGGCGCACCGCAGCCTTGTCTTCGTCGCGCAGCACCAGCACCGCAAACTGGGTGGATCCGCGCGTTTTGGCGTTGAGTTCGCGCCGCGTGCTGTCCTTGTCCGCGAGCAGTTGCACCGAGCCGCTCTGGCTGGCGCACGATTGCACCAAAAAGTTGGTTTCACGGTCAATCGAGCCAAAGCGGGCATGCTTGATTTTGAGCAGCCGGTTGGCCAATGCGGTGACGGCTTGGCCGTTGCGAAAGTTGGCGCGCAGGACGGAGATGGTTTGTGCGCGTGCCAGGGTCTCGTCTTGCCAAAACAGGCTTTTGACAGCGGACCATGAGAAAAAATTGGGATGAACGATCTGGTTGGCATCGCCACACAGCAAGAACTGTCCAGGCTTGGCCAGCGTTTTGAGGATCAATGCCAGCTGGACGGTCGTGAGATCCTGCACCTCGTCGACCACAACGAAGTCATAGGTCGGAGCGGCCATCTTGAGCCACTCGTGCGCGACCAAGTTGAGGTCAAACAGCTGGGCGCTACTCAGCCACTGACGGTATTTCTCAAACAGGTCAAAGACGGCACTGCGCTGGGGTGCCGCCAGCAAAGACTGGCGCACACCCAAGCCGAGATAAGCCTCGCGCGAGAGAACGCCCTCAGCGCGGCTGGAGATGACGCCGCGAAACTCTTCAAACAAGGCGTGTGCATCGAGGCCAATGTTTTGTTTGGCCGCGCTGCGGTAGCGCTCAAACCAGCCACAGAAGGCGGAAAAGGTGAGCTCTCGACCTGCGGGCACTTGCAGGGTCTCAATAAACTCACGGTAGCTCAAAAACTCAGGCTCCTGAGCGTCGGGCTCAAAGCCATGGGCAAAGTACATGGCCTGCGCGCTTTGCGCGAGAAAGCTTGACTGGGTGACGTACAGCACCCGCCCGCGCGCCAGTCGGAACTTTTGCAGTGTGAGTGCCGTTTTGCCGGAGCCCGCCGAGCCCACCAAAATCAGCGGCGCTGGGGCCTCATAGACCGCTTGCTGCGCGTCGTCAAAACTGAGGATCTTGTCGAGCACATGGAATTCGCCGCGCTGCGGGTGCACGTAGCGCAGCACCATCGCCTCCTGGCCCACTTCGGGCGCGTCGACTGAGGTGGCGTCGTCCTGATCGAGGTCTTGCCAGTTCAGGGTGGCACCCCGTAAAAACCGCGAGCGGTCATAGGCATGGTTCAAGATCACTTCCAGCGCCAGACACACGGTCTCGTCACCATGGCGTGCAAACTGAACCAACAGCCGGTTCGTGTGATCGAGCTTGAAACGCCAATACGGGGTGGGGTGAAGCTTCTTGAGGTTGGGGCTCTTAAAGTCATCGCGCGCCAAGGCCTGTTGCAGCTTGACAAACTGAGGGCGCACCCGCTGGGTGTCGAGATCGTGGTGGGTCAATAAACGCATGACTCAAGTGGGAAATTTAGTGGTTGCCAATCTTAGGGCCTGTTGCCCCCACCGGGATTCCGGATTCTGTCCCCGTCGGCCGCTCAGCTACTTGGCGCCCAACACCCCTTTGCCGCGCAAAAATTCATCCACCAGCTTCAGCCGTATCAGCGGCTCGTTGAGCTCCATCAGGCGTTGCTTGGCGGCCAGGGGGATCGGCAGCAGCTCACACCAACGGTTGGCCACCCAGCCTGCGTCATCGAACTGAAAGGGCGCTAAAAAAGGTTGCGTGCCTTGGGCTTTGAGCGTGGCAATGGCGTTGGCCAGCGCACGCACCGTGTCCAAAAATTCGCCCGTCGGGGGCACCGACTCATCGTCTTGCAGCCACTGCACCGTGGCAATGCGCAGGCCATCGCTTTGGGTGGTGCTGGACAAGACCTCAAAGCGCTCTGTAGCGCGGCAGCGCACTTGCAACACCCCAGGTCGCTGCGTATCGGCGTCGGCTTCGATCAGCTCTGCCCGCACGCCAATGCGTTCGATCTTTGAGGCCGCGTGTCGGCTGTCCTGCGGTGACGAGGCTTGGATGGCGATGGCCCCAAAGGGTGCGCCCTCACGCAGGCAGTCGGTGATCAGGTCCAGGTAGCGCGGCTCAAACACTTTCAACGACAAGAGCCCGCGGGGGAAGGCCACCGCTTGTAAGGGGAACAAAGGCAACTGGGGCAATTCAGGCATCGTCCTAGGATCAGAGGTGGGCGTCGAGTTCACGGTGCCGGATCAAGGTATTGGCGCGGTCCGCAAAGCGATGCATCAATGTTTCGGCAAAGTACACCGAGCGATGTTGCCCCCCAGTGCAGCCGATGGCCACGGTCAGGTAGCTGCGTTGGTCGTCTTCAAAAGCGGGCAACCAACGCGACAAAAAGGCCTCGATCTGGCCCAACATTTCGCCCACTTCGGGCTGCGCTTGAAGGTATTTGGCCACGGGCTCTTCACGCCCGGTGAGCGGCCGCAGCTCGCGAATATAGTGAGGGTTGGGCAGCACGCGCACATCGAACACATAGTCGGCGTCCAGCGGCACGCCGTGTTTGAAAGCAAAAGACTCAAAGACCAGCGTCAGGCGATTGGCCGTGGCTTGCACCAGGTCACGAATCCAGATGCGCAGCAGAGTGGGGCGCATGTCGCTGGTGTCCACCACGGTGGAGACCTCACGCAGCTCACTCAACAGCTCGCGCTCCAGCTCAATGGCTTCGACCAGGGCATGGTGTTGGTCGGCCTCGCCAGCGGACACCTGCCGTGACAAGGGATGGGGGCGTCGTGTTTCAGAAAACCGGCGCACCAAGGTGTCACAACTGGCATCCAAAAACACCGAGCGCACCGCCACGCCTTCGCCACGCAACTGATCCAGCAGGGGCAGCAAGTGGGGCAAAGAGCCCGCACTGCGCACGTCCACAGCGATGGCCACGTTGCGATTGAGCCGGCTGCGCTCCAGCTGCAAAAACTCGCGCAGCAATTCTGGCGGCAGGTTGTCCACACAAAAGTAGCCCACGTCCTCCAGGGCGTGCATGGCCACCGACTTGCCTGAGCCGGAAATGCCGGTGACGAGAATGACCTCGCCTGTGTGGGGCAGGATCACACTCATGGTTTGCGCCGCTTGACCACACGTTGGGCCAGGACTTGCAAGGTGTCGTTGGGTGCGCCACGCAGGGCCAAGCTGTCGGTGTCTTTGCTGACCCGGCCGGAGTCGAGCATTTCTTGGGCATGGGCCAGGCTGGTGCTGGAGAGGTGTTCGCCGCCCAGCATGCGGGCGATTTCGGCCACGCGGGCCTCGCTACGCACGGCGCTCACCTCGCTGTGCGTGCGGCCTGCCACGGCGCTCTTGGCCACCACGAAGTGATGATCGGCACAAGACGCCACTTGGGGCAGGTGGGTCACGGCCAGCACTTGGCGGTCGCGCCCCAGCTGCTTCATCAGTCGGCCCACCGTCTCTGCCACAGCGCCCCCCACGCCCGCGTCGACCTCGTCAAAAATCAGGGTGCCTGCCTCGCCCAGTTGGCTGGTGGTCACCGCGATGGCCAGGGCAATGCGCGACAGCTCACCGCCCGACGCCACTTTGCCCAGCGGCTTGGGTGAGCTGCCCGCGTGCCCGGCGACCAAAAACTCAGCCGACTCCAAACCGTGGGACTGAGGCGGTGATTGCGGCAGCAGGGCGACTTCAAACCGCCCCCCCTGCATGCCCAGCTGTTGCATGGCCTGCGTGATGGCGGCCGACAGGCGCGGCGCCGCCTGCTGGCGCGCCGCACTCACGCGCTGGGCTTCGGCCTGAAAAGCGGCGCGCGTGGCCTGCAGCTCATGCTCCAAGGCTTGCACATCGGCGGCGGCATCCAGCGCCTGCAACTCGGCCCTCCACTGGGCCCACACCTCGGGCAACTCAGCGGGTGCGCGGCGGTAGCGCCGGGCCAAACCCACCCAAGCGGACAGCCGATCATCCAGCTCGCGCAAGCGTTCAGGGTCGAGATCGGTGCGACTCAGATAGGCCGACAGGCTGTGGCTCGCATCGCTGAGCTGTGCCTGGGCACTGAGCAACACCGAGGCGATGTCAGCCAATGCGGGGTCAATGTGAGCCACACCGTGCAAGGCCGTTTGGGCTTGGTGGGTCAAGCGCTCTGCGTTGTCATCGGCATCGCTCAAGGCCTGGAGGGCCTGGCGTGTGGCCTCCAGGATGCTTTGGGCGTGGGCCAGCTTTTGGTGCTCACTGTTGAGCTCATCCCACTCATTGGCGCCGGGTTGCAACTTCGCGACTTCACTGATCTGCCATGTGATGCGCTCACGCTCGCGGTCGAGGTCAGCTTGGCGATCTTGGGCCACTTGCAAGGCTTGCACGGCGCTGCGCCACAGCGTCCAGGTTTGGGTGAGTGCGCGGGTGTTGATCCCGGCATAGGCGTCTAGCAGGGCACGCACTGAAGCCCCACGGGTCAGGCTTTGCCAGGCGTGCTGGCCATGGATATCCACCACGTGATCGGCGACCTCCCGCAGCTGGGCTACCGTGGCCACGCTGCCATTGATCCAGGCGCGGCTTTTACCTTGGGCGTCAATCGTTCGGCGCAGCAAAAGCTCACCCGTATCCGACTCAAAACCCGCCTCACCGAGCCAAGGGGCAAGCGACGCTGGGCTGACAAACTCGGCCGTGATGTCAGCACGGCTGGCGCCTTCGCGCACGACCCCGACATCCCCCCGACTGCCCAAGGCCAGCTGCAAGGCGTCGATCAAAATCGACTTACCCGCCCCGGTTTCGCCTGTCAGAACCGAGAAGCCCGAGTGCCAATCCACCTCCAGCGAGGTGACGATCACAAAGTCACGCAAAGCCAAACGTTTGAGCATGGTGCGACAAGTGGTTTGAGCCTGTGAGGCGAGTCAGGGGGTGCCGGCATGCCAATGCAGCTTGCGGCGCAATGTGGCGTAGTAGTTCCAACCCAAAGGATGCAAAAAACGCACCTGATGCGCTGAGCGCCGCACACTGATGCGGTCGCCATGCAGCAGGCTGGCCAAGCTTTGCATGTCAAAGTTGACGCTGGCATCCCGGCCAGCGACGATCTCAATGTCGATGGTGCCAGAGTCCGGCAACACGATGGGTCGATTTGACAAATCATGTGGCGCAATCGGCACCATGACCCACGCTGCGATCTCCGGGTGCAATATCGGCCCACCGGCCGACAAAGCATAGGCGGTAGACCCGGTGGGCGAGCCCACGATCAGCCCATCGGCGCGCATGTTGGCGACAAAATGTTTGCCAATCTCGACCTTGAGTTCCACCATGCTCGCTGTGGCGCCGCGGCTGACGACCACATCATTCATCGCCAGGCCCTCAAAAATCACCTCGCCTTGGCGCGTGACCCCGCCCTCCAGCATGGTGCGACGCTCTTCCTCATAGTCTCCTGCCAGCATGGGGGTCAGCGTGTCGGCAAACGACTCCAGGGGCACGTCCGTCATGAAGCCCAAGCGGCCCTGGTTAATGCCGACCAGCGGCACCCCGAAGGGCGCCAGCTGTCGGGCAATGCCCAGCATGGTGCCATCGCCGCCCACCACAATCACCAGATCACAGCGTGCACCGAGCTCAGCGGGGCTCAGCACCTCATCGCTGCTCAGGCCGGTGTCCAGCGCGGTGGCTTGTTCGAGCGAGACCTTGAGGCCCTGCGAGACCAAAAAACTCGCAATTCGGGCCAGCACATCGCGAATGCCTGTGGCACGGTATTTGCCGACGAGCGCGACATGTTTGAAGCGACTGACCATGCAAGGGATTACACCACACGGCTTGACGCGACACTAGAATGACCTGCATGGACGAACGAGCCCGAACGCTACTCAAAGCGCTGGTTGAGCGCTACATTGCTGATGGTCAGCCCGTGGGTTCACGCACACTGTCCAAAGCCTCCGGCCTGGAGCTCTCGCCCGCCACCATACGCAACGTCATGGCCGACCTGGAAGACCTGGGTCTGATCGCCAGCCCCCACACCAGTGCCGGGCGCATTCCCACCGCTCGCGGCTACCGTTTGTTTGTAGACACCATGCTCACGGCGCAACCTGCGCTGCACGTCCAAGAGCAGCAACTGCCGGCTGACCAGCCGCAGCGCGTGATTGCCAACGCGGCGCAAATGCTGTCGCACCTGTCCAGTTTTGTGGGCGTCATCACGGCACCGCGCAAAGCCACGGTGTTTCACCACATTGAATTCATGCGCTTGTCGGAGCGTCGGGTGCTGGTGATTTTGGTGGCGCCGGACGGCGATGTTCAAAACCGCGTGATCTTCACCGCCCAAGACTACACCGCGTCCCAGCTGCAAGAAGCCAGCAACTACCTCACGGCTCACTACACGGGGCTGACGATGGAGGAAGTGCGTGAGCGCCTCAAAAACGAAGTCGAAACCCTGCGTGGCGAGATCGCCACCCTGATGCAAGCGGCGGTACAGGCCGGCACCGATGCCATGGCTGACAGCCAAGACCAAGTGGTTATCGCGGGCGAGCGCAACCTGCTGACGGTGCAAGACTTCTCCAGCGACATGGGCTCACTGCGCAAACTGTTTGACCTGTTTGAGCACAAAACGCAACTCATGCGCTTGCTGGATGTCAGCAGCAAAGCCGAGGGCGTGCGCATCTACATTGGGGGCGAGAGCACGGTGGTGCCGTTTGAGGAGCTGTCCGTGGTCTCGTCACCCTACGAAGTAGACGGCCGCATTGTCGGCACGCTCGGCGTGATCGGCCCCACCCGCATGGCCTACGACCGCATGATCCAGCTGGTCGACATCACCGCCCGGCTGGTGGGCAATGCGCTGTCTGCGCCCAAGTAGCCGGCTCCTACAATCGCTGCTCTGCTGGTGGATGTGCAGCGGGCCGTTAGCTCAGTTGGTCAGAGCAGAGGACTCATAATCCTTTGGTCGTTGGTTCAAGTCCAACACGGCCTACCAGGTCCCCTCGGCGGCAACCGACCTGATGGTTGCCAGGCGCCCCCTGTTGCGCGCCCTCCGCACACGTCCACGCGTCGACAGACCTTGTCCTACAGTGCCTGGCGCGGTTTTCCGATGGGGCCCGGCCAAGCGGCTTCCTAGACTGGATTCACCATCCAGGCGCTCTTGCGCCAGTCAGCCTGCCAGGCCGACGTCAACACCAGGAACCCGCCATGTCCACACGCCACACCCTGGCTGCCATCCTCACTGCGGTGGCCGCACTCACCTTGCTGCCCGGCTGCGCCGTGACCCGGGGCCAGTCCAGCGTCGGTGCCTACATCGACGACACCGCCATCACCACGGCGGTGAAGGCGCGCTTCGTCGACAGCACGCAAGTGGATGCCTCCGCCATCAGCGTGGAGACGCTGGAAGGCACGGTGATGCTCTCGGGGTTTGCCAAGTCGCAGACCGAGCGGGCAGCGGCTGAATCCATCGCCCGCGCCACCAAGGGCGTCAAGTCCGTCAAGAACCAGTTGGTGGTGCCCGGCTGACCCGGCCTGCGACTTCCATCCACCACGGGCGCAGCGGGCCGGTCGGCAACAGCCGGGCCTGGCGCCGATGCCCTGCAGGAGCACACCCATGCCGCACAGTTTCAGCCTCCACACCGCCTTGCTGGCCACCCTGGCCGCAGCGGCCCTCGTCGCCTGCGGCCAGGCCGATGAAGCCAGCCCCGGCGAGCGGCTCGATGCCGCCATCGCCACCACCGAGCAACGCACCGAAGCCGCCAGAGCCCAACTGGGCCGGGCGGCCGATGCCGTGCGGGCCGATGCCCAGGTGGCGGCCGACCGCGCCGCCACGGCCATCGACAAGGCCACCGGTGAAGCCGGCCAGGCACTGACGGATGCGGGCATCACGACCAGCATCCATGCCGAACTGGCCAAGGACCCTGCCTTGAGCGCCCTGAAGATCGACGTCGACACCCGCGTCGGCAAGGTGGTGCTGCGTGGCACGGCACCCAGCCAGGATGCCCGTGACCGCGCAACCCGTCTCGCCGCGGGCGTCCGCGGCGTCACGTCGGTCGACAACCTGCTCGACGTGCGCGGCTGAACCTGCCCTGCCGGGCCCCGCACCCGCTGCAGGCTCCGCCCGGCTGTTTTCGCCCGACAAACACCTGACCCAGGCCTGCCATGCCCGCCTACTTGCCCAGCCCCGGGCCCGACCCGCTGCCGTTCCCCGAAGATGACAGCCCGGTGGCCGACAGCGACCCGCCGATGGTTGGCTATGAATGCGCGATGCCCTGGTTCCATGTGGCCGCGCTGGCGGCCGCGCCGGCATCGGCGCCATGGCCGGGAAGCCTGGCTGGCTGACCCATCGGACCCGGCTGCGCAAGGCCCTTCCCGCTCATGGCGGAGCGGTGCGCTGGCCAGCTGGAACGGGCCTTGGCGTTGAAGTGACGGGGCAGACCGCGCCCGTCAGGCCGTCATACCGTGCCGGTCAGATGCGACCCATCAACAGCAGCACCAGCAACACCACCACCACCAGGCCCAGGCCGCCGCTGGGCCCGTAGCCCCAGTTGCGGCTGTGCGGCCAGGATGGAATGGCGCCGATCAATAGCAGCACCAGCACGATCAACAAGATGGTTCCCAAGCCCATGGCCGTCTCCTCGGCGCAAAGGCGCCAGTGCAGCCGATGGTGGTGGCGATGCCGGCGCGGACCGGTGCGCTGTCGCACGCTGCGGCAGGCATGTGGAGTGGCGGCGGCCATGGAGGCAGCCCGCACAATGGCCGGCCTGCGCCGAATGGTCGGCGCGCAAGCTGGCGCCCGACCACCCGGCTGCCCATCTCCGGAGACACCGCTTGAAGTTCACCCCGCCCCGCAATTCACTGTTCGGCAAGCTGCTGCGTTCACCCTGGTGGGTGAGCGTGGTCATCGCTGCGGCGCTGGGCCTGGTGGCGGCAGCGCTGCTGCCAGCGGCCTACCGGGTGGTGGGCGCCTTGTCGGGGTTTCCGTTTCTGGTGATCGGGGCCATCGCGGCCCAGCGGCAATGGCGCCTGCCCGGCGCCGCCCGGGTGCAGCAGACCCAGGCATCGGTCAGCGCGCTGGCCTGGCCGGCCTTCCAGGCGCTGCTGGCCGAATCATTCCAGCGCAACGGCTTCGAAGTGTTGCCCGGTCCGCGCGGTGATGCGGTCGATCTGGTGCTGCAACGCCAGGGCCGGCGCATGCTGGTGAGCGCCCGGCGCTGGAAGACAGCCCGCCTGGGGGTGGAGCCACTGCGCGCCTTGCAGGCCGCCCGCCAGGCCGACGACACCAACGCCGACCTGCCGCAGGCGGTGTGCATCTGCCTGGGCGACGCCACCAACAACGCGCTGGACTACGCCCGCAGCCACGCCATCACGCTGTGGGCTGCGCCCGAGCTGGCACTGGCCCTGCGCGGCATGCCGCTGCCGCCTGTGCCCACTGGCCCGACCGCGCGTTAGCTGCGGCGATGGCCGGCACCGGCTGTCAGCTGCGTGTGCCGGGCAAGGGTCGGGGCAGCGGGGCGTTGCTGTCCTGGGGGCTGGCGTAGCCGGGCGCACGCGACACCCGCACCTTGCTGCCGTTGGTGACCAGGATCACGGCGTCACCAGGCGCAAACGATTCGCTGCCTTTGGCCTGCACCACGGCCCGGCGTTCACCGTTGCGCAACTGCACCATGATCTCCAGCGACTCTTCCCGCGTGGCATTGCGCTCGATGGCATTGCCGATCACAGCGCCGGCTACGGCGCCCAGCACGCCGCCAACGACGGAATCACGCCGGCCGCCGATCGACGACCCCGCCACCGCACCCACCACGCCGCCCGCCACACCGCCGGTGCCGTTCTGGCTGCCGTCGACGGTGACCGCGCGCACCCCCAGCACGGTGGCGTCGACCACGGTGGACATGCGCTGCGCGTCCTGGCGGCTGATGACGTCGGGGCTGCTGGTGGCGCAGCCGGCCAGGGCCAGCACGGCGGCCAGGGCCAGGGCAGAGGTGGATCGGAGCATGGGTTGTCCTTCAGATGGGTGTGGTTGTACAACGGGGCGTGGCTGCCCGAGGTTGACTGCGCTCGATGCTGCGCGCTGCCGCCGGCTGCCGGGTTGCTGCCGGGTGAAGAAGCGTGAACGGCGGGGTCGGTGGGCCCGGGCGGCCCGGGTGGCCGTCAGGCCGCAGCCGTCAGCGCGCCAGCAGCACCTGCACCGCGCTGACCGGTGCCGCGTCGTGGCCCCAGCTGGCGCGCAGCCAGGTGGTCAGCGCGGCCAGGTCTTCATGCGCCAGGTCGTAGGGCGGCATGCCGTAAGGCCGCGGGTTGCCGGCCGTGGCCGGCGCGAACCCGCCGCTGGTGATGGCCTGCACCAGGTTGGTGGCGTCGGGCAGGGTGACGATGGGGTTGCCGGCCAGTGCCGGGTAGGCGCCCGGTGCACCCTGGCCCTGCGGGCCATGGCAGTCCACGCATTGGTCGGCATACAGCTGGCGGCCACGGTCCATCGCGCTGGCCTCACGCGGTGGCAGGGCGGCTGTGCGTGCAGGCTGGGCAGCGCGTGGCGGTGCCAGTGACTGCAGGTAGGCCACCATGGCCTGCAGGTCGGCATCGCTCAGGTGCTGGGTGCTGTCGGCCACCACCTCGGCCATCGGGCCCATCACCGCCGCCTGGTCCGACAGGCCGGTCTGGAGCAACTGCACCAGCTCGGCGGCACTGCGCTGGCCCATGGCCAGTTGCTGCGGGTCGGTCAACGACGGTGCCTGCCAGCGCTGCCCTGGCAGGGTGCTGCCGCCGGCCTCACCTCCCAGCGCGCTGCTGCCGCCCAGCAGGTTGCGGCTGGCATGGCAGGCACTGCAGTGGCCCAGGCCGTTGACGAGGTAGGCGCCACGCTGCAGGCTGGCGGTTGTCGCGGCGTCGGCAGTGCGGTCTGCGGTGCCTGCGGACATGCCAGGCACCGATGCATCACCGCCCTGCGGCTGGAAGAACAGCGCCCGCCACACCGCCAGCGCGGCCTGGCTGCCGTAGGGCCAGCGCAGCGCATGCGGCTGGTTGGCCTGCATTACCGGCTGCAGGCTGCGCAGATGGGCCCACAGGGCGTCGGCATCGGCGCGCGTCACCCGGCTGAAGTGGGTGTACGGAAACGCGGGCACCAGCAGCCGGCCATCGGCACTGCGGCCATGCCACAGCGCGCGGCGGAACTGTGCTGCCGTCCAGCCGCCCAGGCCGCTGGCATCGGGGGTCAGGTTGCCGGCGTAGACGGTGCCGAAGGGCGTGGCGATGCCGCGCCCGCCGGCATACGGTGCGCCGCCCCTTGCGGTGTGGCAGCCGGCGCAGTTGCCGGCCCGCGCCAGGTAGGCGCCGCGCGCCAGCAAGGCAGCATCGGCCTGGGCCGCTGCGGGGGCGGCGCTGTCGGGGTCCGGCTCCAGGGCCGCTTCGCCGCGCAGGTTCAGCCACCACACCCACAGCGACAAGACCAGCACCAGGGCCGGCAGCCCGGTGGCCAGCCTGGCGGTGCGGCGCAACAAGGGGCGCTGGCTCATCGGGGCGGCTGGTCCACGCTGCCGCAGGCCAGCGGTGCCGGGCCGGGTGCGGCAGCATCGGTTTGCTGACGGGCGGGCACCGGCTGGGCTGCCAGCCAGGTGGCCACCGCGCCCAGGTCGGCCGGGCTCAGCCGCTGGGCGATCTGGGCCATGCAGTCGGGCGCCTGGGCGCGGCGTTGCCGGGTCTGCCACGCACCGAGCTGGGCGATCAGGTAGTCACGCGGCAGGCCCAGCAGGCCGGGCATGTCGGGTTGCACGCCGTTGAGCCCGCTGCCGTGGCAGGCGCTGCAGGCCGGCAGCTTCTGGGCAGCGTCACCCTGCAGCGCCAGCGCCTGGCCCCGCGCCAGCACGGCGGCTGCTGCGGTGGCGGCGGGCACGGGGGCGTGGGGCAGGTCCAGCGCGGCAAAGTAGCCAGCCATCTCGCGCAGATAGGCGTCGGTCTGCTGGGCCAGCAGGCGGGTCATGGTGGCGTTCTGGCGCCGGCCGTCACGGAAGTGCAGCAACTGCTGGTACAGGTAGCCGGCCGGCTTGCCGGCGATGCGTGGCAGATAGCCTTCTCGACCGGCGCGGCCCTGGGCGCCGTGGCAGGCCATGCAGGGTTGCAGGCGTTGCGCCAGGGTGTCGGGCACCTGCAGCCCCGCTGCCTTGTCGGCCGCCCGGGCGGGCAGGCCCGCCAGGGTGCCGGCCAGCGCGCTGGCCAGCACCAGCGCCCACACGCGGCGCATCAACCGTGCAGCCGGCTCGACCGCGGCACGCTGGCCAGCAGAAACTCCATCTGGTCGGCCACGATGCGCCGGCCGCGCAGGATCATGTCCTCGTGCAGGCTGGGCGTGTAGGGCAGGTAGAGCAGGGACATGTTGGCTTCTTCGGGCATGCGGTTGCCCTTGCGGCCATTGCAGGCCCGGCAGGCGGTGATGCAGTTCATCCAGGTGTCGCGCCCGCCGCGCGACGTGGGAATGATGTGCTCACGGGTGAGGTTGTCGAAACTGAAGCGGCCACCGCAGTAGGCGCACACATGGCGGTCGCGCACGAAGAGCTTGGGGTTGGTCATCGCCGGCGTGACACGCCAGGCCCGGCTGGGGATGGCGCCCCGCACCGCGATGATGGCGTGCACCTCGATGCGTGACTGCAGGCCGGTGGCCCGCTGGATGCCGCCGCGCAGCACCTGCACGGCACGGCCCAGCGTCCATGCCACGCCGTCGCAGGCGTAAAGCAGGGCGGCCTCCCGCGGCGTGATCCACGCTTGCGGGCGTCCCGACACATCGAGCTGCAGCACGTCCAAGGACAGAACCTCCAGTCAACTGACGCAAGCGTACTGCATTCGGTGTGTCCCGCGCCGGCCGTGGGACGGCTTCTCTGCTGGCAGCCTTGCGCCAGCGCAGCGCATCTGGCGTGATCTAGTCGCCATCGTCTAGAAAAAACCTAGCGGCCTGGCCGCACAGCGGCGGCGGTTTCTGCAAAATAGCACGATCGTTCGTTCCATTCCAACGCCGCCAGCCGTTGCACATCCGTGTCAGCCCATCCTCTGCCCGTCGACCCCGTTGCCGATGCCGGCCGCAAGCGCGCCGCTGTCACTCACGCTGTCCGCTCGCTGCACAAGGGCCAGCAGACCCGTGCCGTCATCCTGGAGGCAGCCCTGGCCCAGGCCTCGCACATGGGGCTGGAAGGCCTGTCCATCGGTGCACTGGCCGAGGTGACGCAGATGAGCAAGTCGGGCGTGTTCGCCCACTTCGGCTCACGCGAGGAACTGCAGATCGCGGTGATCCGCGAGTACCACACACGCTTCGAGGACGAGGTGTTCTTCCCTGCGGTGCGCGAGCAGCGTGGCCTGCCGCGCCTGCGTGCGCTGTTCGACCGCTGGGTCAAGCGGGTGTCGGTGGAGGTGGACTCCGGCTGCATCTACATCAGCGGCGCGGTCGAGTTCGACGACCGGCCCGGCCCGGTGCGCGACGCGCTGGCCACGATGGTGCGCAACTGGCAGGCCGCGCTGGAGCGCGCCATCCGCCTGTCGATCGAGGCCGGTCACCTGCGTGCCGACACCGACACCTTGCAGATGCTGTTCGAACTGCACGGTTTGATCCTGGCACTGCACCACGACGCCCGCTTCCTGCGCCTGCCCGGCGCGGTGGACCGCGCCCGCAAGGGCTTCGACCGGATCGTGCAGTTCTATCTGCTGGACGGGCCGGCACCCGGCCTGCCCCTGCGCAGCGCAGCCCGCTGACCACCGTTCATCTCGACGCCGGCCCGCCTTGGCCGCGCCCATTTTCTTGATCCAGGAGCCACCATGCCCCAGTACAACCCGCCGATCCGCGACATGCAGTTTCTGCTGCACGAGGTGCTGGACGCCGTGCCCACACTGCAGGCCCTGCCCGCCCATGCCGACATCGACGCCGACACGCTGAATGCCGTGCTGGCCGAAGGCGGCAAGTTCGCCGCCGAGGTGCTGACACCGATCAACCTGCCCGGTGACGCCGAAGGCTGCCACCTTGACAAGGCCACCCATGTGGTCACCGCACCGCAGGGCTTCAAGCAGGCCTATGCCCAGTTCGTGGAAGGTGGCTGGCCGGCGCTGAGCTGCGACCCGGCCTATGGCGGCCAGGGCCTGCCGCTGGTGCTGAACCAATGCTTCTACGAGATGCTGAACTCGGCCAGCCAGGCCTGGACCATGTACCCCGGCCTGAGCCACGGCGCCTACGAGGCCCTGCATGCCCACGGCACGGCCGAACAGAAGGCGCTGTACCTGCCCCGGCTGACCAGCGGCCAGTGGACCGGCACCATGTGCCTCACCGAGCCGCACTGCGGCACCGACCTGGGGCTGCTGCGCAGCAAGGCTGAACCGCAAGCCGATGGCAGCTACCGCATCACCGGCGAGAAGATCTTCATCAGCGCCGGTGAACACGACCTGGCCGAGAACATCGTGCACCTGGTGCTGGCCCGCCTGCCGGAGGCGCCAGCCGGCAGCAAGGGCATCTCGCTGTTCATCGTGCCCAAGTTCAATGTCCACCCGGATGGCACGCTGGGCGACCGCAATGGCATCTTCTGCAGCGCGCTGGAGCACAAGATGGGCATCCACGGCAATGCCACCTGCCAGATCGTGCTGGACGGCGCCGTGGGCAGCCTGGTGGGCCAGCCGCACAAGGGCCTGGCGGCGATGTTCGTGATGATGAACGCGGCCCGCCTGGGCGTGGGCAACCAGAGCCTGGGCCTGACCGAGGTGGCCTACCAGAACGCCGTGGCCTATGCCAGGGACCGCGTCCAGATGCGCGCGCTGTCGGGCCCCAAGGCGCCGGACAAGGCGGCCGACCCGATCATCGTGCACCCCGACGTGCGCAAGATGCTGCTGACCGCCCGCGCCTATGCCGAAGGCGCCCGCGCGCTGCTGACCTACACCGCGCTGCAGCTCGACGTGCTGGTGTCCACCGACGATGCCGACGCCCGCAAGGACGCCGACGACCTGGTGAGCCTGCTCACGCCCATCATCAAGGCCTTCGTCACCGACAACGGCTGGACAGCCACCAGCGCCTGCCAGCAGGTGCTCGGCGGCCATGGCTACATCCACGGCAACGGCATGGAGCAGTTCGTGCGCGATGCGCGCATCAACATGATCTACGAGGGCACCAACACCATCCAGAGCCTGGACCTGCTCGGCCGCAAGGTGCTGGGCGACAACGGCGCCAAGCTCAGGAAGTTCGGCAAGCTGATCGCCGAGTTCGTGGAAGAAGAGGGCACCGACGAGGCGATGCAGGAGTTCATCAACCCGCTGGCCGACCTGGGCGACAAGGTGACCAAGCTCACCACCGAGCTGGGCATGAAGGCCTTCGGCAATGCCGATGAAGTGGGCGCCGCCGCAGTGGACTACCTGCGCGTGGTGGGCCACCTGTGCTATGCCTACTTCTTTGCCCGCATGGCCCGCGTTGCGCTCGACAAGCAGCACAGCGGCGATGCGTTCTACACCGCCAAGCTGCACACCGCGCGCTTCTACTTTGCCAAGCTGCTGCCCGAGACGGCCACGCTGATCCGCACTGCCCGCGCCGGCCTCACGCCGCTGATGGCGATGGACGAGGCGCTGTTCTGATTTCCCCGCACCACCAAGGACCCATGCCATGAAGAGATTGCTGATCACCCTGGCCCTCGTGGCCGCCGCCGGCACGGCACTGGCCCAGGCCACGCCGGTGGGCCTGTGGAAGACCATCGACGACGAGACCAAGGCCGAGAAGAGCCAGGTGCGCATCAGCGACACCGGCGGCGTGCTGACCGGCAAGATCGAGAAGATCGCCGACGCCACCAAGCAGGATTCCACCTGCCTGGAATGCAGCGACGAGCGCAAGGGCCAGAAGGTGCTGGGCATGACCATCATCCGCGGTGCCAAGCCCGATGCCGGCAAGGCCAGCTGGGAAGGCGGCGAGATCCTCGACCCGAACAACGGCAAGGTCTACAAGCTGCTGCTCAAGCCCATCGACGGCGGCAAGCGGCTGGAGGTGCGCGGCTTCATCGGCATGGCGCTGCTCGGCCGCACACAGACCTGGGTGCGGGTGGAATGACCCCCGGCCAACACAAGGAAGCCAACATGAACCGATTCAATGTGCGCAAGGTGGCCGTGCTGGGCGCCGGCGTGATGGGCGCGCAGATCGCCGCCCACCTGGTCAACGTCAAGGTGCCGGTGTTGCTGTTCGACCTGCCGGCCAAGCAGGGCCCCAAGAACGGCATCGGCCTGAAAGCCATCGACGGGCTGAAGAAGCTCAAGCCCAGCCCCATCGGCGTGGCCGCCGACCTGCCCCTGATCGAGCTGGCCAACTACGACGAGCACCTGCACCTGCTGGCCGGCTGCGACCTGGTGATCGAGGCGATTGCCGAGCGGCTGGACTGGAAGCTCGACCTCTACACCAAGGTGGCGCCGCACCTGGCCCCCGGCGCCATCGTCGCCAGCAACACCTCGGGCCTGTCGATCACCAAGTTGAGTGAAGTGCTGCCCGAGGCGCTGCGCCCGCGCTTCTGCGGCATCCATTTCTTCAACCCGCCGCGCTACATGCAACTGGTGGAGTTGATCCCCACCGCCGCCACGCTGCCGCAGATCCTCGACGACCTGGAGACCTTCGTCACCCGCAGCCTGGGCAAGGGCGTGGTGCGGGCCAAGGACACGCCCAACTTCGTGGCCAACCGGGTCGGCATCGCCGGCATGCTGGGCACGATTGCCGAAGCCGCCAAGGCCGGCCTGGGCTACGACGTGGTCGACGACCTCACCGGCAAGAAGCTGGGCCGCGCCAGCAGCGGCACCTTCCGCACGGCCGATGTGGTGGGCATCGACACCCTGGCCCATGTGGTGAAGACCATGCAGGACAACCTGCAGGCCGACCCCTTCTACGCCAGCTATGCCACGCCCGACGCCGTGGCCAAGCTGATCGCCGCCGGCGCGCTGGGCCAGAAGACCGGCGCGGGCTTCTACAAGAAGGTGGGCAAGGACATCCTGCAGTTCAGTGCGGCCACGGGTGACTATGTGAGGGCCGGCGGCAAGGCCGACACCATCATCGACCGCATCCTGAAGAAGCCTGCGCCTGAGCGGCTGAAGCTGCTGCGCGAATCCACCAACCCGCAGGCGCAGTTCCTGTGGGCCATCCAGCGCAATGCCTTCCACTATGTGGCGGTGCACCTGGCCGAGATTGCCGAATCGGCGCGCGAGGTCGACCTGGCCATGCGCTGGGGTTTCGGCATGCAGCAGGGGCCGTTCGAGCTGTGGCAGGCCGCCGGCTGGCAACAGGTGGCCACCTGGGTGCAGGAAGACATCGACGCCGGCAAGGCGCTGAGCAATGCGCCGCTGCCGGCCTGGGTGTTCGACGGACGCACCGGCGTGCACACCCCTGAAGGTTCGTGGAGCGCGGCCCAAGGCCGCAATGTCCCGCGCAGCGGCCTGCCGGTCTACCAGCGTCAGCACTTCCCCGAGGCGCTGGGCGGCGAGGGCGCCACCCCCTTCATCCAGGCAGGCACCGAGGTCTTCAAGAACGACGAGATCCGCCTGTGGACGCTGGACGGCAGCGTGCTGATCGCCAGCATCACCAGCAAGATGCACCTGATCGGCCCCGGCGTGATCGAAGGGCTGCTGAAGGCGGTGGAGCTGGCCGAGACCCAGTACGACGGCCTGGTGCTGTGGAGCGGTGACGAGCCGTTCTCGGCCGGCGCCAACCTCGAAGCCATGCTGCCCACCTTCATGAAGCTGGGCGCCAAGGGCATTGCGCCCGAGATCCTGAAGCTGCAGAGCGCGCTGCTGCGCCTGCGCTATGCCAGCGTGCCCACGGTGGCGGCGATGCGCGGCCTGGCCCTGGGCGGCGGCTGCGAGATCGCCGTGCATTGCGCCCGGCGTGTCGCCCATCTGGAGACTTATGTCGGTCTGGTGGAAGTGGGCGTGGGCCTGATCCCCGGCGGCGGCGGCCTGACCTACATCGCCCGCCGTGCAGCCGAAAACGCCGCTGCGGCCAACAGCACCGACCTGTTGGCCTTCGTGAAAGACGGCTTCCAGGCGGCGGCCACCGCCAAGGTGGGCACCAGCGCCATCGAAAGCCGCCAGCTGGGCTATCTGCTGGCCGACGACGTGGTGGTGGCGCACAAGGACGAACTGCTGGCCATCGCCACCGCGCAGGTCAAGGCCATGGCCGCCAGCAACTGGCGCGCACCGCTGAAGGCACAGTTCCCGGTGGCCGGCCGCTCGGCGATTGCCACCATCCAGGCACAGCTGGTCGGCATGCGCGACGGCGGCTTCATCAGCGCGCATGACTTCCACATCGCCAGCCTGATCGCCGACGTGGTGTGCGGCGGCGCGGTGGAAGCCGGCTCGCTGGTGACCGAGGAGTACCTGATGGCGCTGGAGCGCAAGCACTTCTGCAGCCTGCTGGAGCACCCCAAGTCGCAGGAACGCATCATGGGCCTGCTGCAGACCGGCAAGCCTGTTCGCAATTGATCGGCGGAGACATCACATGAGCAAGCAAGTTCAAGACGCCTACATCGTCGCCGCCAGCCGCACGCCCATCGGCCGCAGCCACCGCGGCTTCTTCCGCCACACCCGGCCCGACGACCTGCTGGTGGCCGCCATCCAGGCCGCGCTGGCGCAGGTGCCGGGGCTGGACCCGAAAGCCATCGAAGACGCCATCGTCGGCTGCGCCATGCCCGAGGCCGAGCAGGGCGCCAACATCGCCCGCATCGGTGCGCTGCTGGCTGGCCTGCCCAACAGCGTGGGCGGGGTCACCGTCAACCGCTTCTGCGCGTCGGGCCTCACTGCCATCCAGATGGCGGCCGACCGCATCCGCGTGGGCGAGGCCGAGGTGATGATCGCCGCCGGCGCCGAAAGCATGAGCATGGTGCCGATGACCGGCAACAAGCCGTCGTTCAACCCGGCCGTCTTCACCCAGGACGAGAACATCGGCATCGCCTACGGCATGGGCCTGACCGCCGAGAAGGTGGCCAACCAGTGGAAGGTGAGCCGCGAAGACCAGGACGCCTTTGCGCTGGCCAGCCACCAGAAGGCGCTGGCCGCCCAGCAGGCCGGCGGCTTTGCCGACGAGATCTGCCCGGTGCAGGTGGTCGAGCGCACGCCCGACCTGGCCACTGGCGAGGTCAACGCCCAGACCCGCACCGTCAGCCTGGACGAAGGCCCGCGCGCCGAGACCACGCTGGAGGCGCTGGCCAAGCTGCGCACGGTGTTCGCCGCCAAGGGCTCGGTCACCGCCGGCAACAGCAGCCAGACCAGCGACGGTGCCGGCGCGCTGATCCTGGCCAGTGAAGCCGCCGTCAAGCGTTTCGACCTGAAGCCGCTGGCCCGCTTCGTCAGCTTTGCGTCTCGCGGCGTGCCGCCCGAGATCATGGGCATCGGCCCGATCGAGGCCATCCCGGCCGCGCTGAAGAGCGCCGGCCTGAGCCTGGCCGACATGGGCTGGATCGAGCTGAATGAAGCCTTTGCCGCACAGGCGCTGGCCGTCATCCGCACCGTGGGCCTGAACCCCGAGGTCGTCAACCCGATGGGCGGCGCCATCGCCCTGGGCCACCCGCTGGGCGCCACCGGCGCCATCCGTGCTGCCACCGTGGTGCATGCCCTGCGCCGCCAGCAGCTGAAGTACGGCATGGTGACGATGTGCGTGGGCACCGGCCAGGGCGCGGCCGGCATCTTCGAGAGGGTTTGACCATGACCATCCGCACCGCCACCTTGAACAAGGTGCTGACGATCGAGATCGCCCGCCCCGAGAAGAAGAACGCGCTGACCCAGGCGATGTACACCGCCATGGCCACCGCGCTGGAAGCCGCCAACACCGACGCCGGCGTGCGCGCCGTGCTGATCACCGGCCAGCCGGGCATCTTCACCTCGGGCAATGACATCGAGGACTTCATGCAGCGCCCGCCAAGTTTGGGCAAGGACGGGGAAGACACCCCGGTGGCCCGCTTCATGCGCGCCTTGCTGGACTGCGACAAGCCAGTGGTGGCGGCCGTCACTGGCGCGGCGGTGGGCATCGGCACCACGCTGCTGCTGCACTGCGACCTGGTCTATGTGTCGGACGAGGCCCGCCTGGCCATGCCCTTCGTCAGCCTGGGCCTGGTGCCCGAGTACGCCAGCAGCCTGGTGCTGCCGGCACTGATCGGCCATGTGAAGGCGGCCGAAAAGCTGATGCTGGGCGAGCCGTTCAGCGGCAGCGACGCGGTCGACTGCGGCATCGCCAACGCGGTGCTGCCGGCCGGCGAGGTGGTCAACCATGCCCGCCGCATGGCCGAGCGCTTCAATGCCCTGGCGCCCGGCGCGGTGGCCGACACCAAGCGCCTGATGCGCGCGCCGCAGCGTGCCCGCATCCGTGAG
>JANMGB010000188.1:0-7705 GCA_031374415.1 Burkholderiales bacterium
GCCGACGCGAGCGTCGGCAAGACATATCAGGCCTCGCTGACGCAAGAAGAGCAGCGTGTCATGGGCGCCATGAGCAGCGAGGAGAGTCAGGCGTTCAAGCAATTCTCCGACCGCCTTTCACGCGACGCGAGTTGGCAAAACACGCTGGGAGGCACGGAGCAACAAAGCCGAGAGCTTGCCAACCGATTGGCGACAGCTACCACCCGCTCCCAGCGCACCGAGGCCGCCTACGCAGACCGATTGGCCTACAGCGAACGGCTCTCCGCCTCCCGCCAAAGCAACGAGGCCATCAGCATTGACCAGGCGCAAAGCCCCCACAACATGGACATGCTCCTGCGCTTTACCAACCAGTACGGCCACAGCAATTCAGCGCTGGTGTTGATGGATGCGGAACTAGGCAGACAGGGCACCTCGCCCGCAAGGACGTTTGTAGATGGCAGCGCCGCACCAACCAATTTCAACGACGTCCGGCCGCGGTTCGACTCCGATCAGCGTGACGCACCGCTCAAGCGACAGCCCCAGATCCGGCCTGCGGAAATGGAGCCGCTTGAACGCACCACCCCAGGTGACACGGGCGGCAATGTTCGTGGCGAGGTGCAAGGCAACTCACAGCGCATCAAGCAAGCCGGCAAAGCCAAACAGCAGGAGTGGACTGAGAAGAGCAAGGTCACCACCGACGGCGAGGGCACGACTCGCACACAAAGGTCGCTCTTAAAAGACGCAGCCAAACCGCTGGTTGAGGACGTCAAACAGGGTGTCGGGGAGGTCGTGGATCAGGTCAAGAAATTGTTCTGATGAAGTCCATCGGGCATTGGTGTCCAAACCAACCAGCGAGGGCCGCCGCCACCTATGCTTTCCTGAATGACCTCGGGTCTCGACGAGGCTCCAACTTGCGAGAATGGAGCCATGACAAAGTCACCGAAATTTTCCCCGGTAGTCCGTCAGCGTGCAGTGCGCATGCTGAACGAACATCGGTAAATGAAAGCCCTGAGTTACTTGCAACCGGCCGAGCTCAAGGCCAACTATCATCGTCGATGCGCTGGTCAGGCCGCATCCGTCTGACTTAAACCAATTGGACGCCGCAAAAGCTGGGGCGGTTAAGTCGGTCGAAGAGATCGCCGAGTACGTCGGCTTGAGCAAGGACGCCGTTTATGGAATATGCCTGCTCACTGAATCGGTCGACTTTGGACGTTCAAGTCCGAAGAAGTCGACGAGTGGGTGCGCTCTGGGAAACAGCAGATAACGATGGTCGAGGCAGTCAATGATTGACTTGCTATCGACGGGTTTCGACCGCCTCATCCTGCGGTCGAAACGAAAAGAGGATTGTTGAAATGACGAAAATTTCTTGTGTTGATTTGTTCTGTGGAGCTGGCGGGCTGACGCATGGCTTCGTGCTCGAGGGCGTGCCAGTGGTTGCGGGCATCGACATGGACCCCGCCTGCCGTTTTCCTTATGAGGCTAACAACAGCGCCAAATTTGTAGAGCGCGATATCAGCAAAGTCACCACCGCTGAGTTGAATCAGCTTTTCGGCGATGCCGATTTGAAGATCCTTGCCGGGTGTGCACCTTGCCAGCCTTTTTCCACCTATGCACAACGCTACGAGCTGGATGGAAAGGACGGCAAATGGGGACTCTTGTACGAGTTCGCTCGTTTGGCAAAAGGCACCCGGCCAGATGTAGTCACGATGGAGAACGTCCCGACCGTTGCCAAGCACGAGGTGTTTCACGACTTTGTCGACACGCTCAAGCGACTTGGTTACAACGTCTGGTTTGATGTCGTCGACAGCTCCCGCTACGGCGTGCCACAAACCCGCCGCCGCATGGTTCTGCTGGCATCAAGGCATGGCGATTTCAGGATGATCGAACCTACGATTGATAAGCCCAAAACCGTGAGGCAGGCGATTGGTCGCCTGCGCGCACTGAGCGCAGGTGAAGCAGCACCGAGAGACAAGCTGCACGTTTCATCTACCTTGTCAGAAAGGAATCTCAAACGCATCAAGGTATCGAAGCCTGGCGGCACGTGGCGCGACTGGCCGGAGCATCTCGTCGCAGACTGCCATCGCGCAGAAAGCGGCAGGACCTACCCCGGCGTCTACGGCCGCATGGAGTGGGACAAGCCTGCCCCCACCATGACGACGCAGTGCTATGGGTTCGGGAATGGCCGGTTTGGGCATCCTGAACAAGATCGCGCGATCACCTTGAGGGAAGCGGCAATCATTCAGAGCTTCCCGCGTGACTACGCGTTCATTCCCGATGATGGTGAGGTGAGCTTCAAGGTACTGGGGCGCCTGATCGGCAATGCCGTTCCTGTGGACCTTGGTCGCGCGATCGCACGCAGCATCAACTCCCATCTTGCCGCGATTGCGCCACAACCATGACCCGATAAATGCCGCCCCGGCTAGTTGCTGGGGCGCATAGAACCCACAGAACAGGAAAACGGTAGACCGCATGGAAATTTCGAACGCACAGAATAGCCAGGCCTACCGGGCCCGCCCAGAGCCTGGGCAGTTGGTCGAGGTCAGGCGGCGCCAGTGGGTCGTTGCCGAAATCGCCTCATCCAAGCTGACATCAACCTCTGCGCAACAGAATGCGGTGACCCTTTCATCCATCGACGATGGATGGCCTAGGTGAGGAGCTTGAGGTCATCTGGGAGATTGAGCCCGGCGCGCAAATCATTGAGCGCGCAGGTCTGCCGTCAATTACTGGCCAGGATGACTCCAACACCCTCGACGCTTTTCTTGATGCGGTTCGCTGGGGTGCTGCCACCAATGCCGACCGAGGTTTTCTGCAGGCTCCTTTCCGCAGCGGCGTCAGCATTGAGGACTTCCAGCTTGACCCGCTGGTACGCGCCATCGACATGGCCCGCGTCAATCTGCTCATCGCCGATGACGTCGGCTTGGGCAAGACCATTGAGGCCGGTTTAGTCATCCAGGAGATGCTGCTGCGGCACCGTGCTCGCACCGTCCTGATCATCTGCCCCGCATCCCTGCAAGAAAAGTGGCGTGTCGAGATGCTGGAAAAGTTTGGCCTTGATTTCCGGGTTGTCGACACGGCCTACATCAAGCAGTTGCGCCGCGATCGCGGCATCCATGCCAATCCCTGGACTTCCCATCCACGTCTGATCGCGTCCATGGACTGGGTCAAGAGCGGCGAAGGACTTCGCGCCATGCGGGACGTCCTGCCCGCACACACCAGCTACCCGCGCAAGTTCGACATGCTGGTCGTCGATGAAGCACACAACATCGCCCCGGCTGCCGGTGCGAACTACGCGCTGGAGAGCCAGCGCACACGCTTCATCCGTTCCATCAGTCCACACTTCCAGCATCGCCTGTTTCTGACGGCCACCCCTCACAACGGTTACACCGAATCCTTCACTTCGCTGCTGGAGTTGCTGGACGACCAGCGTTTCGCTCGAAATATCCTGCCCGATGAAAAGCAGTTGGGGCAGGTCATGATCCGCCGCCTCAAAAGCGATCTGGTCGATGCCGAAGGCAAGCCGCTCTATGCGCAGCGCAAGTTGCAAGCGCTGCTGGCCTCGTACTCCCCACAAGAGCGCGCCATTCACCAAACACTCAACGACTACTGCGCGAGCCGCGAGCAGGATGCCGATAAGGTCGGCAATACCTTTGGCACGTCATTCGTCAATCAACTGCTCAAGAAACGGCTCTTTTCTTCTCCCGCCGCTTTCGCATCCACCCTTGAAAAGCATGTCGCCACATTAGCTAATGGCAGCCAGCGCAAGGGAAAAGACGCGATGGCCGACCGCATTTTGCGCAAAGCCATCCTGCGGGTCGAAGAAGACTACGCCAACGACCAGGAGGTCGAAAACGCACAGTCCGAGGCCGTCGAAGAGGCCTCACGTCGTGCGCAACCGCTCACAGCAGAGCAGCAACAAATGGTGAACGAACTACGGTCGTGGGCACAAACCGCCAAGAACCAGGTCGATGCCAAAGCCAAGGCTGTCCTCGACTGGCTCACCACCAATCTCAAGACTGACGGTGAGTGGAATGATCGTCGGGTCATCTTGTTCACCGAATACCGCACCACCCATCAGTGGATGCACGAGATCCTCGCCAGCCACGGTTTCGGTGGTGATCGACTGGCCATCCTCCATGGCGGCATGCCACAGGATGAACGCGAGAAGATCAAAGCGGCGTTCCAGACTTCGCCCAAGGATTCAGCGGTGCGCATCCTGCTGGCCACCGATGCCGCGTCCGAAGGTATCGACTTGCAGAATCACTGTAATTGCCTCATCCATCTGGAAATCCCATACAACCCCAACGTGATGGAGCAGCGCAACGGTCGTATCGACCGGCACGGTCAGCGCCAGAAAGAGGTCTTGATCTGGCACCCCGTCGATGGCGGAGAACAAGGCAAAGCAACCATTGGCGGTCACGGCGACGACATCATCCGGGCACTGCGCAAACTCGAATCCATGCGGGCGGACATGGGCAGCGTCAACCCCGTCATCGCGCCGCAGATGTCGCGGTTGATCGAAGGCTCGCTCAAAGACCTCGACACCCGTCTCGCAGAAGCCAAAATCGCCAAAGCCAGACGCTTTGTGCGCGCCGAGCGCGAACTGAAAGACCGCGTTGCCAAACTGCACGAACGGCTCCTGACTACGCAGCAGGATTTCCACCTCACGCCAGAGCACATCCTGATAGCGGTCAGGACGGGTCTTGTGTTGGCAGGCCGTCCGCCGCTTGAGCCCTTTGCCTTGGCTGATGCCCCGGCAGGAACCGTACTCAAGATGCCCGCGCTGTCGGGCTCGTGGGCGCGCTGCCTTGAGGGTCTGCGCCACCCCCACACACTGCAAATCCGGCCTATCACCTTCGATCACGCCGTCGCCACCGGGCGTGACGACGTGGTGCTGTTTCACCTGAACCACCGACTGGTGCAGATGTGCCTGCGCTTGCTGCGCGCCGAGGTCTGGGCGCAAGACGATGTGAAGAAGTTGCATCGCGTCACCGTGCGTTCGGTGCCAGACGCCCTGATCGACGGGCCTACCGTGGTCGTCATCTCGCGGCTGGTCGTCACTGGCGGCAATCATCATCGCCTTCACGAAGAACTGACGGTAGCCGGTGGTTATCTAGGCGACAAAGCATTCCGCCGCGAAGAAGGCGTCACCAAAGTCCAGCGATGGCTGGATCAAGCCAAGCCGCTGACCGCCGCAGACTCTCTGTTTGATGCCATCCGTGTCCGCTTCGACCGTGCGCAGAGCGCCATTTTGCAAGCGATAGACGCCCGTTCAAAAGACCGGCTCAAGTTCCTGACCAACACACTGCAATCCCGCAAGCAGCAAGAGGTGGCTGACATTGGCTCCGTGCTTGATGAGCTTGAAAAAGCCATTCAGCTCGAGCTGAAAAAAGACCAGCAACCGGCGCAGCTTTCCCTGTTCACCGAAGATGAACGAACACAGCTCAGGCGCGACACCGCCGCACTGGAAGCGCGTCTTGCCCGCATTCCGGCCGAGCGCCAGCAGGAGGCTGAAGCCATCGAAACCCGCTACGCCAAACTCAACGACCGAACCTTTCCGGTCGCCGTCATCTTTCTGGTGCCTGCATCTGCCGTTCAGGGAGGTGCCGCATGAGTGCCCCCAGCGTGCATGATGATTGGCTGTCGCTGATCGAGATCTCCGGCCCTTTCCTTGCCGTTCCCGTTCTGAAGGAAGCCTTTCCACAAGGGCTGGAAGAGCTGGATGCCACCAAGCGCAAACGTCTGCGCCAAGCCTACGAGGAATGGCGCGAAGCGCTGGAGCTGGAAGACGCGCAATTCGCCGAGTTACACGTGGCCTGGATCGACGAAGTTCTGTCGCGTGGCCTTGAGCTTGATGAAGACGGCAAAGGCGACGTTCTCAAGCGCGCCGACTGGTGCATCGCCAATCTGCAGGCCAACTTGCCCGAACACGGTGTGACGCTTTCGCCTGCTCTTGCCGTGGTCGATGAGCAACGTGCCAACAAGCCACTGCTGCTGATCCAGACCTATGCGCAGGATGTCGATCTCGATACCACCCTGAAGCAAGACGGCTGGGCCCCCACACCCGTCGATCGTATGGTTCAGTTGTGCCGTTCGCTGGGTTGTCGCCTCGGATTGGTGACCAACGGCGAGCGTTGGATGCTGGTGGATGCCCCGGTGGCTGCCGTCACCACCTTTGCCAGTTGGTATGCCCGCATCTGGAGCCAAGAACCCATCACGCTGCAGGCTTTCGTGCACCTGCTCGGCATTCGCCGTTTCTTCGTCGACGAATCCGAACAACTGCCCGCACTGTTCGATCGCTCCCTGAAGTTTCAGGACGAAGTCACCGACGCCCTTGGCGAGCAAGTCCGTCGTGCCGTCGAAGTATTGATTCAGAGCCTCGATAAAGCCGACCAGGACCGCAATCGAGAGCTCCTGCACGACGTCAAGGAACCCGAGCTGTATGAGGCCGCGCTGACGGTGATGATGCGCTTGGTGTTCCTGCTCTCCGCCGAGGAGCGTGGCCTGCTCCTGATGGGCAACGAACGCTACGAAGCCAACTACGCGCTCTCCACCTTGCGCATGCAGTTGCGCAAGGAGTCCGAGGAAATTCTGGAGCGCCGCTGGGACGCATGGTCGCGTTTGCTAGCGATCTTCCGCGCCGTATTCGGTGGCATTGAGCACGAAAACCTGCGCCTGCCAGCCTTGGGCGGCTCGCTGTTCGATCCCGACCGCTTCCCCTTCCTTGAGGGGCGGGCCAAAGGCTCGAACTGGCGCAGCGATGCAGCCAAGCCGCTGCCTATCGACAACCGTACTGTGCTACTGCTGCTGGAAGCCATCCAGCAATTCCAGGGCCGCACGCTGTCTTACCGTGTACTGGATGTCGAACAGATCGGCTATGTGTATGAGGGTCTGCTTGAGCGCACCGTCAAACGTACCGATGAAGTCACACTAGAAGTGGGGGCCACCAAGAGCGCCAAGACGCCATGGATCAAGCTGGCCGAGCTGGATTCGGCACGCTTGGATGGCGCTGCGCAGTTGGCCGAGTTGCTGCAAGAACGCTCTGGTAGTTCTGCCAGCCGGGTGCGTAATGATCTGGTCAAGCCCGTCGACGACACCCTGGCCGACCGTCTCCTGACTGCTTGCCAGGGCGACACCAAGCTCCGCGACCGCGTCAAACCCTATGCCCATCTGCTGCGTACCGATCCATGGGGCTATCCGCTGGTCTATCCCGCAGGTGCCTTCATCGTCACCACCGGTTCCGACCGTCGCGAAACCGGCACCCACTACACCCCGAAATCGCTGACCGAAGCAATCGTCGCCGAGACTCTCACGCCAGAGGCCTATGTCGGCCCGGCCGAGGGAGCATCGCGCGATCGCTGGGTACTGAAATCTCCCGCTCAGTTGCTCGACCTCAAGATTTGCGACCCGGCCATGGGCTCGGGCGCATTCCTGGTGCAGGCCTGCCGCTGGCTATCCGATCGCCTCGTCGAGTCATGGTCACAGGTCGAAGACTCGGGAAAAACAGTGAGTGTGGATGGCGAAGTTCTGGATGCAGGAGCAGCCACAGAACCTCTTCCCCGCGACAGCGAAGCTCGCACGTTGATCGCCCCCCCGTGCCAATATGACCTGCGCCACCTACTCCCGAGAGATTAGCGAGCAACGAGGTAGGTATGAAGATCAAAGATCAAGCCAAGGACACGATGAACATTGAGCCCAGTTTGCCCGATCCTGGCGCATCGCCGGGAGC
>JANMGB010000239.1:0-1794 GCA_031374415.1 Burkholderiales bacterium
GGTAGTCGATCTCGCGGTTGCCGACGACGCGCGTCGTGCGGAAGCCGTGGTTGAGCGGCGGATTGCTGTCGACTGCCTTCAGTGCGAGCGCTTGCTCGAGCGCGCGGAGCCAGGCGCCCGTGCGCGCGGCGTGCGGATCCACTCTGGCGTCGGCGCGCAGCGTCAGGTTCATGTCGCCGCCGACGACGAGCATCTTCGACGCGCTGATGTTCTTCAGGCCGCCGGTGAACTCGGTGATGGCCTTGTCGTCGTCGGCGGCGGTCGTCTCCGGCGGGCGATACACAGAGACGACGTGAATCGGCGGCACCGTGGCGAGTCGGACGGTGATCCACTCGATCTGCTTGCCCTCGGAGCGGCGCGACGCGCTGTCGACGACGGACGCCGCAATGTGCGAGCGCACCAGGACGGCGGTGCCGCCGCCTCTGGCGCTTGCGTCGCCGCCGACGATGCGCGACTGCGCGTGGATCGTGTAGCCGGGCACGCGAGGCAGCGGCAGGTCGCCAGGCTTGGTCTCCTGCAGCAAGATGACGTCCGGGATGCGAGCATACTCGGGCGCGGTCAGACGGGCGACGGCGCTGAGAATGTTGAGCTGCGCGCCGTTGATGTTGAAGCTGACGATGGCCAGGCAGGTCTTGGGCTTGGCGCGGGCAGCCACATGCGCCGAGCACTTGCGCGCGATGCTAGAAAAAACGTGGTGAGCGAAGGTGAAACGGTGGCGGCGGCACAACTCGACGGCGCGGTTCGTGATGATCTCGAGGTCGGCTTTGCTGCGCGCGGCCGTGCGCTGCATCCACTGGACGAGCTTCTTCTCGATGAACGCGCGGTCCCTGCTGGTGCCCGCCACCAGCGGGTGCACCGCCAGCGAGCGGCGATTGCGAGACTCGCGCGCTCGGGTCTTGCCGGCCTGGTTGACGGCGCTGCGCAGGAGCGGCATGAACTCGCCCCTGGTCGCAGCGACGGCGCGGTTGGCGTGGCCGTGCTGCGTGAGCAAGGCGGAAAGCGGAGCGCGTAGGGCGTGAGCGCGCGCGAGGTTGGCGCTGGGGCGGCCGGGATTGAGGACGGGGCCCGCCACGAAGCCGGCGGTCTTCTTCTGCTGCTTGGTGAGCTTGCTGAACGTCGCCAGCGCGATCGCTCTGGACGGGATCCGGGTCGTGCCACGTCGCACGCCTTCCAAAAAGTCGCCGATGTGCTCGACGGCGGTTTTGCGCTGCTGCAGCGCAATCTTCTCGTCGAGAACCGCCTGGAGCTTGAGCGCTCGTGCGGGATAGAGTTGGATCAGAAGGTTGAGAAGAAGCAAAAAATAACGGAAAATGGTGGTTCGGTCTCGAGCGCCGTTGGCGCCGGGCGGGCAGTCGTTGCCGAATAGACGGGGGTCCGTCATGAAGAACTCGATCGACGCCTTGTAGTCCGACTCGAGAAGGTCGAGTTCTGCGGACGTGGCGTTGTTGGCAAAGGAAATGTTGCGTGCAACACGCGCATGGCCGATGACATGGAATGGATTGGCGTTTGCCATAATGGTGGTACCAGCTTTTGCCCAAGAGTTTCTTCCGATGACCGGAATAGTTCGAGGGGTAGGACTACGCACGTCACAAAGATTGTGGCCGGGTGGGTACCGAGAACTTGATCAACCAGTCCGAAGCTTCAATGTGACGAGCGAGCAAGTCACACTTTAGGCCTGAAAACGGCGACCGTGGTAGTGTTTGACCGCGCACACCAAGCTCCACTTGCTGTGGAGAGGCAGTGTCGACCACGGACGAGCGGCGTCGAGAATCTGGACTGTGACCCACGCCGGCA